>CAZKPD010000001.1:0-920 GCA_964554585.1 uncultured Rikenellaceae bacterium
TGTACACGGCAGGATCGGCCCCGCTCTCAGGGAACCGTAATGTCTGACCCTGCTCTACGAACATGCTCAAATCCTCGGCCTCGTTCAGCCATGTTTCTATACGCTCGTACTCCTCTTTTAATGAGGATAGAAACACAATTTTTTGGGTGTCGAGCACCACGGGAGCGGCAAAGGCAAGCGTAATACCTCCCAGTCCTGTCAACGATGTTCCGGAGAAGAACACCTCGGCAACCACCAGGGCAGCGGCCAACATCAAAAAGATAAATCCAAATAGTCGTTTCATTGTCTGATTAATTTAAAGGTTTGTAAATCCGGCTATTTTACCGCTAGGTTATTTTTAGCAGCATAGTCGGCAAAATCCTGCTGAAGCTTCTGATGCTTCTCTGGCTCGTTTTGGGCCATAAGAGCCAACCCATTCGGATCGCGCTTGAACCATTCAAGGTAAGTCCAAGAGTCGCGCTCGGGGTCTTTCTTTTCGCCCGAAGAAGCACCTTGAGCAAACCCCTTAACCGCATCGGCCAGCTCTTTCCCTTGCGTGTCGGGTCTTTTTTCACCATTAGCTTCTGCCGGTTTGCGGGCGGCAAGCATCTTCTCTACCGTTTCGTAGTTACCTGCAGCCAGCTGCTCCAGGGCTTCTACCTCGGCATCCTGCACCACACCACGCGCCACATGAAGCTGAACCAAGTTTTTGGCATTTAATGCTTTTTGTGCCGAAAGCTGGCTGGTCAGATCGTCAACCTGCGCTTGCAGATTTTTTGTTGCATCTGTCTCTTCTTTCATTTCGTTTTCTGTTTTGTTAGTAATAAGGCTTAGCTTGTAATCTTCGCCGTTGGGGGCAAATAGTTTTACCGCGTTTTTTTGACCCGGCACGGTAACCAGGCTGATCTCTAATAATTCACTGGTAACAATAGTAGGATACC
>CAZKPD010000001.1:930-15255 GCA_964554585.1 uncultured Rikenellaceae bacterium
GGGCTCCTCGCTCTCTGTTAATGGGATTACGTGCAATGATACGGCATTCATATATCCGTCTTTGTACTTCCAGTAGTACCTAACCGCCTCTTCATCGTTTCGGTCAAATTCAACCTTTCCGGTAAAAACCGAGTTCTCAACCTTCAAGTCCTTCCATTTTCCTACAGGAACACCCCACGTATTGTGCTGCACCACACATACAGGGTTGTTGAGAAAGCCGGTCTGGTCAATCCCTTCTACCAGCAAACGCCAACCTTTCCGGTTCAGCGTATTATCACAGATCACAAAAGGTATTTCTAATACCTCGGGCAGCTCGCGTTCTTTTTTTGCCATCCTTAAAAATTTAAGCACTACAACATGCACCACAAACATATATTCTAGGCAACAGATTTTATGAAATATGTACAAGGGTTGTAACAAAGTAGGAAAGGGTTGTAACAAAGTAGGAAAGGGTTAACACTTTTCTGACAAATGATTTGGCTAGTTCCGATATTTGGACAGATCAATACTAAACCTATGGCGAGATACAGTGACAAGGTGTTGGCCCAAAAACAGCGGCACGGGAAAGAGCTTTACGTAAAAGGATTCATCATTGAAACCATTGCCGACATCACCGGCATGGCGGTTAGTACCATACAGCGCTGGGCTCGCGATGATGATTGGGAGACTGCTAAAAACAGCAGTTACCTGGCATTAAGTGAGCTGAGACAAACCATACTGGACAGCTTTGTGTCGCTTAAGAATGGAGAAAAACCCACCATTAAGCCCGATGAGGCAGCCAAGTATGCCAGCGCATTTGAGAAACTAAGCGATAACCGAAAGGTGCTCTCATTTATGTACGAAGCATTTGAGATGCTTACGGATGAGCTTACCAAGGATGTGCAGAATGCCAAAAGCAAAGCAGGGAAAGAGAATGCACTGGAGACGCTTAAAAAGGTGAGAGCCAAAACAGATACTATACTAACCCGCCTAACCACACAGGCACTGAAAGAGAGGTAATGACAGAAAACCCTTTTAAACTTGGTTTCAGGATGCTTGCAATCCGATTGAAACAGTACCGGGTGATACTCCGCATCCGTAAGCTTAAAAAAAAGGCCATGCGGCTGCACCGGAAGTACAACGATCAGTTTTATGTGGTAAAGTTAGATGGCAGGGTTACCGTAATTGGCAAGAAGTTGCTGAAAAGATTGAGAGCCAAGCGGAGTGTACCCCTAAACTTCACCGCCACCGAGCTGAAGCAAATTTCATTATTCCATACTCCCAAAAGGTATGACAAAAAAAGAGCACAGAGAGCTGTTAGAAAGGTACAAACAGCGAAGCCTGGAGATTAATCAGGCTACCATTGATAGTATCATTAAAGAGACACCCGAAGCGCAAGAACGACGGGTGAAGCACTTATTGAAGCCTGAGAATTACGGGGAGTTCTTTAACTACTATTTTGGGCTTGATACACCCATCCCTTTGGCCGACAGTGAATGTGCATGGTTCCATAAGGATGTATATAAGGATATCCACAACGATGCTTTCTTAACCATCTTTAACCTGATCTACAGGGGTGGTGCCAAAAGCACCCATGCCAATCTTGGGTATCCGTTGGCACTCAAAGAGAGCGGGCTGGCCAAGTTCTTTTTAACGGTGGGCATTAATGAACTGAAGGCAATTATGCTGCTGCAAGACATTCAAGTGCAGCTGGAGGCCAATCACCGTCTTATAAAAGACTTTGGTGAGCAAAAGGTTTATGGCGGATGGGCAGACGGGCAGTTCGAAACCCAAGACCGATGCAACTTTATGGCGCTGGGCATTAACCAACCGGTACGTGGCATAAGAGCCAACGGCAACAGGCTCGACTACGTGAGCATTGACGATGTGGAAGACCGGAAGAGAGCGCTCAACACCTCACTGGTGAACGAGTATGCCGACAAGATTACGGGCGATATTCAGGGTGCATTCGGTAAGCACAGCGAGCGAACCATCATCAGCAACAACTATTTTGTGGAGAATGGGCTGATTGCGGCACTGCTAAAAAAGAAAGGGTTCAACTTCAGGAAGGTGGATACCAAGCAGAATCAGGTACTCAAGGAGAAGTACGCCAAGGTGTACCTGGTAAACCTTACCACCAAGTACTACGCAGAAATTGAAGGTAACCCGGAATCAAAAGCTTGGGAACCAAGCTGGAAAGAGCGCATCACCCGCGAGGAGTGTTTGCGCAAGATAGAGCAGTACAAGAATGATCGGGCTACCCTGAGCAATGAGTTTTATAACACGCCCATCAAAACGGGTAAGCGTATTAAGGCTGAAATGATAAAGATGGTCAAGCCCAGGCCGTTCAGGGAGTACGTTTGTTTTATAGGGAACTGGGACTTTGCCTATTCCACCACAGCCGCATATAAGGCCATGGCCACCCTGGCGGTGAGCGAAACCGGGTTAACCGTTACCGATCTGTTCTGCCGACAAACCGCATCCATTGACGATGCGCTGGCATATCACTACACCCGAGCTAACAGGCTCATGAAACAGAACGACTCCGTTCTATTCTTCTACGATGCCAGCGTAGCTCAGGAGGCGGTATATAGCCAAACTATCGTAATGGCTGCACGGAGGCACAAATCATACGTAATCCCGCTGCCACAGAAAAGCATTACCGACAAGTTTACCAAGATAGATACGGTGCTGTTAGGAGCGCTCACCAGCGGGATACTCAACTTTAGCGATGCACTGGAGGAGAATCCGGACTGGGCCGATGCCAAAGAGCAGCTGCTCAACTTTGAAAAGGGCAGTGGTTTCGCGGTAGACTTCCCCGACGCCCTAACCGATGCCATTATTCAGGCGCAGAACTATGTGAGCATGACAGAGAATGAAGTGGACGACAATAAACCAATTTTCGGTAAACGCAATAGAGGAGGGTATTAAAAAATGAGTTTTTTGACCAAAGAGGAACTGCAAACCGTGAGCACCATGTCGGTTATAGACAAGTTAACCGGGCCTCAATACCAGGTGGTGAACGAGATCATAGACGAGAGCATCAGCCTGATGACCGGATACCTGAGCCGATACTATGATGCGGAAAGCATTTTTGCCCAGCGGGGCAAGGATCGGCACAAAACGGTGCTAAAACGACTGAAGGATATCGTAATATACGAGATTCAGGAACGGCACACCCGGGACACCAACCAGGTGGCTGCACGTCGGTATAACGAAGCCATGAACTGGCTTGAGAAATTGAATAGCGGGGAGATGGCAGATAAAACATTGCCACCCATCCCACCCACCGATGAGCCTTCAGGCACATCGGGCGAAATGCGTTTTGGAGGTAACCAACAGTACGAATCAATATATTAGCCATGAGCAAAGCTTCAAAAAAAAGATACTGGGAACAGCGCTATCCCAACCAACCGCAGAGCAAACAGCTCGCCGCACCCGTAGCACAGAAACCCGGGAGGTATGGAAAAAAACCGCCGTTAACCCTGCCCACGGGCGAGACAAAAACGGAGATTGACTACTTCCATTTTTACGAATCGCTCTACCGCAAAGAGATTACCGACTGGCAATCGGCAAGGGCGTTAAGGAGGGATCCGTTCAATCCCATATCCTACCCGCTGCAACAGCTTTACAAAGATTCGATGCTGGATAACCATCTGCGCGGAGCCATTAACAACCGGATACTGAAAACGCTGAACAAAGATTTTTTTCTGCGGGACAGCGAGGGCAATATAGATCCCGATCGGAGCGCGCAGATCCAAACCCGCTGGTTCCGCACCATTGTTCGGCGGGCGCTGGAATCTAAATTTTACGGCTACTCACTGCTGTATGCCGGCGATTTGGCTACCCCCGGAAGGCAGCTGATAGACATGCCGCGCGAGAATGTGATCCCCGAAAAGGGGGTGGTGGTAAAAAATGCGTTCGATCCCAACAGCCAGGGCATCCGCTATGGCGATTTTCCCAGGTATTTTATCTACATCCAGCTGGGAGACGACCCCATAGGCGAGCTGGAGCGAATAGCGCCCCTAACCATCTATAAACGCCATTCGTGGGCATCGTGGGATCAGTTTGAGCAGATATTCGGGCTGCCCATACGAATAGCCCGAACCATGATTAACACGCCCAAGCACAGGGACGACCTGCAGATGTGGCTTGAAACCATGGGCACTGCCTCCTACGCCATATTCGACAAGCAGGTGGATGTGGAGCTGAAGGAGAACCAGCGCACCGATGCGTACAAAGTGTTCTACGAAAAGGTACGAGCCCTTAACCACGAGATTTCAAAGGGTATCAACGGGCAGACCATGACCATGGACGATGGCAGCAGCCAGAGCCAAGCCACGGTGCACCTCGATATTCAGAATGAGATTGTGGCCGCCGATATTCAGGACGTGCAGGATTGGGCTACCGACGAGCTGTTCCCTGTACTGCGCATGCACGGTTTTGATATCCCGGAGGGATATTTCTTAAGCGTGGTGGAGCGCGAGGAGATGAACCCCTCAGAGAAGATTAAGATTGATAGTGTGCTGCTGCTCAATGGCTACAATATTAAGCCCGAGTATATAGAGGAGTTCTACGGTACCCCGCTGGACGAGGAGGAGCCACGCCGCGAGGTGATGCCGCCCACCATGCTGAGCGCGCCCAAGGAGCTGGATAGCTCGCTAAAGGATTTTTTTTTCTAAGCCCCGCCGCCACCGGGCGGGTGGTGGGGCATGAGCTGGAGGAGATGTATGCCGAAAGCTGCCCGCACTGCTTTCGGAAGAGCCTTGAGGAGTTTATCCGGTCGGAGTACCTACGCATAGGCAGCGTTTTCAAGGATGCCATTGGTGATATTAAGGCGGGGCAGGTGGACGATGCCAAGGCTAAATTATCGGATGTCTATACCAAGAACCTGAATAAGGCCGTAGGGCAAGTATTTAAAGATACCGATGGCGATGAGTACTGGAAGTTTAAAGCCAGTGCCACCCGATTCGGCACCTACAAATCGGAGTATGTGGCTAAAATTTTAGAGAACGCCCTTCAAAAACGACCCGAAAACTTCGACACCAACGCCAAGGGGATAATCAAAACATTCAACAGATACCAGGTAACCGAGTACAACACGGCCATTGCCCGTAGCAGAACGGCCAAGCAGTGGGTTGCGTTTAGGGGGGTGGAACGAAAAAAAGCGCTACCCAACCTGGTGTGGTTACGCACACAAAGCGCAACCCCCCGCGAGGTACATTTGGGGTACGTGGGGCTGGTTCTACCCAAAGACCACCCCTTTTGGATTGAAAACTACCCGGGCAACGTGTATGGGTGCAAGTGCGACTGGCGCGATACTGCCGGTGAGCCTACCCCCGAGCTGGATAGGGAGGATATAGTACCGCCATCAAAAGGGATAAGGCAGAACCCGGGCAGAACCCGACAGCTATTCTCCGACGACCATACCTATTTCAGGGCACAGCCCGCCCGCGATAAGGCAAGAATAGACAACAGGGTTACGGACACCCTGCTCTCCGATTTTATTCAGCGAAACGGCTATGCCATACACCCCGCAACGCTACAGGACAAGGGCAACGACTTTGCCGCGCTGGTGCGCGCTGCCAAACTGTTGGGCGAGCATGAAGGAAATGTTTACATTATGCCCAAGATTTCGCACTTCGACAACGACTGGTACAGATACCTGTACCGGGGAATGGCTAAAAACAACAGCTGCCCCGACCTGCTGGTAAACGGTGTGCTATGGGAGTTGGAGGGGTATGATAAAACAACTACTAAAAAGCAGTGGAGCAGGGTAATCAGCAGTATGCTTGCAAGGGGCGCAAAGCAGTCAGAAAATATTATTTTAGACATTAGGGGAGCGGATATAACCGTTGAATCTGTACGGACAATGGTTATGGGTAGGTTGTCAAAAAGCGAAAAAATAAGCAGGGTAATGGTGTTAACCGACAAGGGGCTTGAAAATGTTCTGTAAATACAAAACCCCTACTACAAAAAGTAGGGGGTTAGGTGCGGCGAATCCGCAGAATCGCCTATTTGTTATATCGCAATATTACAACATCTTTTCTTTAAAAGCAAATAATACCCCAATAAAATGAAACCGGAAGAGCATTTAAAGCGGTTGGCGCAGAGTAACCGTGAGTTTAAGCAGTGGTTTGACCACCAGCTACCCCATTTGGTGGGTGAGGAGGCGGTAAAGCATTTTAGGGATAGCTTCCAGAACGAGGGCTTTACCGATGAGGTGCTGGTAAAGTGGCAGGATGTGCAGCGGCGTACTAATCCCTGAAGATTGGAAGATACTAACAAACACAGGCAACCTGAAGCGATCCATAGACTTCACGGCCCGGCCCGGTATGGTGATGGTGCGGAGCGATACCAAGGGTTCTGAAACCAATGCGGACTATGCCGCCGCCCACAACGAGGGCACCACTTCGGCAGGGGTGAAGCACAACGTGGTGATACCCAAACGCCAGTTTATGGGTAAGAGTAAGGTGCTCGATAGAAAGGTAATGGAACTTTGCACCGCGCAGATGAAAAGGATCTTGGGTGGTAAATAAAAAACAAACCAAAAAACAAACCCGTCAGGTTTTGGAAACCTGACGGGTTTAATCATCTATGGGCATTTAAGCCTTTCGCTCTACGCCCAACGCCTTAAACATGGCTATGGCGCTATCCTCATCGGGTAGCAAATCCTCAATCATGCTCATGGCGTGGTACACATCCTCCTTGTTAAGCAGGTCATGGTCCACATTCATCACCAGGTTAACTAGGCCCCTAACGCGGTTGAGCCACTCCTCGCCGCCAAAGTGTGGCGGAAATTCCACCACAAAGCGGCCATTATCCCCTACGGCAATCATTGGGCACCCCCTTCCTTGGCGCACTGCTTGCACCGAATTACGGCTTTTACAATTCTGCTGCCCTTGGCGCATAGCACCGCATTGCGGCGGTTGTTGGGGTAGCGGCAGGCACAGATGGTGCGGGTGCGGTAGGCTTCTAGCCCACCGGCAAGAGCGGCATCCAGCTCCCGGGTAAGCTCGCTCTTGAGGTTTACATACTCGGTTCTCATTGCTGCTGCCCTTCCATTAGCTTATCGGTAAGGCTTAGCCGCAGTTCCCTATCCTCAATACGGCACACATCAACCAGTATGCCTATAAGCCGTTCCTGGGTGAGCCGGTTATGGTTGCGCTTGGGGGCAGGGGGTAGAGCACTCTTAACAGGAACGCTAATAGGTTCTGTTAGACTAATAATAAGTTCCTCCGCCCAATCGCGGAATAGTTTTGCACGCTCTCCCCTCATTGCAAACCCAAGCCTAACAATACCCCTTTTAGTCCAAAGCACTGCGTTGTGGGCACATTTTAACGCGCTCGGCAAATCGCCGTGAGGAATGCTCACGGCAAGAACAAAATGCTTGCCTTCAATAAGTTCATTGCTTAAACTTACCTTGTTTTGACGTATGGCATATTCTGATACACCATACCCGTTGGCAACTTCCTTGGTGGTCATCAGGTACTCGTGTTGCGGATTAGGCAGCACTTTGACGGT
This sequence comes from uncultured Rikenellaceae bacterium, assembly GCA_964554585.1. Classification (GTDB taxonomy): domain Bacteria; phylum Bacteroidota; class Bacteroidia; order Bacteroidales; family Tenuifilaceae; genus Perlabentimonas. The sequence goes on from CAZKPD010000001.1 coordinate 8,434, forward strand.
AATTCCATCGGTTACCGTCATTGGCACTAATGTGCCGTTAGAATTCTTGGTGTCAGTCATAACAGTTAGTTGTGATAAAACAGCAACGCCCACCGTAGGTGTGACTGACACCAATACGCCGGGCGTAGAAGTCGTTGGTTCTTTCGTTCCAACCACCATAGTGGACGCTGCCTCTTATCCTGTCAAATAATTGTTCTTGTTATTTGCCCAAGATTGTATTGGTATCAGTCAAGGGCAAATGTATAACATTATTTTCAGAAAAGTCAAGGGTTTTTTTGATTTTTTCTTAGAGAAGCGTAAAAATCGTTCCTTGTTTTGCCCGGGTTTTTCTTTGACCATTCGCTAAAGGGTTCAAAGGCTTCGCTCTTTTCAAAGGGTTTTAGGGTAGGCGCGCTTTCCCTTTCGGCTTCGGGTGCAGTATTACGCTCTATGCGCAATGCAAGGATTATAAGCTCACCAACAGCCAACAGAACCAACCCGTTAACTGCTACACCCGCACTCACACCCAACAGAATGCCCCACAAATCCTCAGCATCTATCAGAAGGTATAAGCCATATAGGCCGATAATACCCCCTGACAAAAGCATCAGGTAACCAAGAATACGCAAACTATTCGAAATAATTTTTAACTTTTTAGTATTCAGCTCCATAATTCATATTATTTGGGTTCAACATTAGTGTTTTCCTCCTCTTCCAGCTTCTTGAGCATACGGTCTATGGGCATGGCCATAATCTTCATAAACGTGCGGTAGCTCATGGGGTAGCGCGGTACCACAAACCTTCTCCATATTCCGGCGTAGGTCGTCACGTCGGGTATAAAGTGTTCGTTCACCAAATCTACTATCTTTTTGTAATAGTTCAGCTTGTTCCGCGGACAGTATGCCATGCTCTGAGGTTTTTTATTGGTTTTCGTTCTCTTTCCCCGCCCCCAGCATCGTGCTGCCGCTTCGGCGCGAGAGCAGCTCGGGGTTGCTGCCGCCGCTGAGCACGCGCAGAAAATCCACCTCCGTTTTTGCGCTGTCAATAATCACCTTGGCGGTGCTGGCTATGGCCTTGGCGGTCTCCAGGTCCATCTTCTCATTATCACTCGCTTCCGGATCGCTGTTGTTCCTCAATCCCTCGATCACCATAAACAGGTGATCTTGCAGGTCTCTCATCGTATTTTTTGCCATCTCTTTAGAGTTTTTAAGTTAGAGTTTTGAATTTAGTGTATCGCAATGGTTACCATCGGTCTTCCATGGTTTTAATCTCGCGGTTCAGCGCGCCCACGAGCCGTATTGCCTTGGCCACATCTTCGGGGTAGCGGTTAATGCTATTGCGTTGCATGTTCTCGGCCATTGGGATTAGCTCTAGGTTGTCAAGGCAGCAGTTGCCCGTGTTTCCATCCTTAAATGCGACCACATGCCCGTCTGGTATTGTCCCGTGCTCTTGCTCCCAGATGACCCGGTGATATGGTTCCCACACATTTTCACGTAAGCGGATATAGGCGTACTCCCTTCCGCTGCCATCCCTCCGTTTTGTAATAGCCCCATCATACTTGGCGTTGTGCGGTGTTTGCCCTTTTTTGAACATGTTGGGAGCGAGCTTGGCATATACCTCCGGAGGCATCTTCTTCCCCTTATTCGCGGGCGTATGCCCTTTTTTAAATCTGTACGATTTACCTAATTCGGTCATGTTTTCGGCTTGCCGTTTCATTTGAATGCTCTTGTACTCGCCGCTTTTCTTCCATCCTCTCGGGTAGGCCAGGTTGTTGATCTGCTTTTCGGTCAGACCGGTTACCATCGTCAGCACACGGGTTGGCCGCACAGGAAACTGTTCCTCCAAAAAACGCAGCAGCTCATGTTCCGAAGAGAATGGAATCGCTAGCCCATTCATGGCATCCGCAGGATTGCACCGTCCCGGATCTCGTAAATCGTGTACCTGATCCCGCGCTTGAACGCACGCTTCCAGTACGACACTGCCGTGTCGTGGTCGGTAAAGGTCATGCTCTTTTTGCCCTTGCACACAAGGATATACCCACTTTCGGCTATGCGACGAGCGCTCAGCCACTTGCTCTGCATGGCCGTGTGGGCTATGGCTATGGCTGTAACCGCCATGAGCACTATTGCTGTTGCTATTTTCACTATTCCTGCCATTCCTAAATTTTTTTAACGTTTAACCATTTTTTGCAGCTTATCCATCAGCCCTAGCAGCTCTGAAATGCTGCTATACTGAAGTTCCACGCTGTTATCGCCAACAATCAGCTCGGCGCTTTGCTCTTTGAGCTCAAACTTGCCGAGCACCTTGGCCACGTGGCACTCGCTGTACACTATTGCGCACCCATGTGCTATATCCTTGCGAAACTCTACCACTTTGATATTGTCGAAATCCTCAAAGTCGCGGTCGAAATACTCTGACAATTTGAATCCCAATCCAAGAAGTACCGTAATTAGGCTAATCCTAGAATTTTTTTCACTGCACCGCGGGCAGGTATCCCTTAGCCTTAGGTCGTACTCTTCGCCACACCGACCGCATGTTGTGTTTATTTCGTGGTTTGCCATAGTTCAATTATCAATTAGTAATTATCAATTCGTAAATGTTCATTGCACATTGCTTATTGCTCATTGCTCTTTCTCCTTTCCTCAATTAGCTTTAGCAGATCCACCTCTTTGCCCCGGGGCATACTCTCCATTTCGGCCTCCCACATCCTACCGTGTAGGAACGACGATGCCAGGGGCTGAAACTCCTTTTTATCGCCTTTAAAACGCCTTTCATACCGCTTTACCATTCGCATAATATCCTGCCTGTCCGATACGGTAATAGGCCGTTTGTTCAGGGTTCTCTTCTCACCGTCCCAGTACTGCTGGGCTTTTATCTTTGAGCCTCGTTTTTGGTTGTAGGTAGCCCAGAAATCCTCAAAGGTCAGTTCCGGCTCAATGGCGGTGATCTTCACCATGGTGTTCTCCCTAAACCAGCGCAGAATGCTCACATGGATCGGAAACATACCGGCCATGTGCCGTGCGGCAGCCAAGTCCATGCGCTCGGGCAGGGTGGCCTCGGCCAGAAAGCCGTTGTCGTGGTACTTCAGGCGGATGTCGCCCTCCCACTTGGGGGATCGTAGCGTGTACTCCATCATATCATCTCAGTATTAGGGTTGAGAATAGCACTCCGCACAGCCCGCCCAGCATGGCCCCGGAGGCATAGATTAGCCTGTCGGCGTTGCTCCCTACGGATATTCTCCGCACGTTGAGCGTCCACAGATAGGATATGCCAAACCCACAGGCGGCAATGCCCAGCCAAGCCACTCGGCTAATGAAATAGGTGTTGGCGCTTACCATGAACACCTGTAAGAAGGCGTTGATAAAGAGCTTTCGCCTGGGGGTTGGTTTTAGCGAGCGCAATGGCGCCTCGTTCTGCTCAATGATGTTCTTAATGCTTTTCATACAATATTGTCTAGGTAAACGAATGGGTAAAAGCCGAGGTAGAGCTCTCGTTCTGCCTCGGAGTACTCAAACAGCTCCACAGCCCGCCGGTATATGCCCCGAAATGCGCTATCGGTTTCCATCATGTTGCCGCATTGACGGATAGCGTTAATTGCCGTGGAGTGATTTTTCAGGTGAAAAAATGCGACAATCTGCTTTAGGGATGCGCTGCTCATGCTCTTTATGAGCATCATGGCCATGCTGCGCACCATCACCAGCCGATCGCTTCGGTTAAGGTTCTTGACCTGCAGCACATCGTTCACCGGCACGTTGAACAGCTCGCTCACCACACGGGTGATCTGCAGCATGCCCATATCCCGTTCGCCTCTATCTAACATCGGTGTACTTTAAGGATACCCGACGCATGCGCCCATTCTCGTCCCTCACATCAATGTAGTAGAGCCTATTTCCCGGCTCGGTGCGAATAGCCTTGTCGAAGAGATCTACCGCCGCCACAAACTTCTCCCACCCCTCAAACTTCATGCGCTGCGCAGTATCTTTATGGCTGCGTATCTCGTTCACGCTGGTCTGGTCAAGGTCTCCGCTGCCCTTGTAGAGCAGCGAGTTCACCAGCTCGCGTAGGAATGCCAGCCGCACGCTACCCTTATCCTCGCCATCAAACTCTGCAAAAAACTCCTCAAACTTCGATTTGATGATACCTACCATGGTTTTATCGAATAAGAGCCTGCGGCTGGTGCGTATATCCACCAAAATGCTCTTATCAAATGCGGAAAAGGTCATGCTGTCGGGGGTAGGGATGCGACGATCGTAGATCTTTGCATCCTTCAATTTTGCCTCAAATACCTCGTTTTGGGCGTTATCAACCGCAGCGTTGAGCTGCTCCAGGGCTTTCTCTGCCCTTAGCGCCAGCATAGCCACTCGCTGTGCGTGCTTTTCCTCGGTGCGTAGCACCGGATTGATGATGGCGGCCTCTATATTGCGACCGCCGGCATCTGTCCAAATTTTTCCTGCCTGTTTTGCCATTTTACTCGTTTTTTGAAAGTTCGTTAAGTTCCTCTTTTAGCTCTTGTAGGGTGTAGCCCATGTTCACCGTGTCCTTCTTCACCGCATCCCATGTGGTGCGCTTCCTGTTCACCTCGTCATTCAGCCACTCGTTTCGCTTTTCAATCAGATTGCTTAGCGATCTGATCTCGCCTTCCACAATCTCGATGGTGCGTTCGCCTTTGGTAATCGTTTTTGTTGTCATGACTTTTACTTTTTTAGGTAGTTAGGAACCGAGACGGGTAGCACCTCCGGAAGATCCTTACTGAAACTTTTCTTCAGTATTCTGCCCAAGCTGTCCTCTACAGCCTGTTTTTTGAGCTGAAGGGCGTTGATTTTGCTGATTACCTCCAAGTAGCCATCAGCGTTATAATCGCTTTGGTTCTCGTAATGATCAATGCGCTCATTGAGGTGTTGCAGCTGCTTTTTCAGCTTCTTGATATCCTCTTTTGTGGCGTTCTCTCGGCTCATTGTGTTAGTTTTTTAGCGTTAGTTCGCGCTCCTCTTCCCGGATAACCATCTGCTTGTGCAGTATATTCTCCAGCTTCGGGATCAGGGCGTTCATCTCGTCAATGGTTAGGTTGTATAACCGCTTACCCGCTATGCGGGGCTGCTCTAAAAAGCGGTTCACGGCAGCCCAATTGGTAGTATCCACACCGTACTTCTGCAGACGGTGTAGAATCGCACTGCGCAGCCGCTTCACTTCCATCTGCTTGAACTGTTTAGGGTGGCATTTGTCCACTTCGCTCTGCATATCGGCAAGCATGCGCTTGTAATCGTCGGGTTTGCTTTGCGCAAACTCCTTAAGCGATGTGGTGAGCATGTTGCTGTACTGCCACACCAGCTGCTCTTTCAGCTCCTCCTTATCGCCCACAGGCATCATGCTCAGTAGCGAAAAAAAACGGTCATAGCTTTGTCTCATGGCATATCCTCCTCTTCGGGCATGGGCTCTCCCCAGTACAGCTTGCTTCGCCGCTCGTCGATGCTTAGCACACCGCCCGGGCACCTGCCGTAGATGGTAGCCGACAGCCCTTTGATGTGAATAATGATCTTTGCCAGCTTGTGCGCCAGCTTACCCACGGCACCATAGGGAGCGTTTCGCTCCTCGTGTGCCAGGAATATGAAAAGCTTCTCCGGGAACTGGCTGACAAAGCTGTGCAGCGTATTCCCTTTTAGCTCATCCCGGTAGATGGTGAGGTTGTCAACCACCACCACCCGTGCGCTTCGTGGCTTGGAGAGCCGCTCGGCTAGGGCTTCAATAGGCTCATAGTCTATCGCATGAAGCCGCCTATTATTCGTGTCAATCCCCACCCTCAAACAGGTGTCGCGGAAAGCCTTGGCTATGCCCTCCTCGGCGCTCACGTACAGCACCCGGTCGTTCCTGCTGAGCTCGTCGGCGAGTTTGAGGGCAAACCAGGTTTTGCCGTTCTTGTCCTTGCCGTACATCAGCCACAGCCCGTTATGCTCCGGTTCACCCATGGCGCGGGCCCAGTCACCCTCCAGCGGCAGGGTTTTGTACCTCTTATCGTAGATGTTCTTTATGGTGAGCGCCCTAGCCATTGCTGCGCTGGTTGAGGATGAGTAAACTCTCGGCGCGGCGTAGCCCGCCAATATCGCCACCATGATCCATCACCAGGCATCGCTTCACAATGCTGTTCAGCTCGGCGGTGTCGCTCATGTTGGCCTTCAGCACATCGGTGATCAGCTTTTTGTAAAATGCCACCCTGGCCTCTTTGCCCACCGGTACCGGCTGGGTGAACCGCTCGCTCATGCGGCTGAACATCTCCCGGTAACCCACCTTTTGGTTACTTATGCCCCGCTCTATCTTCCGGCGAAGCCCATCGGCGCCCATCAGGTACCAGGCGCAGGCGTTCTCGGTGCCGTTCCATAGCTCCTTCAGATCCATGAATGCGCCGTAGTCCAGATCGCCCGCCTCGTCCACTATCACTACGGGCGTTTCGATGGTGCGCAGGTAGTACTTCACGTTGGCCTTGATGTTGTCGTACTTGTCGTTCGTATCAATCCCAATGGCCTTGGCCACCAGCTTAATGAACTGGCGGCGGGTTTTACCCTGGGAGGCATCCACGTAAAAGCAGTTCTTGAGGGTTCTGCTCAGGTACTTGGCGGTGTAGGTTTTACCAATTCCGCAATCGTCCACGCAGATCCGGCTCTTGCTGTACTGCCGGCAGAAGAGGATGTCCTCCTCAATAATGGTGAACACGTCGGTTTTGGCCGTGTTCCACTTGCGCTGGGTGGTGCTCACGCCCAATTCACGGCCCATATTCAGCCACTGGCTGTCGCGCACCAGCCCGGTGAGCTCACCCTTTTTAAGGCGCGAAAACACGGAGGCGCTCAGCCC
>CAZKPD010000001.1:15265-17517 GCA_964554585.1 uncultured Rikenellaceae bacterium
GTTTTTGCGCTGACCCATTAGGGCATCTACTACCTTGTTTTTAAAATCGTCTGTTAGGTTTATCATGATCATTGCATTAAAGGTTAGTACTAGAATCTGCTGTACAGATCCTGTTTAAAGTCTCTTTCTATATCTATTAAATGGGTATCCTCATCCGGTTCCGGAAGGATCTCCACCCCGTTGTGGTGATGGGGTGCATCCACCATCTTCCCGGCATCGGGAATATGGTTTTCACGCTCCACCGTTCCGCCCGAAATCCCTTGGGCATCCATACGGAATAGGCGGGTGGGCGCATCCTCTGGTAGCTTGTCGGTTTTAATGGTAATCACCTCCTGCAACTGCTTACGGCGCTCACGGGCGTACCCCTCCACCGTGGCCACGTACTTGGCGTACAGTTCATGCAGCTCGTGGTCGCGCCGGGTGCGCTCGGCACGGGCACGCTGTGGTCGTGGTTTGGGTACTGCCTCGCAAATCAGCCTGTCATCGCCCCGCAGATAGATGTAGGCAGCAATCATCTCCCCATCGTTCCCATCCAGCCAGTACACGTCTATGGGATGCCCTTCCACCTGTTTCATCAGGTTGATCAGGTCGTCGCCCAGGGCAATCTCCCCATCCATACCCAATAGGTACTCCCCATTATTCAGCCGTATATTGCCCACGTTCACCGAGGTTTCGGTGTGGTAGCCCACATGGCGCATAAAGCGGCGGTAATCGGGTAGCTGTAGTTCCGGGTTCTGGTTCTTCAAAAAGTACTCCCAGCGGCTCACCCCCTTGTGGTGGGGGTGTGGCGAGTTGTTAAACTCCTCGATCTTGCCCAGCGAGAGCTCCACAATCTCATCATAGGCTAACTTCTGCTTATCGGCCTGCGGGCTGGGCTGGTTGGCCTCACTGCGGGCAAAGGGTCTGCCCTGCCAACCGGCTTCCCATTTCTCAAATTCATACCTTAGTACCCGGTTAACCTGGCTTTCAATGGCCTTTCCACGGGCATTATTGGCCTCAATGCGCACGTACTGGAACATATTACCCTCGCGCAAAAAGGTTTTTTAAACGAAGCGTTCAATGCGCTCTCGCACTCCAGCTCGGCGGGTAGGGGTAAACCCCACCCGTGGTAGTTGCGCACCAGCTGACGGTAGAAGTCTATGATCATGCCCTCCTTGGTGCGCCCGCTCACCCAGCAGGTAATCACCTGGCTGGCCACATCCTCGCCCAGGTAGAACCATACGCGCTGATTGTCGCCATACTTAAAGGGGGGCTGCCTGTCGTCAATGGATAGCAGCGATCCCGCAAATTGGGGCTGCTCAAAGCTAAAGGCGGGCTTGTATTTGCCCATAAGCATCTGCCTGTCGGCGCTGCGCACGGCGTGCGTAGCGATGCGGTTTTCCCAGCTCTTCAGGTAATTATAGATGGTGCTGGGCGATAGCTTGCTAAACATAGCCGGATCGTACACCTCACCGGTTTTAGCGTTAACTGCATCTAAATAGCCGCTCAAAAAAGCGTCGTACTGCCTATGCACCTCCGCATAGGTGGGCTTGTATCCGGGCTCTCGGAATATGTTATTAAGGAGTTCAATGGTCTCATCGGTGGCCACCTGCGCGTTGCGGTTGCCCAGGTTTCGGTGCACAAGGCTGACGTAGCCATCTCGCCGGTACTCGTTGTACTTCTCGGCAAATCGGCGGGCGTTGGCGGGTAGGTTGTGCTGCACGCCGTAGCGCTTCTGCAGTATGGGGTTGAACAGCTCCGCATCCTTGGTCAGGCTCTTCCATATGTCCGTCAGCGTTCCATTCAGTGTGCGCCGCTCGTGCATGCGCCGCTCGCGCAGCAGCCCCACGGCGTTCAGCACGCTGGCGTTGGTAACGTAAAGCAACTTCACCCCGTCTTTCAACGATGTGCCGTTGGAATACTTGTGCTTGTCATAAAACGAGACAGCCTCCTGGTCGGTGGTGTAGAACTCCTCCAGCACATGCTCAGCCACCCGAGGGTCCTTGAACCGCTCCCTTATTCTCCGGGGTAGCGTATCGAAATCGACCAGCAGCTCACGCCCATTGCCCCCAAGCATTACCCGCTGTGGCCCGTACCCGCGCTTTTCTGCTCTATACAATGCTGATTGCAGTGCACTGTAACTCGGCCAATGCTCCGGGACCAGCTCCTCAAGGGTAACCACTACTTTATCTTGAAAAAAATGGGGCATATCCTGTTGTTTGCTCCCCTGCCGGTTCCGATGTGGCGGCGTACTGCTTGCGCAAGGGGAAAAT
>CAZKPD010000001.1:17617-63510 GCA_964554585.1 uncultured Rikenellaceae bacterium
TTTGCTCCCCTGCCGGTTCCGATGTGGCGGCGTACTGCTTGCGCAAGGGGAAAATGACTACATTTAGGTGTCGAATTTTAAACTGTAATCATTATGGAAAATGAGATTTTTAAAAAGTTAGATTGGCTCGTAAAGCATGTTCGCTACACTCAGGCTCTATGTGAAATTATCCTTGAGAATTTGCCCGAAAAGGATAAAAAAGAGCTAATAAGGAAGGTGCGCGAACGCGTTACTGAGATTTAACCACTTCCTTGTGCGACATTGATGCCCCAGAATCATCCGGGGCTTCTTTGAGTTCAAGCTTCAGCTCTTTGCCTAAATTTTGTAGGAGCAGCAAAAGCTTTTCTACAATCCTCATCTCCGGACTCGGGGTTACGCTACCGTGGGGTTGCTGTTGCTGATTACATGAAGAATCGGGAGCAGTTGTTACTTCAACTCGATCGATTAGCTTCTCTATGTGAATCTCCACGGTAGGTGCGCTCACGGCTTCCAGTACTTCGGGTTGGTGTACTGTACATGCTCGTTCAATAAGTTCGCTTAGATGCGCAGCCGCACTTCTAATTTCGTCGGCTAATTCTCTTCTCTTCTCTTCCATAATTGTTGTTTTTTTGTTAAACACGATTTAAAACCTATTGAATGCTACCTTCAAGCCTCTGGCTAGGCTTCGTAGAGACTCTCGCTCGGACTCGGTGAGCTGCCCAAGGTAGTCGTCGCCTGAATCAAAATTGCCATCATCATTCTTCTCATGATAGCAGCGCTCGTCAACGCCATGCAGAACATACATAAGTACCGCCACCTCCTCTGCCGTGAGGCCCTTAATACCTACGCCATCCTTCTGTACTATTACTCGTATCATATCTGAAAAATTTTAAGTGAATAAATATTACTGATCGGTGGGCTCAATAGCCCTCCTTATCTCTTCGGCCCTGGCGCGGATGCGCCGTACCAGCTCCGTATCCCTATCCTGGTAGGTATTGCCCTTGTAGCTGCCCAGCGGCCCGCCCTCCAGCACCAGCTTCACGTACTGGCTGCTGCAGCCACACCCCTTTGCTACCAAGCTATAGAATGAGGGGAATGGTTTTTCTACCCTACCCATTGCTTTTGTGCTTTTTTTTGCCATACCTTTGTTTTGTTATTTCATACAAATGTAAGCGAGATATTTCGTCTATCCTAATTTTTATGCAAGATAAATTGCCTATAAAAGAGAAAATTTTACTATACCTTGAAAACAAAGGTGTTAGCAAATACCAATTTTATAAAGAAAGCGGTATTACAAGGGGTGTTTTAGATCAAAAGTCAGGAATTACCGAAGATAATTTGCTTAAATTTTTACTTTATGCGCAAGATATATCGCTCAATTGGTTGTTCTTTGGGGATGGCGGTATGTTTGAGTATAAAATGCACGATCCTGTTGCAGCGAATTGTGCTGACCATGCAGATGCCTACAATTCTTATAGCGTCATATACAAGGATCTATTAAAGGAGAAGGATCGGGAGATCGCTCGGCTCAACCGGGAGATCGGCAGGCTAGAGCACGCTGTGGAGCACTTAAAAAAGGGTGGTACGGTGGCTGGCTTTGGGGTGGAGGTGCGTACAGAGCTAGACGAGTAGCACGGCAAACCGCACCAACCTGCAGGGTGTGCACACGTTATAAATGCCCTAATTTTACGCAAACACCTATATATGTGCGGTTTGCGTTTTTTATGCCTGCTTTTACAAATACTTATAGGGTGGTGCATTGCGCTTTTTTGCCGTTTTACGTTCCATTTCGGGGCATTAAGGCGGGTTCGTTTCGCTGTTTAATATAGGCTTGTGCGCCCCCGACTGCGCCCCCGACTGCAACCCCAACTATTTTTTAGGTGTTTTTGGGTTTTGGGTATGGGCATAAAAAAAGCCACCGGTTGGGGTGGCTCTAGTGGCTTGTTTCCTTATATTTGCGAAGTGTTTAGCCATTCTGGCTATTTACGTACCCTTTGTTACTTATTCGCTTTTAAATCATCCTCAAACCGCACTTAAAAGCAACTCATTTGCACAATTCGTTTTAAAGAGCAAAAACACAAACCACACATTTACAACAATTTACAACAAATTACATTGTACAGTTTGTTTTATGGCCCTTACTATAGGTGAATTAGGCTACGGATTCTTTTTGCCGTTTGGGGTAGATAGCATGTTTATTTTTGAGACTTACGCGGGCTACAGTTTCTATTCCAATCAAAGAGCAATTAATAGTCGCGAGAGCGTATCATACCTGTTTCACAGGCCCTTTATCCAATCGGCTATTGGGTTTAGGCATAAGTTGGCCGAAGTGAGCTGGGGATTACGTTTGATTAGTCTATACCCCTCGAATATAAAAGGATCCACTGCATTTAATGATAATGATAATTTAAACAATTACCTGCTGTTTCATAAGAATAGACCCTTTGTTGAGCCTTTTGTTTCGGTGGCCATGGGGTGGACCAATATAAAAATTCAGCTCCAGTGGGTTAGCCAGCCTTGGCTTCAAAATGAGCTCTATCCCGTAAATGAAAGATTTCCTTTGAACACGCGGCTTGGTGTTCAGCTGCGATTCTAATTTTTTACTCTTGATTACAATAGGGATAGGAACTAATGGAGGGTTACACTCCTTTCCATAGGGTCGTTCATGGGAAATTGGCAAATAGGTAGTAATGTTTCTGGATAACAAGTTTGAGAATTTCATATTCTCTGTTATTCCAGATTATTACTACCATTGTTTTTGTATCCATTTTGATGGCCTGAAATAGAGGTTGTTGGACTAATAAGTTGCAACCTTATTGTAAGTTTTTATATAGATAATTGGGCTAATTGGTTGCAAATCGTTACTTTTATTGCAACAAAACTAACAATCTGTAATAAATGGCTCTAAAATATCAGGTGGATGAGGTAGACCAGAAAATTTTGGCTTATCTGGTAGAGAATGCACGTATACCCTTTTTGGAAATAGCCAGAGCTTGTGGCATTTCCGGTGCAGCAATCCATCAGCGTGTTAAAAAGATGGAGGAAGCGGGAATCATTGAGGGTTCTCGTATGAATATTAAACCCAAAGCCCTAGGCTATGGGGTTTGCGCCTTTGTGGGCATTCAGTTCTCATCAGCCAATCAATACCAAGGGGTGGTGGATTCCCTTAGAGTGATTCAGGAGGTTGTAGAGTGCCATTTTACAACCGGTGAGTTTGCTTTGCTGTGTAAAATTTATTGTAGGGACAATGAGCATCTGATGGAGGTATTGGTAAATACGATTCAGAACATCCCCGGGGTACTCAATACTCAAACCTATATCTCTTTGGATCAGGCTTTTGAAAGGCAGGTGTATGTTAAAGATAAGTGGTTGATAGAAGGGGATAAGCCACAATAGTTGGAAGTAAACCATTATCGATAAAAGGTGGAGATACCAATAAAAAAAGGGGCGGAAGCCCCTTTTCTATTAGAAACAAATTCGTTTATAAGTCATCATCGTCGTACAAGTCGTCTTCAAAATCTTCGTCGTCAAAGTCGTCTTCAAATTCATCCAAATCAACGTCAAAATCTAATTCATCAAGAATATCATCATCGTCTTCATCGTCTTCGAAAAAGGAACGTTTCAGATTTTTCTCTTTTTTTAACGGTTGTAGCTTGCGCTTTTTGCTAACCTCATCGGATGCGGGGAAAGTATCACTATTCATACTCCGCACTTTGTTCTTTGATGATTTCATTGCTGAAACAGTTTGTGTTTTAATTGGTATTAAGTTAGTAATAATGAATAAAATGTGAAAAAATCTTCAAAGTCAAACGGAATGCAATTTTATAATTATTTTTCAATTGCTCAATAGTTTTTATTCAAAAAAGTGCTTTTCATCGGTAAATCCCAAGGATTTGTACGCATTATTCTTTTAATTTGATACGAAAAAATCCTCTAATCGTCGGATAATCTGTCGATAACGGGATATTCCCAAAAATATCTTTTTGGTCGACAAAAGCTATAAAACAGTTGAGGAAGATGAGTCGGCATCAATACATTCATTACCTTTGAGTAGAAAAATAGCATACTATGGACCTGTTATTGAATCCTATCTTTGCCCTTTTTGTGATTATCACCATCGGTTTTTTGGTAGGTAATATAAAAATTGGCAGCTTCTCATTTGATGTTTCTGCCGTAATCTTCGTGGCTCTCGTTTTTGGCCACTTTAAAGTGATCATTCCCCCGGAGATAGAGCGCTTAGGTATGGTGCTTTTCATTTTTACCGTGGGTATTCAGGCGGGTCCGGGGTTTATGGATTCCTTTAAAAAATACGGCAGAAAATTTGCACTTTTAGCCTCGCTCATCGTTGTGGCAGGGTTTCTTGTCGCTATGGGATTGCAGCTAATTTTTAAGATAGATACCGGATTAATGGCCGGGTTGTTTTGCGGTGCGCTTACCAGTACCCCGGGCTTAACCGTAGCCATCGATGCAAGTTCATCTCCTTTAGCCTCTATAGGCTATGGGATAGCCTATCCTTTTGGGGTGATCGGGGTGGTTCTGTTCATAAAGCTGTTGCCACGGTTTATGCGGATTAGTGTCGACAAGGAGAATGCTAGGGTAGATCAGGAGCAAAGAAACGATTTCCCGATGATTGTCAACCAATACTTTGTGGTTGAAAATGAATCTGTCATAGGGAAAACGCTTAGCGAGCTGATGATTCGGAATATGACAGGAGCTACTATCTCAAGAATTCAGCATGATGACCGCGGTTTTACCCCTAAGCATAATACGGTTTTACAAAAAGGGGATATCATTCGGGCCGTAGGAACGCAAACCGCTTTGGACAAGGTTGAAATTCTTATTGGCTCTCGTAGCGATAAGACCATCGATTTAAGTAATGAATACCATATTGAGCAGGTATTGGTAACCAACAAGCAGATTGTAGGTCGCAAGTTGGGCGATATCTCCCTTTATCAGAACTATAATGCAGTGGTTACACGTATTAGGCGAAGCGGAATCGATATTGCCCCATCACCGGGAACCACTGTGCGCTTTGGCGATAAGCTTACCATTGCAGCTCCCCAAGAAATGTTCTCAAGTCTAAGACAATACTTGGGGAATAATAATAAAATGCTTTCGGATACTGATTTTTTACCCATCGCTTTGGGCATCGTTTTGGGGATTTTGGCCGGATATCTCGAGGTTTCCTTTTCAGAGTATTTTACGCTGGGTTTAGGGCTTAGCGGAGGCATTCTGCTGGTGGCCATTGTGCTCAGCAGTGTTGGTAAAACAGGCCCCATTATATGGACCATGAGCGGGAGCGCCAATCAGCTTCTTAGGCAGCTGGGACTGTTGCTATTTTTAGCGGGAGTAGGGACCAAAGCGGGTGAACACCTGATTGAAACCGTAACCGCATATGGCTGGATGCTCTTCCTATTTGGATTGCTTATCACTGTTATTCCTATGGTTGTTGGTGTTCTGCTTAATAAATACTTTTTTAAACTCAACTTTTTTGAGCTTATCGGAACCCTCTCAGGGGGCATGACCAGCACTCCCGGGTTAGCTGCTTGCGACTCCTTAACCTCTAGTAATCTGCCCGGTAAGGCCTATGCAGCAGTATATCCCATTGCCATGGTTGTGCTAATTATTTGCGTTCAAATATTAGTGAGACTTGCTTTCTAAAAGGGAGAATTAGGGAGTGGCTACCGGTATAATAGTACATCAACTGCTCATGTTTGCCATCCTTATTGGCATTGGAGCACTGGCATATTGGCGTAAAGTAATCTCTGATGAGGCCAAGGGGAGTTTAGCTAGGATTATTATAAACCTTACGCTTCCGCTACTCATTTTTAGCACATTTAGTAATATCGACTATGATCCCAAGCTAATTCGTAATGGGGTTATCGTTTTTAGCTTGGCCTTTGTGAACTTTGGTGTGCTTTACTTCGTGGGTTATCTTTCGTCCCGATTTTTAAAGCTGCCCCATAGGCAACAGGTGGTCCACTCCTTGCACACCATGCTTGGGAATACCGTTTTTGTGGGATTCCCCTTATTAGATGCACTTTTCCCTGGAGGAATCGGCATATTCTATGGGGCCATGTATGAACTAGCGTCTAATGCCGTCACCTTTACCTTTGGTATCTATAAGCTGAATAAGGGGGAGCAAAAAGGGGGGTGGAAAAGCTTGATAAACATGAATACTGGTGCCATTGCCTTAGGTATCGCTTTTTTGCTGTTGGGTATTAAGCTGCCGACCGTAGTGGGTGCACCGCTGGAGCTATTGGGTAAAACCACTAGCCCCTTGTCTATGGTTTATATTGGTGCTATGCTCGCTTCAATGAATTTGCGTAAGGCGGTATTTCAAAATAGTATTTTTCTGCTCAGCTTCAATAAGCTCTTTTTTGTACCAGTGCTTTTATCTTTCTTTTATCTTCTTGTCATACGGTATTTAGGGTTTAATTTGGCGCAAGAGGCCTTTTTTGTGCTGATGCTTCAAGCGGCCATGCCTTGTCAAACGGTTATGGTGGTTCTGGCGCATCAGTATGGGAAGGATGATGTTTTGGCCGCGGCCAATCTGTTTGTAACCACGCTGCTCAGCGTAGTGTCGCTACCTTTGGTGTATTTAGCGTTGGAACTGTTTTGGAATTATTTGACTTAAGGGAGATTCGCTATGAATAGAGAGGAAGAGACCCGGTGGTATGCCGCCTATACCAAGTCACGAAATGAGAAAAAGGTTTATCAACGACTCCTTTCGCAAGGCTTTGAAGCTTATTTGCCTTTACAAAAACGGTTAAAACAGTGGAGCGATCGAAAAAAATGGGTGGAAGAACCGCTTCTGAGCTCATACGTGTTCGTTAAACTTGCAAAGACTGATTTTTACAATGTCCAGAGCACCGAAGGGTTAGTTCGATTTATTTCTTTTGAGGGCAAACCGGCTCCCATACCCCCGGAGCAGATTGATGTGCTAAAAGCGCTGCTGAATGAAAATATAGCAATTGAGGCTGTTGATCAACAGCTTGAACCGGGCGATGAGGTTGAAATCAGTTTTGGTTCACTCTCCGGATTAAAAGGCGAACTGGTTAGCCACCAAGGCAAGAATAGGTTGGCGGTGAAAATCGATCATATTTCTCACCGCTTAATGGTAACCCTACCCGCTAACCATGTGGTGAAAGCCATAAAAAAATAGGCTTTTGTCAGCACTATTAGGGTTCAATTTTATCTACCCTTACACTATGCCTGCCTCCTTCAAATTGTGCGTTTAAAAAGGCATTGGCAATCTCTTTCACCTGATCATCGGTGGTAAATCGGCCGGGTATAGCACAAACGTTCGCATTGTTGTGCTGACGAGCCAAAGCGGCAATCTCCGGGATCCAGCATAGTGCAGAGCGAATACCTTTCACCTTGTTGGCGGAAATATTAACCCCATTTCCGCTGCCACAAATTACAAAGCCTAGATCATAGTTTTTATTGGCGACTTCCTGAGCAACAGGGCGAGCAAAGTCAGGATAGTCAACGCTTTGCGTTGAAAAAGCACCAAGATCTTTAACGGTATGGCCCAATTCTAAAAGGTGTTCGCGTAAAACCTCTTTGGCAGGGTATCCGGCATGGTCACAACCGATGGCAATTTTATAGCTCTTCATATAGTGTGTTTTATGTTAAACCCGCGGCGGGTTACATATTATTGGTTTATTTTTGCAAATATAACCCTTTACCATAAAAGGGTCGTTATTAATAAGCATATGTGGGGTATTTATATCCATGTTCCATACTGTAAGCATAAATGCGATTACTGCGATTTTTACTCCGTTGAATCCGGGAATAGAATTTCCGATTTTGAGCATTTAATTGGTAAGGAATTGGTGCTGAGGCATAGCTATTTGCCCCATGGGGCAATAGATACCATCTACTTTGGAGGTGGAACACCCTCGTTGATGGCGCCTGCGCAAATTGAACGGATTCTTTCAGAGATTGCTACAAGATATACCCTTTCGACAAATCCTGAAATCACCCTAGAGGCCAATCCTGACGATCTAAATAGGGATCGACTAAAAGTATTTCGAGATTTGGGAATTAATCGGCTTAGCATTGGGGTGCAGTCGTTTAATGATTACGACCTAAATAAGTTGGAACGGAGGCATACGGCTGCTCAAGCTATTCAATCGGTAGAAGAAGCTCAGCTTGTTGGTTTCAAAGATATTAGCATTGATCTTATTTACGGATTACCATATTCTAGCAACGAGGTGTGGCAACGTAATCTGATGCAAGCCTTTGCTCTTCCCATCAATCACCTTTCCTGTTATCACCTAATTGTCGAAGAGGGTACACCCCTCAGCCGAAGCGTTCGTAGGGGAGATGTTATCCCCGTATCCGAAGAGGTTAGTGTAGTTCAGTTCCATGCGCTTAGAGAGCTGGCGAAACAAAACGGATTTATCCACTACGAGATTTCAAATTTTGCTAAAGAGGGTTGTTTCTCACGGCACAATTCGTCCTATTGGAATGGAAAACCCTATTTAGGCCTAGGCCCTTCGGCTCATTCATATAGCGGAACTACCCGCGACTGGAATCCGCGCTCTATTGCCCAATGGGCAAGTGCTGTTGAGGAGGGTCTTGTGGCCACTCAAGGCGAAGTGCTCACTCCAAAAGATCAACTGAATGATCTCCTGCTCACTTCGTTAAGAACCATTTGGGGGTTAAACTTAGGTTTAGTGTCAGAGCAGTTTGGGGATAAGGTGGCGCAAAAAATCATTAAAAATGCCCAAAAGTATATTGAGCATGGAGTGATCACTCAAAGTCACAATGTGCTTAGCATTGCACCCCAGCACTTTTTTATCTCTGATGGGATTATTTCTGACTTTCTGGAGGTTTAGCCTTGGCTAACCAATGGATTCAATAAGTTCTACATACCCATCTGTCACCTTTTCCCACGAGAAAAGTTCTGAGGCTCGTTCTTTGGCCATGTGGCCTTTTGTGCTCTGAAAGTCCCACAGATTTTCAATTTGCTGTTGTAGCTGTTTTTGGTCGTTAAAGTAAAATCCTGCATTGTCCAAAGTGAACCGATTAAACTCATTGTTGTGGGCAACAATGGTGCACCCGCTGGCCATAGCTTGCAATAGTGAGGGGTTGGTGCCACCCACGCTATGTCCATGCACGTATATTCTCGCATTTTTTCTCAACCATTGAAGCGAAGGATCGTGATACAGCGGACCCATAAAAAGGATTGAGGATTGGTTATGATATCGTTTAAACAGGTCCTTGGCGTATTTTGAAGTAAGCCCTCCCACAACAATTAGTGGTTTTTTAGCCTGTAAAAAAGCCTGAATTATCAGCTCAATCTGGTTTTCCGGTTCCATTCGGGCAATAGCTAGTCCGTAATTGTTGGGCTCAAAGCCACTTAATGCCAAAGGGCTATGCGGGGAGGTCTCTTCGGGAATGCAAACACCGTAGCTCAAAAGCTTGGGCGAAACGTTATATTTCTGTTGGATATATTGGGAAATCCCGGGGTTATCGGCAATGGGAGTGCCGCTCCATCGTACGGCAAGCCGTTCACTAATTTTAAGAAAGGTTTTACCAAAAGCACTCCATTTGGCCCTTTGCCATTCAAGTCCGTCTAGGTTTACCATAAGTTTATTTCTGTACCCTTTGCTAAAAAAAGGAAAGAATATGGCTGGCGAGTAGCCGCAGCATATGGCGGCGTTTGCACTAAGTTTTTTAACTCTGATTAGGGATTTTATTCCGTATTCCAGTTTTTGGATGGGATGAGGGAGCCAACGGCAGAGCTTAATGGGGATTCTGATTACTCCGTTATATGCTTCAGGTTTACTAATCAACCCGCCGGGTTCTAAAACTAGGGTATGATAGCCCTTACTGTGCAGACCCCGTGAAAGATGCTGTGCAAAATACTCAAAACCTCCGTACCTGTTGGGAATTCCTCGCGTTCCAATAATGGCCACAATCTTTTGTGTACTCCCTCTTTCGGTATGGGTTTCTGTGTGCTTCATCTCGAATTAGTGTTTGTATCAACCTTTTAAATAAGGGCTGACTTTTTTATTAGAGCGCAGTGCGAATAAGGAAAGTTTTTCAACAAGCATTAGCTGTTCGCACTGTCTGTTTTTTCAAGGGGAAACTGTTAGTGATTACGCATTGATGGTTACAAAAAATCCGCCGTGTTTTCGAATATTAATTACTGTTCCGTCGTTAAACAAAAGGTATTGCCCTTTTATTCCCATCAGTTTTCCTCGGTGCTTTGGCGTTTTTGTAAAGTCGAGCGAAACAACTTTTTTGGGAAACGCTAGTACGCTATACTCAATAGTAAATTCTGTATCATCAGCAATACTATATTCCATATTCTGATTGGCTAAAAACTCTAATGCCTTTTGCTTATGATCAAATAGGGCAATTGGTTCGTCATTGGCAGTTAGCATTTTGCGCCAGTTGGTCTTATCTGCCAAAATGTTTTTAAGAGCCACCTCAACCAAGCCTGCATTGTACCTATTGGGAGTAACTGCAATCTTGAGGGCTTTCACAGCTCCTTGGTCAACCCATCGGATGGGAACTTGGCTATGTCGGGTTACACCCACTTTAAGCCCTCCGGAAAGGGCTAAATAGATGTACTGATCTGATAAGCAATGGGCTTTTGCATATTCCATATCACGTGCTACACCCTCATGAGCCCGGCATAGTTCAGGTCTTAGTACACACTCCTCCGTTTGCGGTATGCTGATAAAACAGGGGTAGCAATAGCCCTGACCATATGTTTTAGGAATTCCCTTTCCACAAGCCATGCAGTTAATACGCCCTGTAAAAGCGATTTCCATTTCGTGCCCAATAAGGTTGTGCAAGTCACTTTGGCTAGAGCCACTTGCTAAGTAGTATTGGGGCTTAATGTGTGTAAGAGTTCCCGGGTTGTTAAACCCCATTTTACTCAAATTTCCTTCAAAAAATGCCGCCATTTTTTTCTTTTAAAGGTAGGTTATTGAATTGGAAACTGCAATCGGATAAATATTAATGCTAATAAAAGCACACAAAATCAGAATGATAGGCGTGAATAAAAGTAATTACTTAAAATAATTTGGTAGTATGTATAACAAGGTAGTGTTAAATAATATATATTTGCAATTAAATAATACTGTAAAGAGTAGAGTATGGCAATGAAGAGAGTTGTGAATGTTAGCCTTGGTGGCATGGTCTTTAGCTTTGAGGAGGATGCTTACCTCCGCCTGAAGGAGTACCTTGAGGGTTTAGAGCGCAAATTTAGGCATAGTAAAGATGTGCGAGATATTATGGGTGATATTGAGAGCCGTATGGCTGAGCATTTTAGGGCTAAATTACCTAGTGCTGATATGGTAATCAGTATTGCTGAGGTAGAACGGGTAATAGGCATTATGGGCTCGCCCTCCGATTTTGATGATGAGGACTTTTCGTCACAAAAGGGGGATACTGGCAGGAAGAGGCCCCGCTTGTTTCGCGATCCCGAAGGGGGTATATTGGGTGGAGTATGCTCCGGTTTGGGTTACCACTGGGATATAGACCCATTGATTTTACGAATCCTTTTTGTATTATTTGCCTTTGCCGGTGCGGGAGGTATACTAATCTATATCGTTTTGTGGATTGTTACCCCCGAAGCCAGGTCCATTGCCGATAGGCTTGAGATGACCGGAAAGACGATTAATGCAGAGAATATTGGGCGCTCATTTTCAGAGAAGTAGAGTGATGTTTTTACAGCTAATCAGAATACTATGAATGTAGAGAATGCCAAAGCACAAATGCGTAAGGGAGTGTTGGAACTTTGTATCCTATCCATCCTTTCGCGTGGTGATGCCTATACAACCGATCTTATCAATAAGCTAAAGGAGGCCGAAATGATAGTGGTGGAGGGTACGCTTTACCCATTACTAAATCGGCAAAAGAATGCCGGACTTCTTAGCTATAGGTGGGAGGAGTCGCCACAGGGTCCACCGCGTAAGTACTACTCGCTTACCCATAAAGGGAGAGAGTACTTATCGGGTCTTGAGACTGGCTGGGATCAGCTGGTAGAAAAAGTGAATTCAATTCGTAATAAAGCCTAAAAAAGTGCAGCCATGAAAAAAGCGGTAAAAATAAGCCTAGGAGGTTTGGCTTTTAATATTGAAGAGGATGCTTATGCTATCCTTGAAAGCTATCTGGAATCGCTAAATGCCCACTTGGGGAGTACACCTGAAGCAAAGGAGATTGTAAGCGATATTGAGGAGCGGGCATCGGAGCTGTTTGCCGAAATGCTCAATGGACAGGAAACCATCACTCTGCAAATGGTGGAATCTGTCATTGATACTTTGGGTAGGCCTGAGCAGATTGCGAATGGGGATAATGACCCTAGCGATGAGAGCGAAGAGGGTGGTGAAGAGGCAAAAGAGACCACCAGTCGCAGGCTCTACCGTGATGGAGATAAGGGCATAATTGGCGGTGTAGCTGCAGGACTAGGAGCCTATTTTAATGTGGATACAATGGTGTTTCGTGTAATCTTTTTGGCGCTACTTTTGGCCAAAGGGCTAGGTTTTCTAATCTATCTGATCCTTTGGGTTGCAACACCCGTAGCTCGTACCACTCGCCAAAAGATGGAGATGCGGGGCGAACCCATCAACCTCTCTAATCTGGAGAAAAATGTTAAAGAGGAGTACAAAAAAGTGAAAGAGAATTTGGAGAAACAGAATGTTTCAGGATTCTTTCAAAAGCTTTTTAGTGCACTGGGGCAGGTGTTCATTGTATTGGGCAGGGCTTTTGGCGTTATCTTTAAGGTAATAGGAATCATCTTAGCCGTAGCATTTATTAGCACCTCCATTGTTGGATTGTTGGTCGCAACCCTCTCAATCTTTCACGGTACTTTATTTGTGTCCATCCTCCCTTCCATTTTCGGTTTGGATTTAACGGAGGGAATAACGCTGGTGGAACTGTTTCGCACTACGTTTGATTTGGGGTCTGTGCTTTGGCTGTTAATCCCTTTATACTTCGTACTGGCTATTCCGTTGTTGGCGTTACTCTTTTTGGGCTTAAGAATGATTTTTAGGTTTAAAATTCGTGATTCGATTGTATTTGTTGCTAGCGCCACGACTTGGATTCTTGCTGTCGTATTTTTAGCCTTAGTTCTTTTTTTTCAAGCCCGCAGCTTCAGCATTCGCGAGGATATTACCGAGCGCATAGAGCTGGTTTTGGAGGATGAGACGAACAGTACCATTCACCTAGCCATCGACCCTACCCATTTGGAAGATCTGTACCATGCCTTTAGCATCGAAGAGTATTCAATAGCCTATATGCATAAGGACAAGCCTGAGATTGTGGGGAAACCAGTTTTTGTGATTGGTAAGAGTAATTCCGACCGCTTTGAACTGGAGTTCAAGAAGCGTTCGCGTGGAGCTACCGGGCATTTAGCCCGTAAAAGCGCTAGGGACATTGTTCTTGCCTATACGTTTGATGCTAACCTCTTACGCGTAGATCCCTTTTATACCCTTAGCTCAGGTGAAAAGTGGAGAGCACAAGATGTAACGGTAACCCTTTTAGTGCCCGAGGGCAAAAGAGTATTCATCGATATGAATATGCGCCCGTTTTTGAGTTCTGATCAGGAATACAGCTTATGCTGGCCCGATGAGATGGTGGGGCATACCTGGGAGATGAGGGGCAGCAGCCTTAGAGAGGTGAAATAAAAAGGGATAAAATTTTGCAGCCCATAAAAAAGCTTTTATATTTGCACCGCTTTTCGATAGAAAAGTGTATGGATTGACCCATGGTGTAATGGCAGCACAGCAGATTTTGGTTCTGTTAGTCTAGGTTCGAGTCCTGGTGGGTCAACAAACAGCGAACACAACCCTTTGAAGTTCAGTCGAATGGAAAAGGGTTTTTTCTTTGCGGTAAGAATAGCGGTAAGAATTTAGTTAAAACAACTATTTTAAAATCTTTAGATTTACCCACCTCAGCCAATAAAAAAAGTAGTCTACAGGGTGCCCACCCGATTAAACTACTCCTTAAGGTTTCCATTCCTTCCGTTTTTCACTCTTTTAAGGCGTTCATTCCGTCCGTTTCCCCTCTTTTATGGTGTTAAATTCGTATGATCTCTTTTTAATGCGTCCACTTTGTCCACTCCTTTTTTAAGTGTGCATTTTGTGCACTTTTGTTTTTTGTCCTTTCGTTTTTCGCTATTCATACCCCTTTTTTAGTGTGAAAACGTACAATTTTGTAACATTTTCATTCGTTTAGTTTCGGGAAATTCCGTTTAACGAAGTCGGCAAGTCCATTTTTAACAGTCATTTACAGCCAAAACAACTGCCATTTACTGCCATTTACTGCAAATTACCCCCATAATCTTGCACCATATTTTTTACTTAATTAATTGACAATCAGAATAGATGTTTTGAATATTGATACTCATAGCATGAAGGTCAATCTTTAGTTGTTCAAAGTCATAGGGTAATGAGTTCAAAAAGTCAAAGTTTAACGGTTCAACTTCTATGGTTAACCTGTCAAGATCAAATTGCAAACTGTTAAAGTCAAATTCTTTGTACATACATGGATAGTTTAAGACGGTTAGTAAAATAGGGGCTGTCATCAAACAATTTTGCACCCCGATAGGTTAACATTCTTTTGTAGTTATTGCGTGGGTTGTTAAACTCATTCCTTACGCTATGGGCTATTTCTCTAAACCGTATTTCCAATGGTTCCCCCTTCCATTTGTCCGTCAATCGGGTTTCCAACTCTTTATAAATTGAAGGATAGTTTTTATAATAGTATGCCACCCCTAACGGGGTTAAAAACTTGCTGTTCTTTTTCTGCATTGAAATATTAAGGTTGGTTATCGGGCATACTTTAGGGGTGGGAATATTTACCGTATAACTACAGTGTAAATTTGTCCCCTTTTGGCATTTCGTGGGTGTTGGTTCCGGTGTGATGGGTGCGGTAAATTTGTCCCTTTTTTTTAGGTGTGTATTGTGTCTATGCCACTCCAATAAGTCGGTAAATTTTTCCCTACTTTTTTGCACAATATCCATTTTTAGGTTATTGCCGTATTTATCGACTAATTTTTCAAACTTTCCAATTTCCCTATAGTATGCCTTTCGTTTCCTGCTATAGTTCGGATCATTGTTTTCAGTGGGTTTTAAGTTTTCCCAAAAGGTTGGGTTTGACCCGTTGGCAATTAGCAACCTTTGTTTTTCGGTTAGTACCGGGTTGTTAGTCAACTTGTGATCTGTCCAAATACTTTCCTCAATAATACGAACCAACAGTTCCCCCATTGCCTTTAAAACCTCTATATTGCGCAAATCGGAAAGGGTTTTTAGTGGTATTCTATGGGTTTTCAGGAATTGCATTTTATAAACCTTTATTTCCAATCTTAAAATATTTTCTTTAGTGTGGTATTGGTACCCCTTGTTGTAAACCTTTATGTAATATTGTTTGTGTTCACATTCCACCCCCTTGCCTTTTGTCATACTCAAATAGGGTTGCCCCGTATGAAGTACAAGGGAATTTATTACCTTGTTTGGGCTGTATGGTAGTATGAGGTTTAACCCTGTTTCTACGTTTTCAATTCGTGCGGTGTGAAGGTCAATTCCGAACCCTGTTTCAAGTTCGTCTAATACACTTGTAAGGTTGTTAAAATGGAAATCGTTAAAGTTGTGTTTCCCGGCATTAAAATACTTATGCAATGAACCCCGAAGGAATATTTTACCCCCTTTGCGTATAAACTTCAAATTGTTGTATTCAGCCACCTCAACGGGTCTTATTTCACCCGTCTTTACATTAGTGGTAAATTCAAACTCTAACCCTTCGGGGTCGGCAATCAACAAATCTTTAGTTTTAATGTAATCTATAGGCATTTTTCACTACATTTGTTGAACATTACTTCCCTTCGGGGTTGTATTGGTTTGATAGGGGACTGGTAGGGGTATCAGTCCCTTTTTTCATTCCAATAGTTCTAATGAATTGCTGACAAAAACCCATTCTCAACGAAGGGAAAACATTAAAAGACGGGAAATAATAAAGGGTTGCGGTTTGTTCGTTGAGGTGGACAATTAAAAGGCTGTTCTTTGCCTTGCCCTTTGCGTTTTTAGCCACTATGTCCCCAAAGTAGTAGTTTGGTGTGCCAACAGGAATAAGACCCGTAAAACCCACCTTTTTGCCTTTGTTCCAACTTTCCAAAACATACCTTGCTCCCTGTTTAATTAAAAACGGGGTACGTGGCTCGGATAGTCTGAAATAGGTAAATAATCGGGGGTCGGGTTCCGTCTGTAAGTCAAAAATATCGTTCCGTTTTTCATTCTGAATGAATACGAACCTTTTGAAGTCGGGGGGTGTATTGGTTTTCATGTTATGCCCCCCTTCTTTTATGAACCCTAATTTCCTGTAGTGCGTCTTCTACGTCTTCAATGCGGTAACGCACCCGGCTCCCTATACGGTGCGCCTTAATTTGTCCGTCTTTAGTCCATTGGTTAAGGGTTACTAATGATACCCCCAAAAGTTCGCTAACGTCCTGCCTTGTTAGTAGCTCAATGCCCTGTTTAGGCTGTTGGTTGGGTAGATTTTCGGTAATTACTTCTAATACCGTTTCCCGAAGTAAGTTTTTTAGTTCGGGTTCGCTAATTGAAAAAAACATTTGTGCCATAACTTTTGATTTTTGGTTACAGCGCAAAGTTTGCCCGTCTTAACGTGGGGTAAAATACCGTGTAGTTTGTGGTATAGTGTTTAGTATAGTATTTTGATTAAAAGGGGTCTATTTTTCTTTTTCTATAATAATTCGCCTTGTGGTGTTCGGTCTATCACCTTTTTTTAATGTGGTTAGAATTGTACTTAACTCGGTATCTATGTAACAGGAAAAATTTTCTTTAAGAAAAACGGCAATTTCCTCATAAGAATTACTTATAAGGGGTTCACCGTCTTTACCTTCTTTGTTATTTATCCCTTTTAGTTGCCTAAAGATATCAGCCAAAACGTTTTTTTGCCCATTCCATTGAATTGTAATTCTGTTTTGTGGGCTGGTTATTTCGTGTATAGGCTCGGGGGTTATTGCCTGTTTCCGTTTCGTAAGAAACTCTATTTTCCTTAAGGTTCTATTTTCAAACAGTTTCCACCCAATGCTATCAACTACGGTAAAAACAGTATTCTCAAATTCCCCACCTTCGTAAATATCGGGGTAGGGGAAGTAATCCCAACAATTAAACCCTGCGTCCAGTGCATCATTAAGGAATTGTAATTCCTTTTCTATAAACTGCAATTCAAATGTTTCGTGCTGTTCTACTTCCCTTTTCAACTCTTTACTATAATACTCGGGGTAATCTTTGCCCTGCATCGTAAGTCTAAACTCTGTTTCTTTGCACGTGGGCATTTCCTTGCCTTCGTATTGATAATGACCTTCAACAAGTCCTAAAACTCCTTGTACATTACATTGCAAATTTTCCTCACGTGTTAATTTTGGCGTTTTCATTACTTTGCTACTTTTAGTTGTGGTTTCTTAAAAAACTTGCTGTTTGCTATAGTCAATGCGTTTTCTTTGCCTTCTAACTTTAGGTAGGTCATAAAACTTGCCATTGTGCGGTGCCCTGTAATTTTCATTATTTGCAATGGGTCAATTCCTGCCAAAAACATATTAGTAGCGAATGACCTTCGGGCGGTGTGAGTGGTTAGCAGTTGCCATTTTTGGTAGGTTTTAGGCGTTTTTAGGTTCCCTTTGGTTTCCTCAATGGTAATGGTGTCGGTTAGCCCGGTTTCCTTTCCTATTTCCTTTAAATATTCGTTAAACCGTTGGTTTGAAATTGCCTTCGGTAAGGTACCCCCATACTTTGCAATAATATTTTCAACCTGGTAATGCAAGGGAATGGAAACGGGTTTCCCGGTCTTTTGGGTTAATACGGATAGCATTTTTTCCCCTTCAAACTCTATAATATTGTTGGTGGTTAGTTTTGATAAATCGGAAAACCTTAACCCTGTATAGCACCCAACTAAAAACAGATCCCTTACCTTTTCCAACTTTTTGTCATTGCTGAAATCGGTTTCCCATAGGGTTTGAAGTTCGTTTTCATTTAGGAATATGGAAGGGGTTTCGATTTGTGGCACTGAAAAACGTTTGCTCAAAAAATCTTTATTATTGTGAAGTTTCCTGTCTAAACTCTCATTCATAAAGGTTTTAAGGGTCTTTATGACCTTCCAAATGGTATTGGGTTGGAATTGTAGTTCTGTCTTTAAATATTGCTGTAGATCCAACCCGAAGTCCAATGTAATGCCGTCAAAGGTTAGTTCAATGCCCTTGTATTCTGCAAAGTTTTGAAGGTGGTTAAAGGTGTTCCGGTATACTGAAATTGTGGTAAGGGTACGGTCTGCCTTTGCCCGTTCAATAAACTGTTCAATAAATTGTGGAAATTCCGTTTTTTTCGGTTTAGGTGTCGGGTTGGCTATTTTATCCCATTCCTGTTTAAATAGTTCGGGTGTTACCTCTTTGCCTTCATTCCTTAAATCTGTATAAAGTTTGGTAAGGTCTGCAGTAATGTTTTTTAAACTTTGGTTTAGTTCCGGGTGGTTAGGGTGGGTACCTCTTACTTCATTCTTTGCCTTATTCCAATGTTTTGGCTCAATGGAAATGCCTGTATAAATCTTTGTGGGTCGGTACTGAATACCTGTTTCGGTCAGTTCACTATATCGGAAATTGCAAAGGCAATAAATAGCGGTTTCCTCTTTAGCATTTGGACGGGTTAAATAGAACCTTGTTTTCATTTCTTTGGGGTATCGTATTGGTTTGATATTCCAAAGATAAACAAAATTTTCCTGCGGTAAGAATTGCGGTAAGAATTTTTTTAATTTAGGTTGTTTTTGCCTGTTTTTTCTTAACTTTTGAAAATGTTAAACCATTGGTTAACAGTATGAATGTAATAAAGTTAGGTAAGGTTGGGTAAATATGTTTATAGTCCTGGTGGGTCAACAGTCTGAAACCCTTGCAATTAGCAAGGGTTTTTTTATTGTCCCTAATGATAATGTCCTTTACTAGAAGATTTAGTTGCTTAGCCCATAGGTCTGGGGCTTATTTTTTAGCTTAATCCCTTCTAACTTCAACCAATCCGACTTCTAATTTCAAAAATATCTCTATCTTCGTAAAACCTTTACCCTAATAACATTCAACGCCATATGGCATTTTATAAGCGTTTTCTTATAGCACTTCCTGTTGTTGCCCTTATGGGCAAAATGGGTTATACACAAGACGATTGGACTCTACAACGGTGTATTGAGTACGCACAGGAGAACAATATTCAGGTTAAGCAGCAGGAGTTGCAGGTAAAAATGGGCGAGAACCAGCTTACTCGAGCCAGGCATAGTGCTCTGCCAAGCCTAAATGCTTCGGCGAACCATTCATACAGCTTTGGCCGTTCGACCAACTTTATTACCAATCAAAAAGAGCGCATGGATATCCAATCGTCCAGCATGTCAATTAATACTCAGCTAACCCTATTCCAAGGCTTTCAGCTAACCAATACGCGCAGGCAAGAGGCTCTAAACCTACAGGCTTCTCTCAGTGATGTAGAGAAGCTTAAGAATGATATTTCACTGAATATTGCCGCGGCCTACCTTCAAATTCTGTTTAACCACGAGCTTGTTGAATCGGCTAAAATGCAGCTGGAGCTTAGCTCTCTGCAGGTAGAGCAAACCCGAAAACTGGTTGATGCCGGAAGCCTTCCGTCGGGTAATCTTATGGAGATGGAGGCGCAGCGTGCTTCGGATGAGCTGCAGCTGGTAAATGCACAGAATCAGCTAGACCTTTCGTACCTTACCCTCACCCAGCTGTTGGATATTCGTGATTGGGAGAGCTTTTCTATTTATAAACCGAATAATGTGGAGGTAGGTTTGGAACCTACTACGGGGCAAAGAGATGAAATATATAGAGAAGCATTGGCCAATCTCCCCCAAATTCGTGGTGCCGAGCTAAGGGTTAAAAGTGCAGAGAAAGATGTACTTATTGCCCGTGGAGGGAATAGCCCTAGGCTTGCAATTGGAGCAAGCTGGGGTACTGGGGCACAGCAAAAACTTCGTTCCAACCCGCTATTTTCAGAGGATCCCTTTTTAGATCAGATAAAGGATAATGCTAATACCAACGTGGGATTAAGCCTATCCATCCCAATTTTTAACGCATCACAAGTGCGTACCTCCATTTCCAATGCACGCATAAGTTTAGAGAATTCTAGGCTAAACCTCGATTATCAAAAGAATATCCTATTTAAGGACATTCAACAGGCTCAAGCCGATGCAGTGGCAGCATTTAATAAGTACCAAGCAACCAAAAAAAATATGGCAGCCCTACAGGAGGCTTTCAGATATGTTGAGCAACGATTCTCGCTGGGGTTAGCCAACTCGCTTGATTATACCACTTCAAAAACTCGATTGGCACGTGCCGAGGCTGAGCTGTTGAGTTCTAAGTTTGAGTATATCTTCAAACTAAAAATTCTTGATTTTTATCGGGGCATACCCCTTACCATATAACAGACAATCACTATGAAATCCAAAAAGTTATTTAGATATCTGCTAATTGCTGCAGTGGTACTTATTGTTATTGCCGTAATTGGCAAAAAGAAGGGTTGGTTTGGTAAGCCCGAAACCATTGATGTGGTTGTGGAGCATCCTACATATCGTACGCTTATTGAGAGTATTTCGGCTAATGGTAAGATTGAACCGGTAATTGAGGTAAAGATTAGCCCCGAGGTGTCGGGCGAAATAATTGCTCTGCCTGTGATTGAGGGTGAAAAGGTGGCCAAAGGCCAGCTATTGTGTCGAATTAAGCCCGATACCTATGTGTCCATTCGTGATCGTGCAGAAGCGTCGGTGAGTTCGGCTAAAGCACGATTAACCCTTGCACAGGCTCAGCTTAAGCAGTCGGAGTTGGCCTATAAACGCAATACGCAGCTGTTTGAGCAGAATGCCATTTCGCAATCGGAGTTTGAGAGTGCCGAAACGGCCTATCAGGTGGCTAAGGCCGATATGGATGCTGCACTTTTTAATGTGAGCAGCGCCGAGGCATCGCTAAAAGAGGCCGATGAGAACCTAGCCAAAACTACTATTTATGCTCCCATGGCTGGAACTATTTCCAAGTTGAGCGTTGAGCCCGGCGAGCGAGTAGTGGGAACCGCTCAAATGGCCGGCACAGAAATACTGCGCATTGCCGATTTGACGCGTATGGAAGCAAGGGTGAGTGTAAATGAGAATGATATTGTTAGAGTGAAGCTAAACGACACTTCGCTTATTTATGTGGACGCATACCCGGACGAAGACTTTAAGGGTTTGGTAACCCAAATTGCCAATTCGGCCAGCGTAACCGGAGTTGCATCCGATCAGGTTACAACTTTTGAAGTGCGCATTCAGCTTATACCCCAATCGTATAGCCATTTAATCAACGAGAGAATGGCCAACCCTTTTAGGCCCGGCATGTCCACCACAGTAGATATTCAAACTGTTACCCGACACCAAGTACTCTCTATACCCATTCAGGCGGTAACTACGCGTTCCGATTCGGTTTCGATCCTGGCCAAGGGAGTAGAGCTGGTTAGAGATGATGCGGAAACTTCGATAGCTCCCACGGGAGCTAAAGCCAAAGAGGTGGTATTTGTGGTACGAGGAGATACGGCCAAAATGGAGTACGTAAAATCTGGGATACAGGATAACCGATACATTGAGATTCTGGAAGGATTAACCGATAGCGTTGAAGTAGTAGTAAGCCCATTTAGTGCCATTTCTCGTAGGCTCCAAGATGGAAAACTTGTAAAAAAGGTTTCGCAGGATAAGCTGTTTAATGTTAAGTAAGTGCGTAAATGGGTTATATCCTTTGTATAGAAACCGGAACAAGTACCTGCTCGGTAGCCTTAGGCAACCATGGCCAACTTGTCGATTTAGAAGAGAGTCAATCTGAAGACAATAACCATTCCAAGCTGTTAACCATTTTTATTGACAGGATTCTGAACCGGCAAAACCTTACGGTTAAAGATCTCTCGGCGGTTTGTGTAGGAAAAGGGCCGGGATCGTACACCGGATTACGAATTGGTGTTTCGGTGGCCAAAGGGCTGTGCTATGGAGCGGGTATTCCTCTAATTGCTGTGGGAAGCCTTCAGGCTATGGCTCTGGGAATGGTGGATATCTTACAAAAAGATTTGTCCAACCTCTCACCTAGTCTACTTTGCCCCATGATTGATGCCCGACGCATGGAGGTTTACACCCAACGGTTTAGTCCCAAGGCCCATCCGATTACATCGGTGGAGGCAGTAATTTTGGACTCCCAGTCGTTTAGTGAAGAGCTAATGCACAACCAAATCCTCTTTTTTGGGAATGGTTCTCAAAAGTTAAATGAAGTTGTAACAAGTTCTAACGCCCTATTTTGGGAAGGGTTTTTGCCTTCGGCACGGTTTATGATACTGGAGGCTGAAAAAATATACAACAATGGTCAATTCGAAGATGTCGCATATTTTGAACCCTTTTACCTTAAGGATTTTATCGCTACCATTCCCAAGAATAAAATCTTTTAAATGCTCTGTAGGGTTATCCACCTTTATTTTTGTTTTCAGCTTACTCTTCTCCCCTTCAGCAAATGGTCAAAAAAAGGATACTTTTAAAAAAGGGGAGTATTTGGAATATTCCCTTAAGTACGGTCTGGTGAAGGGCGGAAAGGCAACTCTTGAGGTTAGGGACGGAGAGTACGATGGAAAGAAGGTAAACCACCTGTTCCTTAATGCTAGGACAGTGGGTGTGCTAGATAAGCTCTATAAGGTGAACGATATCTACCAAAGTTTTACCAATCCCGCCTCCGACCTACCCTACATGGCCATTCGCGATATTAATGAGGGGCGTTACTCTAAGTACACCGTTCAAACCTTCGATCATTGGTCCAGATCCGATTCCACAATTGTGCATAGCACCGCCACAGGGAAAGTGCTAACCCCCAAGGATAGCCATGATATCCTTTCGGCATTCTACTACCTTAGAAATCATCTTTTAGATAAACCGCTTAAAGTGGGAGATACCCTTTCGGTAGAGACCTATTTCACTGATGAGCTATATACTCTTAAAGTGCGTTTTGTGGGATACGAAACCATTAAAACGGGCATTGGTTACGTGCACTGCATTAAGTTAATTCCAATTGTGATTACCGGTAGAGTTTTTAAAAAAGAGGATGACATGGTTGTATGGTTTTCTAACGATAAAAATTATATCCCGGTTCGTGTTAAGTTTGATATCTTCTTAGGATCAATCTATTGCGATTTGGAGAAGTACAGCGGTCTTAGACACTCTTTTGATGCCTTAGTTCGATAGCAAATTGAGTAGAAATTTCAATTAAAGCTATAAAATCAGGATACTTTTGGTATGAGACAAAAGCAAATAGCTACTTTTGTGCTATAACCAAATAATCAAAAACAGAACTATGGCAACAACTGCAGACTTTAGGAATGGATTGTGCATTGAATTTAATGGAAAGCTGTATACTATCGTTCAGTTTCAACACGTGAAACCCGGTAAGGGAGCAGCCTTTGTGCGTACGAAACTAAAAAACCTTGAAACCGGTAAAGTGATTGAGAATACCTTTAGTGCCGGAGTAAAAATTAATGACGTTAGGGTTGAACGTAGACCCTACCAGTTCCTTTATAAAGATGAGATGGGCTTCCATCTGATGCATCAGGAAACCTTTGAACAGATTACCGTAGACGAGCATATGTTTGAAAACTCCGATCTGATGAAAGAGGGGCAGTATGTTGAGGTTGTAGTGCATGCCGAGAAGGAAGCAGTGCTATCGTGCGAACTTCCTCCCTTTGTGGAGCTTGAGGTTACCTATACAGAACCAGGCCTGAAAGGGGACACCGCTTCATCCACAGCACTTAAACCGGCTACGCTAGAAACCGGAGCTAAGGTTAACGTTCCATTATTCATTGAGATTGGTCAAAAGATTAGGGTAGATTCCCGCACACGTGATTACTCTGAGCGAGTAAGATAGGCTTTCGCTTGTTATCGGCCAAATTTTAATAAGATGTAAGTCTTTTTCTGCTATATGCTCCAAAGATGCTATTTTTAATGTAACTTAGTTTCGATGTTTTGGGGTAAAATCTGTGGTAGGGAAATATTAACTTTAACCGATTAACATGTCACTTAGCTCTTCCAAAAGGTTAATGTTAAGTACCTTTAAACTTAACACGCTGCTTGCTATGGCGCAAGCAATTAGCAGTGACATGAAGATTGATGACCTGCTAGAGCGGTTCCAAAGAATTCTAAACGATGATCTGGGCATTGATAGAGTCCTTTTTTTCTTGTACGAAGAGAATAAATGGAAGCTCCTTTTATCTAGCAATTGTCCTGCATCCATAAGTGATAATATTAGCGTTGAACGTGATCTGCTGGAACTTACTGAAATCTCTTTTGTAAGCACTTCGGACAACAAGGTGCTGCAAAAGTTTGATATCGTTATTCCGGTTATTCAGAACAATGCACAGGTTGCATATGTGCTTATAGCAGACACCAAAGAGGAGGCTAAAGGAGTGAGCGCTTCCATTAAGCACCTTAACTTTGTTCAAACGCTTTCTATCATTATTTTTGTAGCCATTGAGAACCTCCGACTCTTCCACAAGGCCTTGCAACAGGAGGCTCTAAAGAAGGAGTTGGAGCTGGCTTCAAAAATGCAGAATCTGCTCATCCCAAATCAAGATACTTTACCACAAATCCCAGGTGTCAATATTCACGCTTACTACCAGCCACACGCAGAGGTGGGCGGCGACTTTTTTGATGTGATTCAGCTTGAGCGTGGGGAGGTAGGATTCTGTATTGCCGACGTGTCGGGGAAGGGTATGCCTGCGGCAATTCTTATGTCCAACTTTCAAGCCAACCTCAGAGCCTTATTTACCCAAGAGATTTCGCTTACAGGGCTCGTTGAGCGACTTAACGACCTAGTGATGGGCACAGCCAAGGGAGAACGGTTTATTACCCTTTTCATTGGGAGATATAACCCCACACGTCGAACATTAGAGTATATAAATGCAGGTCATAACCCTCCACTGTTTTGCGATGATAATCATGAGCAGCTTGTATTCCTTGATACAGGGTGTGTAGGGCTGGGTATGGTAGATGAGATTCCCGTGATTAATGTGGGTACTCTTAAGGTTGTTCCATCTTCCAAGTTGTTGTGCTATACCGATGGGCTTGTGGAGTACTCAGCCAATGGAGAGGTAGTATTGGACTATAGCCTCCTAGAGAATAGCATCTCCAATGGCAAGAGCATAAATCAAAATGTGGAGGAAATTGTTCATACCCGAACCCAGCAGGTTAAAGAGGGTCAAATAATGGTGTTTGACGATATCTCAATTTTAGGATTCGATTTTTCCTAAGTCTTCCTTTCTGTCCCTATTTTTATAGTAGTACTCAAGGGCTACTATTATGGCCATGGACCCCCAAAAGGGTGCAGCAATCTTATCCATATCCAAAAAGTTATTCATAAAAGCATGAGAGATATAGGTGGTAAGACCCATGATACTGGCAATAACAAGGGTTCGATGCTCACGTGAGATATTTGGTTTTTTTATCAACTTAAATGCGGTGAGCAACGCAAAAACCCAGATAGCAATAAAAGCTATGGTTGCAGGTAATCCCGATTCGGACATTAGCCCCAGATATTCGCTATGGGCATTGCCCCAGGTGCCAAAGTTTGTGCTGATAATGGTTTTGTTGTAACTTTTTTGGAATGGAGCGTATTGGAACTGGTAAGTGCCTGGACCCCAGCCAAACAAAGGCTTTTCTTTAAACATCTCCCAAGCAGCATCCCATCGGTTGATACGTTCAAGGTTTGAGGCATCCGAACGGATATTATACATGGATTTGATATGCTCGGCAAAGTCACCGCTTGAGTCGGTAGTATTTCGCTCCATTCGGTAGATAATCTCGTGCTGGAACGAAAAAAACAAACCCATAAGCACAGCCCCTGTAATAAGGATGGTTCGGAACTTAATCTTCAACCAGATAAGCCCCCATACACCTATGGCCAGCACAAGGCTTAGCCAAGCTGCACGTGAGTAGGAGAGGACAAGCGCAAACACAAAATAGCCCACCATTGTCCAGCTCAAAACTTTGGCTATGCCGTTTTTAGCGTTAACGGCCATTGCCATGGCAAAGGGTACCATAAAAGCCAGCGTTGCCCCATATGAAGTGTGATCAACAAACAATGGAGAGGGAGATCTGTAAGCTGCCTGGTGATTGAATAGGCCACTGGATGCTTGGTTAAGTATGGCATATAAGGCAGCTATGCCAAGTCCGGCCAGGAATAGCCAAATAAATCGATTGATCTGCTTAGGGTTGTTCTTAAAAATATAATAGCTGAGGTAGAAGAAAATGCCTAAGAACCAGAATCGAACTAAGACGTATTTTAAAGATACAATAGGCATTTCGCTTGGGAATATAGCGATTAGCATCCACCCTAGGTAAAAAAGCATGGAGATAAAAACCGGATGCTTAAGCAGTTCCTTTTGGAAAAAATTCTCTTGCATTGACCTTAGGATGATCATCACGAGCAGAAAGACCAGCATGGGCTCGGTGGGAAACCAGAAGTCAAAATCGAGTCCTGGGACTAGCACCCTAAGCGAAACAGACAGGGGTACCAGCAGCGCCAACCCAAAAAACAGGATTTTGGGAGCAAAAAACACCCACATTCCCACCAGTAGTGCAAATGGGATAAGGCTGACTAAATAGGATTGGTGAAGGGTAAAGTATGCATTTACACCAATAAAAGCAAGGCTAAAAAAAATGATCAGCAGTATGTCAACCAGCTTTTTCACTAATCTTTTTTATGCAGAATGGAGTGTCGGAAAAAGTCAATAAAAATAGAAATAAACACCGCAAAGAAGAGTGCTGATAGGGTTGATACCACAACAATAACGGCCTTTTTGGGCTTTGCTTTTTTATCCGATGGGGTTGCTCGGTCAACAACAAAGAACGAAGGAACTTCGCCTTCAGCTTCAATGGCAAGAAAGTGTAGGCCCTCTTCCATACCAACAATATGCTTCGATTTGTTTTCAATGGTAAAGGCATATCGGGTAAATTGGGCACCATGCAAAGAGAGCTCCTCCATGTAGGACTTAATCCTTTTGGCCGCATCAGTTTTACCTGATGATAGCGCTTCGGCATACGCTTTGGTTACCTCTTTGGCTTGGTTTGGTAGGTCGAGAACGCCTTTTGACATAACCAAAGACATGCTATCGGTTAGCTGATAAAATTCGTTTAAGGCTTTTTGGTATTGTTCTTTCGCAGTTTCATAGGCCTTATGGGCCAGTTCGCCCTTAATACTTCGCATTAGGCTGTCGGCAACTGTAATGGTTGTGTTGGCAATCTGGGCTGCTTTGGCAGGGTTTGAGTCAAAAGCAGTAACTTTAACAGTGCGGTAGTGAGTTCGACTAGAAGAGACATTCGAAGAGAAGATACCATGGATCTTAAATAGCGCATGTGATCCTTGGGGGTTAACTCCATAGTAATTATATAGATTCTCCTTGTCAATTACTATATCCCTAAGGGTTTCTGACGATAGGATCTGTAATAGATGTTCAACCTCTTCATCCTCACCAAAAACGGTAATCCCATCGGAGCGGGTAGAGACAAACATATCCTTTGAGGCTTGTGATGCCGAGCTAGGAATGAGGATTGCTGAGGATTTATACATGGGAGTGATTAGGAAGGAGATAACCAAGGATACTACTAATGCAACCACAGTAATGCCCAAGAGTATGTATTTTCGCTTCCACACAGACTGAACCAGTGCGGTTCCGTTAAGGTTAAAATCGGTTTGCTGTTTTTCCATGATGTTCTTACTATTCAACTCTGATTAGGTAATAATTTTTTTTCCCTTTTTGAACAAGAAGATACTTGCTATTGATAAGATGCGAATGGTTAACCATAAGTTCGGCATCGTTTACTCTTTCTTTGTTGAGACTCACACCTCCGCCCTGAACCGTTCTTCGGAGTTCACCCTTTGAGGGGAAAATATCCGTTTTCTCCACTACCAGTTCTGAAAGTGGAATACCGCTCTCCATAACGGATAAAGGAATGCTGTACATGGGCACACCATCAAAAACGGCTAAAAGCGTGTTTTCGTCTATGCGAAATAGAATTTCTGAGGTTGATTTTCCGAAAAGAATTTCTGATGCTTCCACTGCCGTTTCGTAATCCTCCTGGGAGTGAATCATAATGGTTAGCTCTTTGGCCAGCTCTTTTTGCAGCTGACGCTGATGCGGTGCCTCTTGGTGCCTCTTAACGAGTTCATTAATGGATTGCTCGTCAAGTAGGGTGAAAATCTTAATGTACCTTTCCGCATCTTCATCAGAAGAGTTTAGCCAGAATTGGTAAAATTTGTAGGGCGTGGTTAGGTTGCGGTCGAGCCAGATATTCCCCTCTTCGGTTTTCCCAAATTTACCCCCATCGGCTTTGGTTATTAGCGGGCAGGTTAAGGCAAAGGCCTCACCTCCAATCTTACGTCTTATAAGTTCCGTTCCTGTAACAATATTCCCCCACTGATCCGATCCGCCCATTTGCAGCTTACAGCTGTAGTTCTCGTAGAGATGCAAAAAATCAGTTGCCTGAACCAGCTGGTAGGTAAACTCGGTGAATGAGAGCCCCATGCCGGATTCGCCGCTGATTCTCTTTTTTACCGAATCTTTACTCATCATGT
This sequence comes from uncultured Rikenellaceae bacterium, assembly GCA_964554585.1. Taxonomy (GTDB): domain Bacteria; phylum Bacteroidota; class Bacteroidia; order Bacteroidales; family Tenuifilaceae; genus Perlabentimonas. The sequence continues at coordinate 46,248 of CAZKPD010000001.1, forward strand.
AGTTTACTGTGATATGCTTGCCAATATCACGAATAAAATCGAGAAAAGAGAACTTCTTCATCCAGTCGTAGTTGTTCACCATAATGGCAGCATTGGGGGCTTGCGAGTCGAAATCGAGCAATCGGCTCAGCTGACTTTTAATGCTCTCTTGGTTGTGCCTAAGGGTGGCCTCATCCAACAGGTTGCGCTCTTGCGATTTACCCGAAGGGTCGCCAATCATTCCGGTAGCTCCGCCCACCAACACAATGGGTTTATGGCCTAAGCGTTGTAAATGTTTAAGCATCATAACCGAAACCAGATGGCCAATGTGTAGAGAATCGGCAGTGGGGTCTATCCCAACGTAGGCTGAGGTCATCTCCTTTTGTAACTGCTCCTCAGTTCCGGGCATTATGTCGTGAATCATTCCACGCCACTCAAGTTCTTTAACAAAGTTCATGGGTAAAAAATTTGCGCAAAGATAAAAAATTAAAGGCTAATACATAGCTTACTGCTGGTTATCGCCATGTTTGTCTAAATCAAAGGTGTCTTCAAAAGTGGCCTTAAGTTCTTCAAACCTAAGGTAGGGATAGATTGTGGGAGCAATACTCTTTATGGGGTTGTAGAGTATGGATTTTTCTCCAAAATCGTTGGGGATTAGCTTGAACCGTTGGTTCAGATTTTCTAGAAGAATAAGAATGACACTAATAATAAGAGCCATTTGTAAAATGCCAAAAACAGCGCCGAGCACTTTGTTTACAATGCCAAGTGGAGTTAAATTCACCAGCTTTTCCACTATAATACCTAAAAAGTGAATACCAACCAAAAGGGCTGTAAAAGTGATAGCAAAAGCGATAAGGGATAGGTATTTGGTATTTACCGTGAAATGGTCGGCAATAAGTCGGGCAGTGAAATCGGAAAAATGAATAGCCCCCCAAATCCCTAAAATTAACCCGATTAGTTTGGTTGCTTGGCCTATAAATCCTTTTCGTATGCCAATAAACCCGGCAACAATTAGAATTCCCAATAGGATAATATCCAGAATAACCATAGCTGAAAATTTTAAAGTTTTCTCTTTATAGTGTAATCTACCAGATGAACTAGTGACGATTTGAATTCCGAGGCGGGATAGGTGTCCAAAAGTTCATGAGCTCGATTTGCATATTGGTTCATTATCTCCGTAGCATAATTGATACCTCCATTTTCAATGGTAAACTGAATCACTTCTTCCACAGCCTTTTGGCTATGTTTGCTCTTGCGCATAAGCGCACGTATGCGAGCTTGCTCTTTAGGGCTCGCCTTCGACAATGCATGGATTAGGGGAAGGGTTAGCTTGTGCTCTTTAATATCGTTGCCTGTGGGTTTGCCTATCAAGTTTTTTGCCTCATAGTCAAAAATATCATCCTTAATCTGAAAGGCTAGCCCCAAATACTCTCCAAACTTGTACATCTTTTCTTGCTGTTCCGATGTAGTTCCTGCTGCTTGGGCTCCGGTTACAGCGCAGGCAGCAATGAGGGTTGCCGTTTTTTTTCGAATTATCTCAAAGTAGGTTTCCTCATCCACATTCATCTTTCGCGATTGGTCAATCTGCATTAGCTCTCCTTCGCTCATCTCTTGAACTGCTTTGCTAATATGCTTCAAAAGTTCGTACTCATTATTCTCAACAGCAATAAGCAATCCTTTGGAAAGAAGAAAATCGCCGGCCAGAACAGCAATTTTCGATCGCCAAAGCGCACTTATGGAAAAGGCCCCACGACGTTCGTAGGCTTCATCTACCACATCATCGTGCATAAGAGTGGCTGTGTGTAAAAGTTCAATCATCGCCGCAGCCACATAGGTTGAATGATTTATATCACCATTTAGCCCCGAGGACAGAAAGACCAGCTGCGGTCTAATCTGTTTCCCTTTTCGTCGGTATATGTAGTTGGTAATGGTTTTTAGCAGGGGCACCTTACTGCTCATCACATCGCCAAAATACACCTCGAATTTCTGCATCTCTTGGGCAATGGGCTCTCTGATACTGTTGGAGTTTACCACAGGTGAAAGGTGTTAAAGTTTAGTTCAGCAAAATAACAATATTTTATCATCAAGGTTGTATATTTTCACTTTATCTTCACGAATTAAGAGTGATAACAATTCGTGTTTTTTTCAAAAAAGGCATGAGTATATGCTCCAAAAGAAAAAATAGGCATTGAGTATTAGTTCTAGGATATTTCTATATTTGTAGTTCATCAAATTTTTAGAAACATGGGGGGAATTAAAGATGTTAGGGTTGAAGATCTGGAACATGCGGCCGGAATGCTTAAGGCCATGGCTCACCCTATGCGAATGGCAATACTTACCCTGCTAGAAGACGGCAAACGGTTAACCGTTACCCAAATATATGAAGCTTTGAAGATTGAGCAATCAACCACTTCGCACCATTTGGGTATTCTTAAAGATAAAGGCGTTTTAGCTTCGAAACGTGATGGGAAGAATACATTCTATTTCTTGAGGAATAACAACCTGTCAACCATTATGGAGTGCCTGAAAAAGTGCAATGCATAAATGGCTAACCGGTTGGCTCACCCTTACTTTGCCCAATAAAATCAGGTTATGGCAATCATTCGTTTAACCAAGGAGTTTACCTTTGAAATGGCCCACGCGCTAGAGGGCTATGATGGGCCGTGTAAAAATATTCATGGACATTCCTACAAGCTAGAGGTTACCATTATTGGAGAGCCATGCAAGGATATGAATGCCTCCAACTACGGAATGGTGATGGATTTTGGACAGCTCAAACGAATTGTTAACGAGGAGGTTGTTCAACGATTTGATCATGTACTTCTGATACCCATAAATAGTGCGCTATATAAAAAACGGGATGAGTTGCCCTTAGGTAAAATTTTGGCTGTTGATTTTCAGCCCACCTGCGAGAATTTGCTCATCTATATCGCTCCACTAATTTCCCAAAGATTACCCCAGTCTGTTAAGCTGTTTAGGCTTAAGTTGCATGAAACGGCCACCAGCTATGGGGAGTGGATTGCCGACGATAATCGTTAAAACTCAATGGGGCGGAGCTCTAAAAGAGAGAGTGGGCAAATAGCGAATACTGTTTTTATTTCGTATTTTTGATAATGCATAACCCAATGGTTATGCATTGTTTGTATTACTGCTTCAATAAACCCTTTTATATGTCAAAAAAACTCCTTGTTCTTGATGCTTACGCCCTTATATATCGAGCCTATTTCGCATTTATAAGCCGACCCATAAAAACCAGTAAAGGGCAAAACACCTCAGCAATCTACGGGTTTACCAAATCACTGCTGGATGCGCTCAAAAAGCTTGAGCCAACCCATGTGGCCGTTGCTTTTGATGTTTCGGGTAAAACTTTTCGTAGCGAAATGTTTCCGGAGTATAAGGCCAATCGGCAAGAGACTCCGGAGGATATTAGAACCGCTGTGCCAATCATTAAGGAGATTATCAGAGCCATGAATATCCCCATTCTGGAGAAACAGGGGTTCGAAGCCGATGATATTGTGGGTACTCTGGCTAAACAGGCAGAACCCTTGGGGTTTGAAGTGCTGATGATGACACCGGACAAGGACTACGGACAGCTGCTTACCCCCAATGTGGTAATGGTAAAACCCTCACGAAGTGGTGCCGATATGGAAACCGTTACTGCAGAGGATTTATGTACTAAGTATGGAATCAAGAACCCTTCACAATTCAAAGATATACTGGCTCTTTGGGGCGATGTCTCCGACAATATTCCCGGTGTTCCCGGGATTGGCGAGAAAACTGCAGCCAAACTGATAGGTGAGTACGAATCCATTGAGGGAATTTTTGAGCAAATTGATCAGCTGCCCAAAGGGCAACAACAAAAATTGCTAGAGAATCGCGAACAGCTTGATTTGGCTCGTATACTGGTGGAGATTAAAACCGATGTCCCTGTGGATATTGATTTTGCGAAGCTAAAACTTGCAGAACCACAAGCCGAAGAGCTCAAAAGGCTGTTCGATGAGTTGGAGTTTCGATCCTTAAGCATGGAACTTTTCGGAACCGTTGCTCAACCACCCAAGGTGGCTAAGGCCATTCAAACCTCACTGTTTGAGCAGGTGGGTTTTGATGACCTAGCATCACAAGAGGCTTCGGCTTTTAAAACCATTCATGATGTTGACCATTCATACGCATTAGTCGAAGATGATAGTGGGATAGATGCGCTTGTAAAAAGGCTGATGGTAGTGAGTGAATTTGCTTTTGATACGGAAACAACGGGGTTGGAGCATCACACCGCTAAGCTGGTGGGCATGTCGTTTGCCATTCAGCCTTTTGAGGCTTGGTATGTTCCTGTTCCTGCAGATGATGCATCTGCAAACAGGCTGCTGGATAAGTTCAAACCGCTATTTGAGCACAAGGGGATTGCCAAGGTGGGACAGAATATCAAGTTTGATATGCTTATGCTCATGAATTATGGCATTGAGCTTTTGGGTACCCTCAATGATACCATGCTGGCACATTATCTTCTGGAGCCCGATATGCGGCACAATCTCAATATCCTTTCGGAGAATCTGTTGGGCTATAAGCCCATCGATATAGAGGAACTAATTGGAAAAAAAGGAGCTAAGCAGATTAGTTTAAGGGGCATGGATCCGGAAAAGGTAGCCATTTATGCCTGTGAGGATGCCGATTTAGCGCTTCGGCTAAAAAATATTCTGTGGGAACGACTTGAGAAAGAGGGCCTTCTTGAACTATATTATACACTTGAGGAACCGCTAATAGGGGTATTGGCCCGCATGGAGTATGCAGGGGTTAGCATCAACACTCAGGCCCTAAAAGATTATGCGGTACAGCTAAATAAGGAGTTGGTGCAGCTGGATGAGGAGATTAAAGAGATGGCCGGAATGCCCGATCTTAATGTTTCGTCGCCCAAGCAGCTGGGCGAAGCGCTCTTTGAGCGCATGAAAATAGCACCCGACGCCAAACGTACTCGTACTAAACAGTACTCTACCAGTGAAGAGGAGCTGATGAAGTATGCGGATAGGCATCCCATCATTTCAAAAATTCTCGATTTCCGATCGGTTAAAAAGCTGCTCTCTACGTATATTGAGGTGTTACCCACGCTTATCAATCAGAAAACGGGAAAGATACACACCTCGTTTAACCAGGCGGTGGCAGCCACCGGCAGGCTTAGCTCCAACAATCCAAACCTACAGAATATTCCTATTCGCGAAGAGCGGGGAAGGGAGATCCGCAGGGCATTTATCCCTTCGGGTGAGGATTTTGTTCTGCTTTCAGCCGACTACTCGCAGATTGAGCTACGCCTTATGGCGCATTTAAGCCAAGACCCAAGCATGCTCGAAGCCTTTGTTCATGGAGAGGATATCCATGCGGCAACGGCAGCTAAAATAAATAAGATTCCACTTAGCGAAGTTACCCGACAGCAGCGCGATAGCGCTAAAACAGCAAACTTCGGGATGATTTACGGAATTTCGGCCTTCGGCCTTTCACAACGATTGGGAATTAGCCGTACTGATGCAAAAGATTTGATAGATAGCTATTTTGATACATACAAAGAGGTAAAAGCCTTTATGGATTCGGGTGTGGAGCATGCGCGAGAAAAAGGATATGTGGAAACCCTATATGGGCGAAAACGATACCTGCCCGATATCAACTCTAACAATCAAACCGTACGCGGATTTGCCGAGCGCAACGCAATCAATGCGCCCATTCAGGGATCGGCTGCCGATCTGATGAAAGCTGCCATGATAACCATTGATAAAAGGATGCGAGGGGAGGGATTACAAAGCAGAATGATTATTCAGGTGCATGACGAGCTGATTTTTGATGTGTATAAACCTGAACTGGAAGCTGTAAAACAGCTGGTGAAGGATAGCATGGAGAATGTGCTAAAACTTTCTGTTCCGTTGGTAGTGGATATGGGTGTAGGGCAAAACTGGTTGGATGCGCACTAACAATCGAACCAACAACATCTATAGGTAAAAATACATTACCAGCCCATGAACACCCGGTTGGTAGTAATCTTCTCGTTTCCCTTTTACCACAAATCCTGCTTTGGTATAGAGCGCAATGGCCTTGTCGTTATCCTCTCTAACCTCTAGGTTTATTAGGTCCATGTGTTGCTCCCGGGCCCTTGTTTTAGTGTAGTTTAAAAGGTGCTGAGCAACCCCCATTCCTCTGTGCCAAGGGCTTGTGGCAATGGAGTAAATACGTATGCGCTTGCTTCCCTTTCGGGTGAGCAGAATCAGGTATCCGGCCACCTGTTGATCAATCATTGCCAGTACAAAGTGTACGTTGGGAGAGCTGATTAAATATCTAAAACGCCGCGAGTTAAATGCATCCGGCCCAAAAGAGAGGTTCTCTATGGATAGAAGAGCAGGTAAGTCGGTTAGGCTGACAGGTTGAATAGCAATATGCGGTTGCATGACTAGTGGTGTTTATCCTCCAAGTGGCGAACAAAATAGTTGATAATTCGATAGTATAGCTCATCGCCTAAGATTTCATCCTCAACCCCGTGGTCAATGCTGGGATTATCGTTTATCTCAATTACCACCGCTCGATCGTCTACCAATTTCAGGTCGACACCGTACAGCCCTTTTCCGATAAACGAGGTAGCCTTAAGCGCATTCTTAAGAATGGCTTTTGGTACCTTATATATGGGCACAGCCTCGGCCATTCCGCAGCTGGTTTTCCCGGCTTGCTTATGGTTGTAAATCTGCCAATGGCCTTTGGCCATGAAATACTTGCAAGCAAAGAGCGGTTCACCATCAAGCACCCCAATACGCCAGTCGAATTCGGTAGGCAGGTACTCCTGTGCCAGCATAATGGCCGAATGTTCAAAAAAAGCAGAAAGTACAGAATGATATTCCTCCTCGGTGCTAACCTTTTTTACCCCTTGAGAGAAAGAGCCATCAGGAATTTTTAGGATAAAAGGTATTCCCAACTGCTCCACAACCTTGGAGTAAGTGCTTAGGTTCGATTTGAATAGCAGTGTAGACTTTGGTGAGGGAATACCCTCTTTGGTAAGCAACTCATTTAAAAACACCTTGTTGGTACAACGAATAATGGATAGGGGATCGTCAATAACCACCATATCTGCCTGTTTGGCCTTTTGGGCCACTTGGTAGGTAATGTGGTTTAGCGCAGTAGTTTGCCGAATAAACAGCGCATCAAACTCCATGAGCCTTAGCAGATCTTGCTCTGTGATAAGTTCTGCATTGATATTCATTTTTTTGGCTATGTCTATAAACTTAGAGAGTGCCCTCTTATTACTAGGAGGGAACGCCTCGCCGGGATCATAGAATATGGCCAAATCGTATCGGGGGCTCTTTTTGGAGCGGGGCTGGCGCCAAATCTTCTTGTTAAAGCTGTCCAAAGCATTAGCAAACAGAGTTTGCTGCTCCTCGTCCAGTTCCGTTAGCTTAACCGGAGCCACATTCTCTATCTGGTTTTTCGATTTGGTATTAAGGGTTACCTTTAGGATGGGGTATTGGTAGTGGTCGAAAACATAGCGTGCAATTTTCTCTAGGCCCGGCTCGGCACAGGTGCCAAAGTAAACGTAGAGGTGCCAAGTATCCGCCGAGATACCGTTTTTCTCTATCCAACTGTGGCAAAGCTTATGCAGTGCACTATCCATTCTAATGCCTGCACCCGATTCGAGCTTATTGAGCACTTCGGCACTGGGAATAACCCTTTGTCCCCGTACAGCAGCCAGTAATGAGCAGTAGTACCCCTCGGAGTTGTAGCTAATATCGCTGCAAAGGTTAATTACCAGCTTTGGCTCCAAAAGCACCTTTTGCTGAAGGTATTCTGTAGCAGTAATCACGCTATCGGTCTGGTAGTATGGTTTCCAGGTTGATAGATCGTCTAGAAGGATGAGTACGTTTTGCATGGTGGGGTGCAGAGATTTAGCCTGCATTAGAAAAAATTAATGTTATACTATTGTCAGGTTATCAGTCATTTAGGGTTTTTAAAAAACCTATGATTGTATATGCAAAGGTTTAAACAAAAAACGTAAGTTGTACCAATGTTGATATCTATTTTTGATCGTTTATTTCCTTTTATCAATTTCATTGATAAAACCGGAGAGGGCATCTTTCATAGTTTTGAACCTGGCCGTTTTGTACTGTCAAACGCTGTTCAAATGGTATATTATTTGTGGAATAAGGGTTACGGATTCTTCACCCTAAAATAGACTCGCAATGATATCCCTATTGAAAAGATTTAAGGCTTACACCTTTGGGTTTGGTTTTATCCTTTGTGTTACTCTTTTTAGCAGCTGTGTAAGCTATCAATATGTTACACTTAGCAGCAGTTTAGAGCAGGGAGAAAGTAAGGACTTTTATGTTGAGAATGATAGCGTGTTGGTTTGGTTTAGCTTTGACGGGATGTATGGTCCGGTAATTATTGAGATTAACAACAAACTGTCTAAACCTGTCTATGTTAACTGGGCTAAGTCGTCGCTAATTGTCAATGGGCAGAGCCACAGATTCTCTCCCCTAAGTATTATTGATTTTATACCGCCCCAATCCTATATTACCCAAGCACCGACCTATTTAGCTTACGATCCCTTTATACTACCCGATAAGAGTTTGAGTACCAAAGTGAAAATCTCCTCATCGAATGGAGTTAAGAATGGGAGAGAATACAGGTTTCAGCCCGATAGAAGTCCCGTGTCGTTTCGCTGCTTTCTTACCCTCTCCACTGACGAATCGTTTGTTAACGAATTCTATTTCGACACCAGCTTTTGGGCAACTGATATTACCACATCCAATGCGCCTCCTACTGCATTCCAACGGCGTGGCGATCAGTTTTACTTGGCTGAGCTGTCAAAAACGGGTTATTTCTTATCGGGTGTAAGCACAATAACGCTATTGATAATGACACTTGCCGTTGCGGCGTTCTAGTTTTGAGTACAAAATCGGTGTAGTGTTTTTTGTTAAAGCTCCACCATTTCCCTTTGCCTTTTGGTAAAGCGGGCAATTTTGGTAACGCCTAAGGCTTTAAGTGCCCCAATGGCTTCGTGGAAGTATTGCGAGATATTTTGTTCCACATGGGCATCAGAGCCAAGGGTAATGGGAACCTTATGATGAGCTAATCGCTCCATAAATTGGGGTGCCGGATAAAACTCGTTGCACGGTTTGGTTCGTCCGCTGGTATTAATTTCCACAGCCACATCGGACCCCTTAAAGATTTGTGCGGTTTCGTCGTACAGCTCATCCAACGGGAATGAGGGGTAGTAGGCAAACTTTTTGGCCAAATCGCAGTGGCCAATAATATCGAAAAGACCCGAGGTAGCCGATTGCTGAACCAGCTTAAAATAATCTTTGTAGAATTGATCCACATCAATGGCATCGAACTGTTTGGCATTGGTGTCAAAATTCCATCCATTTACAAAATGTACCGAACCAATCACATAATCGAGTGGTAGCCTATTGATCAGGTTCTCAATCTCCTGTTCTTTACCTGGGAGATAATCCATTTCAATTCCAAATTTAATGTTTACCCCTTTGGTGTTTGCGGCTTGAGTGGACTGAACCATTTCAATCATCTCATCTATTCTATTTAGGGGGAGCGCCCAAGGTACCGGAATTAGGCAGATATGATCGCTAAAACCAATCTCGTCGACACCCAAAAAGGCTGCCGATAGCAGCATTTCCTCATGGCTATGCCGACCGTCGGATAGGTACGTGTGCATGTGGTAGTCGAGAAGCATAATTCGTTGGGGATTAGTTAAACAACAGAATTCCCATTGCTCCTTAAAGATAACAAAAAAATGAATTGCTAACCGGATATGCCGGGGATAGTGATGCCCTCAAAAGTTCTGTACATTTTTAGGGCATAGTCATCGGTCATGCCCGACACAAAATCGACAGAGGACATGAGACGCTGGTAGGTAGAGGCGTTAGGAAGGATATATTGATTGGGGATAAGCCTTAACACTTTTTGTGCATAATCATTGCTGCTATCGGTAAGTGCCAGGCAGATATTATCGAGCAGTGAACCGATAATCTTGTATCCGGCCAGCTCTATTTCTACCACCGTTCGGTGGTTATATATCTTTTCAACGGAGATGGCTCTAATAGTTTCAATGGCCGATTTTAGCTGAGGTGGAAATAGGCTGAAAAGGGATTGGTCTAGTTTCCCTTGCATAATGGCCTCGTAGTTTTCTTGAAACTGGGATGAGCATTCATTGGTGAACTTGCCAATAGCCACTGCTCGTAAAAAGGAGACCTTTTCATTCTCATCGGATACTTCATTAAGGGTTTGTCTAATTCGGGTAAGCCAAGGGCCATCTTCCTCCGAAGCAAAAAGTTCGAGAAGCAGGGATTCCACTTGTCGGTACGACAGGATGTTGAGCTTATGTGCGTCCTCGATATCCATAATTTGGTAGCAGATATCGTCGGCAGCCTCCACCAAAAACACCAAGGGGTGGCGAGCAAATGTGAGGGGAGAATCATTGGTTTTGAACAGGCCCAATGCCTTGGCAATCTGGCTATACCACTCCTTTTCGGACTGAAAAAAGCCCATCTTCTTTTTACCTGTTTTGCCCGACTCCCAGGGGTACTTTACAATTGAGGCCAAAGCCGGATAGCTGAGCCGAAAGCCGCCCTCTCGTTTGCCCTCCATCTTTTGGCTTAGTAGCCTAAGCGCATTGGCATTCCCTTCGAAGGTTATAAGATCGTCCCACTCTTTTTGCGAAAGGTTGCTTTTGTATCTTTCGGAGTTGCGGATAAAATAATCTCTGATAGCCTCTTCGCCGCTATGGCCAAAGGGCGGATTGCCCAAATCGTGTGCTAAGCAAGCGGTGGAGACTATAGTTGGTATTTGTTCCACAAGCGAAGCGTGGGCATTACTGCTTTGCTTGTTTATAAAGCCAATCACATTATTTCCCAAGCTGCGCCCTACGCTGGCAACCTCTAAGCTGTGGGTAAGCCGATTGTGCACAAAAATGCTACCCGGCAGGGGGAATACCTGTGTTTTGTTCTGTAACCTGCGGAAGGCTGAACTGAAAATTATCCTATCGTAGTCCCGCTGAAATGCGGAGCGAGAATCGATTAGCTGGTTGCTATCCTCAGCTTCACCGAAACGCTTGGGAGACAATAACCTCCCCCAATCCATTATGGTATTGGGCATTTGATGTGTGTGTTCGGTAAACCCTTAAGGCTTAAGAGTAAAATGACATTCTAGGTAAACCCTTGCAACCTGCGTACTCGTGGAGCAATGCACATTATGGGTATTTTAGAGGATGACTTTTTACCGCCATCCCTAACGTATGACTCATACTTGTCGGCCATAATCAGGATTAGGTCAGCCTCAATAGCATTGGCAAACTTAAAGATTTCGTCACGGAAAATATTTTGCCTTTTTGCTGTTTTAATCCCGTATACAATCTTGTTCCCATCCAGCATCTTCTTGGTAAAGTAGATGTTGTTGGCCATCTCCTTCTTTTTACCTTGGTCGGAGATATAGGGCTTAATAAGGTTGATATTACACTTATAGTACTTGGAAAGATAGATAATCCAATGCAATGTTTCCTTATACTTCTTGTCATAATCTAGAGGAACCACTATTTCAATGTAGTGGTTGTGTGCCGGAGGTGCTTCGGCTATGATAAACGGAATGTTGTAGTTCTTAATGGCAATCTTTTTTAGGAATGAGTAGCTATTAAGCTTCCTTTGCTCATGGCAGTATACTTTGTGCGCAACAATAAGGTCGATATTGGCCGAGATAATCAGGTCTTTAATCACTTTTACCGGATTACCCTCCAATACCATGGGGATGGGGTTGAACCTTTTGTTCTCAGAAGTAATTCTGACCGCAACCTCCTCCAGCTTATTCTTTTGCTCCTCGATATATTCAGGGGAAATGCGTTTGTTGGTTAGCGATTTCCACCATGATAGCGGGATGATGTGAAGTAAAAGAATCTCATTGTTGGCAACCTCTGCAAGCTGAAGCGCATGCTTCAATGCCGTTTCACAACCTTCGGAAAAATCCCAAGGTACCATTACCACCTTTTTTCCTGTATTCATGCTTTGCCTAGTTTGGACGATTAAATGAAAATTCTGTTAAAAGTAACAAATATTCTTGTAAACAAACCAAATGTTTTTACAAATGTCGGTTTTTAGTTATTATCAAGCCACTCTTCAAGCTTTTTTAGCTGACTTTGTTTGTTTACATTTCTCAGTTCTCGTGCGGTTCTTGTAAAGTAGGAATGATTAGAAATAAACTTTTTTTGAATCAGATTCCACTCCCTTAGCGTTCCAACCTTACCGCGTTCGTGCAGCTCTTTGTACAACGTATTTGAAACGGGTAAAAAATCGGTTCGACCTAGGTAGTCGAGGTCAGCGTCGCAGATAATCTCCTCTAGTAACGTTTTGGGTTGAGGGGGTAGCTTAGTGCTCATGATGAGCTGAGCAACCTGGCTAATCTGACTATCGGAGTAGAAAAATTCGGGAAGGATTTCCTGTGCCAGCTTTACCGACATCTCTTCGTGGGTATCGTAATCGATTAAATGGCCTAAGTCGTGAAAGAGGGCAGCGGTTCTCAGCACCAGCATATCGTCATTATTCACTCCTTCTTTTCGGCCTATCAGCTCAACCTGAGTATACACATCTACAGTGTGCTTAAGGTCGTGATAGTATAAGTTGCGTGGCAAGCCATTTTGGAGTTTCTCTAGTATATACTCCTCTAGGTCGCCTAGCCTTATAAGCTGAATGCGAACCTTAAAGGAATGGTTTGGTTCAATGGATAGCCCATCAACTGATAGGGCTGGTTTTATGCCTTTCACAAAGTACATATCGATATCGCCTCGGTTTTTGATGGGCATAGTGCCTCTGTACGTACACTTAAAGTACTCCTCTACCAACAGAAACGTATTTTCCGATATATTTATTTCACCAGCTTTGCCCGAAGATTCCATTCGGCTGGCAATATTAACCGTGGTACCCCAAATATCGTACGACAATTTGTTGCGGCCAATTACCCCTGCAATTACCTGTCCGGTATCTATTCCAATCCGTAATTCCCATACATTCTTGCTGTTAGAGAGCTGGGTGTTTAGGTCGTGCATATAGTTCATCATCTCCAAAGCGGCCAACACCACTTCAATGGGATTAGTTCGGTTTTTCTTTGGAATTCCGCCTGCGCACATGTACGCATCACCAATGGTTTTAATCTTTTCAATTCGATACTTTTCAACCACAGTGTCAAAGTGAAAAAAGAATCGATCCAGCTGGTCAATAAGAACTTCCGGATAGGTTTGTTCGGTTATCTGCGTAAATCCTTCAATATCAGAAAAAAGGACAGTGGCCATTTTGAATTTTTGGGTGTTAACCCTTCCTTTTTCTTTGAGTTCCGATGCGGTTTCGCGCGATAGGACCCTGGTGATTACGTTGTCCGTTTTTTCCTGTTCTTTAACCAGCTCTTCGGTACGCTTATTAATGAGCTGTTCAAGCCTAAACCGTTTTTTTGCATTCAAGTACACCCTCCATAACGAGTACGCATATATAGCGATGACAAGAAGGATAGAAACGGCAATAATGAAAAATTTTGTCTCAAAAAAGCGGGGTGATATGGTGAATTTAAAGTGAACCGGTTCAGAGACCTGAGAGAATGCATTTTTCGTTCTTACGCTAAGGGTATAATCTCCGGTGGATAGCTGGCCTATCTCTCGACGGTTAGTAGATGTCCATGGCAGCCAATCGCTATCCACTCCCGAGAGCTTACTGCTAAAAAGTATCTTATTTAGTCCAAAATTCCAGTGGTTCCCTGCAAGACCCGAGAAGGTAACGGTCAAGAACCGATAGGTATTCTTGGGTGTAAAGATTTCTTCGTTTTTATGCCAATGGTAAAAATACCCATCTTTTAGCACTTGATTGTTTTTGTTCGAAGAAAGTACTGCTCGATGGATTCCGGCCACAGGTTCTGCATCAACCAAAGGTTGTGAAAAGTATATCAATCCTCTGTTGGTCGATACAAAAAGGATTGAGTCGGAGGTGTAGAGGGTGTTGTAAACTATGGTACTCGACAGGAGCGGAGCCATTGGTTTTGAAGAGACAAAACTGCTGTCAGCAGCAGAGTAATGGTATAGCCAAATGGAGTAGGTGTCAGCAAAATTTCGTGATTGTACTTTGACTACAAGGGTAGAATCCCTCATGAAAATGGGGATGATATGATTGGAAGATTGCTTAAAGAGCGAAGAACCCATTCTGTTGAGTGACAGATCAAACTGTCGAACCTCATCCTTAGAGATTATAATAGGCGATCCAGAACCGGGAATATGTACCAATCGTTCAAGTTCGGCTGGATTTAGGTTTAAGACTTCCCAGTGATTTTGGCTCCCATCAACTTTTGTGTACCACCATGTGTCATTGTCGTGCTGCACAACAGCATAGGGTGAGTAAAAATAGATGTTAGTGTGCGTGATGTTTTGTAGGTTTTCCGGAAACGGCAGGTTAACTAGTGGAGATGTTGAGTTTGTGATAGAGAATCCTTGAAGCTCAGAGGCTGATAGGCAAAACATCCAGACATCATCGTTAATGGTAGCAAGCATTTTGTTGGTTACCGCCGATACGGTTGAAGGGATGTTAACTCTTTGTAGCTGATCGCCGTTGAGGCTATACACTTGATTATCGTTCAGAAAATACAATTTTGATCCGTATGCTACCATTCCCGTTACAGGCTTATTGATGCCGTGCACCTTGCGAAGCGTTTTGTCCTCAGATTTCATTTCGCCGAGTTCGGTGGTGAACAGCGAGCTGTTGGAACAGACAAACAATCTATCGGATGAGATTAGCAGGTTTTGCCCATTAATGCCATGCCCCTTGATATCAGCAAAAACGCCTGAGAATTGGGTGTTGGTCGAACGAAGGATGGAGGCATTGGTAAGTAGAAGAAACTCACCGTTTGGCAAAAGCGCAATATCTACAATCTGATCAATAGCCAAACCCGAGGTTTGGCCATCAATCCAATGCACGTCTCTGCTATTTTTTTCTATAAGTCCATAGCCCTCCGGTTCCGTAACGATTAGGATATAATCCTCTTTTGGGTATGCTTTTTTGATTCGTATGTCTGATCTATGGACTCCATTAAAGGTTAGCCGGTTTTTGATTGGGCTGTTGTTGGGCTGATAGAGATAGGGAGCCGATTGGGTAAAAAACATGGGGCTATCGCCATTTTTGGCTACCGCAACCACAGTTTCTGTCAACAAAGCTTGTGTGCCCTCAATTGCTGTTAGCCCTCTCCGATTCACATCTACATAGAACGCCCCTTCACCATCTTTTAGGTAAATAAATTCATTAGTGGTGTAGTTTAGCAGTTTGCATTCCCTGCTTGTGGAGTCCAAATGGAGCAAAGTATCATTTTGCAACCATAGGCCATTTGTTGTAGTGAAAAGGAATTGATTATCATCCACAGGTAGAAACGAAAAAATTGGCCCAGCAAGCTGAGTTGCCGTGCTGTCAATTATCCGCTTTTTGTGAATATACTCATCCTCCAGCGTATAAAGTTTCTCAACAACCTTTCTTCCAACCAAGTATAATTGCCCATGAAAATCGGAATGTAGCGTGTGGGCTTTATCGACCCTGATGGTGTCCCAGTTAGATCCGTCAAACAGGTATGTGTTCCGATCGCTGTTGATAACCAAAAAGTTATGCCCCATCAAGGAGATGTCGGTAAAGGTTTCGTAAAAGCTATTGGGCAGGGAAACAATGGGGAACACAAGGGGTGTAGGAGGATAATCGGCATGAACATTTATGGATTGAGCAGCAAAAACAAGCGTAATCGTTTTGAAAAAAACGATAAATTGTATAAAAAATGATTTTATAAATTTCATACCTTAGGGCATTTGAAATAGGTCAATTTAAGCAAAAGGCTACCTATAACATTTGGCTTAAATTTTTTTGTAAGTATAAGCATTATTCTCTGTAACGCCATTTAGGTATCAGGGTTACATGCTTAAAAATATATAATAATTTGATAGAATCCTGAAAAAGGGATTAACCTTTTTTGCAAACCCTTAATTTTTCGTGCGAATTTGAGCATATATCTTGGGGTAAACGTTTTGATTAAATCGGTTTTGTATGGATAAAATTGTTTTTGTAACAAACAATTTGCATAAGCTGCAAGAGGCTCAGCACATTATTGGCAGCCGTTTTTCCCTAATCTCGTTAAAGGATTTGGGTATTGATGAACAAATACCCGAAGAGCAGGATACCCTTGAGGAGAATGCCTCTCAAAAGGCACGGTATATTTACCGAAAAAAAAACATACCCTGCTTTGCCGATGACACAGGGTTAGAGGTTGAAGCATTGAATGGTCTGCCGGGCGTTCGCTCGGCACGCTATGCAGGTGAGGGGAAAAAGGACACTGACAATGTGAAGAAGTTGCTTGAGGAACTTAGTGACAAACCCAACCGTAATGCCCAATTCCGCACCATTATGGCCCTTATAATCGATGGGGAAGAGAAGCATTTTGAAGGGGTTATTAAAGGGACCATCACCCATGAGCCCAGAGGATCTGGGGGATTTGGGTATGATCCTGTTTTTATTCCTCAAGGTTATACCAAAACATTTGCAGAGCTAGATGCTGCTACAAAAAACAGCATTAGCCACAGGGCCTTAGCGCTGAAAAAAATGGGTGCCTTCCTACAAAACCAAAAGGAATAGTCCTCTTCCACGGATAGTTAATTCGGAGGATGTATACTATTTTTGTCGGTTAGGGGTTGTTATATTAATTCTTCAATTTTTTTAGATGAGAAAAATACTAATTTGGGTACTAATCTCCTCTCTGCCTTTCAGCATCTTTGGGCAGGGTGCGGTGGGCACTTGGAGAGACCATTTTTCATTTCGATCCGGGCAAAGGGTGACAGCTTCGGCTGATAGGGTTTTTGTGGCCGTTTCCAATGGGGTCTTTTGGTACGATTTAAACCTCGGTAGCCTTGAGACATTGACTACCGTTAAAGGGTTGAATGATGTGGATGTTTCAGCCCTTGGGTATTCTCCCTACAGCAATTTGCTATTGGTGGGTTATGGCAACGGGAACATCGACCTTGTGTATCCCGATAGGATTGTAAACCTCCCCTTTATCATGCAAAAACCCATGCAGGGGTCTAAAAGTATAAACGACTTCTTTTTTATTGACAATGAAAGGGTTTTTGTGTCCACAGGATTTGGAATTGTAGTACTTAATTTGTCAAAAAACGAAATATCTGATACCTATTATATTGGAACAGGTGGAAGTGGTGAGGTGGTTTGGAAAACCGTTTTGTATAAAGAGCGAATATATG
>CAZKPD010000001.1:63520-101366 GCA_964554585.1 uncultured Rikenellaceae bacterium
ACACCATGGTTGTTTTTGATGGCCATCTCTTGATAAACCAGTCTAATGCTACCGGAATTGCAGATGTTGTTCGAGTGTTTGATGGGAATCAGTGGGATGTTTTACCCACACCTTATACTGATATTTTCTCGTTTAAAGTAACTGTTGACCGTTTTGCTATTTGCTCAAAGCAAACCATTGCCATTTACAAAAACCTTAATGCTTACCCCGAGGAGGTTGGAACCTATGGGGGAAACTATAGCTCGTTTAAACCCAATGATGTTGTTCTGTTAAAATCCAATATGCTGGCTGTTGCGGATAATGATTACGGAATGGCCCTTAGGGAGAATGGCTCTTGGAAAACGGCTTCACCCAACGGACCCTTTACCGACAAAACCTATTATGTGTACCAGTCCAATGATAAAATGTATGTTACTGCCGGAGGCAGAACCGATTCGTGGGGCAACATGTATACGGCCCTTGGTTACCATGTTCTTTCCGAAGGAAGATGGGGGTCCAAAGTAAATGCTGACTATTGGGATGCTGTTCGCATCATTGAGAATCCCTTTGCTCCCGGGGAATTGTATATAGGCTCATGGGGTGATGGCTTGGTGGTATACCGTGACGGGCAAGTAGTAGCACATTACGACCCACAAAACAGCTCGCTTCAAAGCATCCTTCCCGGCCGTTACTGTAGGGTAGGAGGGTTGGCATTTGATAAGAACAGATACCTCTGGGTGACCAACTCGGGGGTACCCAATACTGTATCGGTTCTATCGCCCGAAGGGGTGTGGAAAGGGTTTTCGTACCAATCGCTTATGAATACAGAGCGAATTTCCGATATCGTATATTCTCCCAATGGGCATCTTTGGGTAATTAGCCCAACCGAAGGCGGATTCTTGGTTATTGATCCAGGGGATAACCCAATGTCGCAGCAAAGCCATACGGTTAGGGCTTTTAAACCCGTGTCTGCAGATGGTGAAAGCTTACCTAAAGACATTTACAGCATTGCATTTGACAGGAACGGATACTTATGGATAGGAACTACCGAAGGGGTTATGGTGAGCTATAACCCCGGTAAAGTTCTCGATAAATCGGAGTTTAGCATACAGCGGGTTAAGATACCCGATGTGGTTGAAGATGTGGCTGCATATCTGCTTGAGTATGAAACCATCACCTCTATAGCTGTTGATGGCGCCAATCGTAAATGGTTCGGGACTATGCGCTCGGGCGTGTTCCTTCATTCTGCTGATGGCGTTAATCGGCTTCATCATTTTAATAAGAACAATAGCCCCTTACCCTCAAATACGATTCAGAGTATAAACATACACCCCAAAACCGGAGAGGTATTTATTGCCACCGATAAGGGTTTGGTTTCGTACCGGAGTGATGCCACTGAACCAAGCAGCCGATTTGGTAAAGTGTATGCTTTCCCCAATCCCATTCGTCCCAACTATCATGGAATAATTACCATTACCGGTTTGATGGATAAGACCACCGTTAAAATTACCGATGCGGCCGGGAATCTGGTTTACGAAACCGAAAGTTTGGGCGGTCAGGCCACGTGGGATGGAAAAAACAGGTATGGCAATAGGGTGGCTTCGGGAGTGTATCTCTTCTTCTGTTCCGACAGGAATGGAGAAGAAACAGCCGTAGGTAAACTGCTCTTTATCCATTAGGTTTATGCTTCAAAAAGCGCGTGGGATAGCCTTACATTCCGTCAGGTATGGCGACAGCAATATGGTAGCCTATTTTTATACCCGTGAATTGGGTAGGATAACCCTTATGGTGTATGGAGCTTATGGCAAAGGGAAAAGATCGAAAAAAGCAATCTACTGTCAGCCCTTAACCCTATCCGACCTAGTTTACTATGAGCCAAAGGCTCAAGGGATGGGTCGCCTTAAGGAGATTTCTGCTCCTTTTGTGAGCGTATCCATTGCATCTTCGCCTATAAAGTCGGCCATTGCCCTTTTTTTAGGAGAGGTGATTTACAGGGTAGTGCGCGAAGAGGAGGGCGATCCTGCCCTGTACTCTTTTCTAGAGTTGTCAATTATATCATTAGATACCATTGAGGAAGGTGTGGAAAATTTTCACCTCATATTCCTTGCTCAGCTGTCCAAATATTTAGGATTTTACCCTAAGGGTGGAGTTACAGAGCAAAGCCCCTATTTTGACTATAGCAGTGGGACCTTTGTAGAGCATGCACCAAGCCATGAATTTTATTTCCCGTTGGGCTATTCGAAGCTCTTGCACCAAGCGCTTACCCACGATTACCATTCGGCGTATGAGCTTGATTTGATAGGCCTTAAAAGAACAGACTTTTTAGCGCTGATGCTCAAGTTCTATCAGTACCACACCGATTCCTATACCACATTTCAATCACTCGAGATTCTTCATCAGGTTTTTAGCCGTTGAGGGGTGAAGGGATTATCGTTTACCTTTGGTTTTATTGAATCTGCCACACAAAAGGTCGCGACCTTTGCTTATATTTGCAAACCTACTGTTTTAAATAAGACTAATCCATGTTCAAATCCCTACATATTCAACCCGAGGGTGAGCTTACTGCTACTTTGGCAAAATTTGCCCAACAGACAAAAGCCATTAATCTGTCTAATAACCATAGCGATTTTCCTTGTCCCCCGGAGCTGCTCAGCTCACTGATAAAATTTATCTCTGAGGGAAAAAACAAGTATGCTCCAGGAGAAGGGGTATGTGCTCTTCGAGAGCTTATAGCAAATAGGTATGCCAATGACTTTGGAATAGATTTCAACCCCCAGACTGAAATAACCATTACGGCAGGTGCAACACAGGCAATCTATACGGCCATCTCATCACTGGGAATTAAAGAGGATGATGAGGTTATTGTATTCGAACCCGCATTCGAAACCTATGTGCCATCCATTGAGGCTCGTGGGGCTCGCCCCATCTTTTTCCATCTCAATGCTCCCGATTTTAGTATAGATTGGTCGGCATTCAGTAAGCTTATTAGCCAGAAAACGAAGCTGGTTATACTTAACAATCCTCACAGTCCTACCGGAAAAATAATGTCGGAGGAGGCGATGGAACATCTGCAGCGTTTGTTAATCGGAACTCAGATTAATGTGTTAAGCGACGAAACCTTTGCCGATATGGTATATGATGGCATTGCGCCCATTAGCATTGCGCGCTATCCCCTATTGGCACAGCGTGCTGCCATTGTTGGGTCGTTGGGTAAGGCGTTATGTGTACCCGGATGGAGAATAGGTTACTGCATTGCTCCAGAACCCATTATGTCTTCGTTTCGAAAGGCGCATAACTACTTGGTTAGCTCAGTTAATCTTCCCGTGCAATTGGCACTGGTAGACTATCTCTCACAAAAAGTAACCTGGTCTCCCTATCGGAATGATTTTCAGCAAAGGAGAGATTTTTTTGCCTCACTATTGAGTGGTACCAAACTGAAATATGAGCACGTACAGAGCGGATATTTCCAAGTGTGCGATTTTAGTCAAATCTCTTCGGAATCCGATGTGGATTTCTGCATTAGGTTGGCCCAAGAGTATGGGGTAACCGCTTATCCCGTTTCTAAGCTCTACCACGATAACCTTGACCAATCATTGGTAAGGCTCTGTTTTGGGAAAGATGAGAAGGAGCTGACCTTAGCCGCAGAGCGGCTTTCGCAGCTGTAGAGTTAATTGTGTTATGCTAAAAATATAGTGTTATGGCCATACTTGCTTCGGTAGCCAGCTGGATAAAGATTAAGCGGCTACATCAGATTGACCTGTTTCGGAGGTTTCCCATGCAGGTGCAAGAGGAGACCCTTGAAAAGTTGTTGACCAAAGCCAAGAGCACCTGTTTTGGTAAACAGTACTCATTCGACACCATCGATTCCATCGATAAATTCCAGCAAAGGGTTCCCATTATGGATTACGATGCGCTGCTCCCTTATGTGGAGATGCTTAGAGAGGGGGAATCGGGCGTGCTGTGGCCCTCAAAAATTAAGTGGTTTGCCAAATCATCGGGTACGACAGGCAATAAAAGCAAATTTATTCCGGTGAGCAATGAAGCGCTGGAGGATTGCCACTTTAGAGGCGGCAAAGATGTACTGCTGCTCTATGCAGATATGTTTCCAGAGACCAATGTCTTTTCGGGAAAAGGGTTAACATTGGGTGGTAGCCATCAGATAGATTCACATAACAATGAGCTATTCTACGGAGACCTTTCTGCCATTCTGATTGAAAATATCCCATGGTGGGCAGATCTGATAAGAACACCCAGCCAAAAGGTTGCTCTTATATCCGATTGGGATGTGAAGTTGGAGAAGCTGATAAAGGAATCCATTCAGGAGAATGTTACCAATTTTGCAGGTGTTCCCTCTTGGAACCTGGTAATGATAAAACATATTCTGGAATATACCGGGAAGAGCAACCTACTGGAGGTTTGGCCTAACCTAGAGCTGTTTATCCATGGAGGTGTCAGTTTCTCGCCCTATCGTGAGCAGTTTAAAAAGTTAATCCCCTCACCTCAAATGAACTACATGGAAACCTATAACGCCAGTGAGGGATTCTTTGCCATACAAGAGGATTTAAAGTCGAGCGATATGCTGCTTATGCTCGATTATGGGGTATTTTATGAGTTTATTCCTATGGAGGATTTTGGTTCTCCAAATCCCAAGGTGTTAACATTGGCCGATGTGGAACTTCACAAGAACTATGCAATTGTAATTACCACAAACTCGGGTTTGTGGCGATACCTATTAGGTGATACGGTTATTTTTACTTCAAAGAATCCGTATAAAATTAAAATTAGCGGAAGGACAAAGCATTTTATCAATGCTTTTGGTGAGGAGCTCATTATTGATAATGCGGTGAATGCTCTAAGGATTGCATGTAATAGGACCGGTGCGGAAATTACCGACTATACCGTAGCTCCTAGATATATGGATGAAAATGTGTCGGGTGCACATGAGTGGCTCATTGAGTTTGCGGTAGAACCTAGCGATTTAAACTTCTTTATTACTACCCTAGATAATGCGCTTTGTGCAGAGAATTCTGACTATGAAGCAAAAAGGTATAAGGGCATAACCCTATCGGATCCCATTGTTCGTGTATTGAAACCCAAGACTTTTTATAACTGGATGCGCGCACAAGGGAAGTTGGGAGGCCAAAATAAAGTACCTCGGCTTAGCAATACGAGGGAATATGTGGATTCCATATTGAAAATGATAGAATAGCGATTAAGCATGAGAAGATTTGCTCCAGCCATATGGGTCTTTGCGATTCTATCCCTGCTTGCTCAGCACCAAGGGATAGGGCAGCCAATCTCTGCCGATGGCATGGGAAAATTTTGGGTGCTGGAAGGGAGCAAAGTATTCTGTATTGATTCGAACGGGGATAAGGGTACCCCTTTTTCTCGGATTGATTTGGGCGTTCCTACCTCTATTGATGCTGAGGATCCTTTCAGGATTGTAGTTTTCTATGGGGGAACGCAAAATTTGGCGGTTCTTAATAATGATGCAGGGATTATCGGCAAACCTGTAAATTTGAGTTCTCTTGGGCTTGGAGAAGCCCTGTTTGCAGCTCGTTCTCCTTTGGGTGGAGTGTGGCTGGCAATGGACGGTGAGCATGCTATAGTTCGGCTGAATAAACATTTGAACCAAGTGGAACAGACCATAAAACCTCCACGATTCGACATTATGGGGTTACTTGAGCATGAGGGCAATCTGTATGCGGCTTTCCTAAACGGATCTATTCTTGTTTTTGATACCTATGGATCGGTTATGGATACGTATACCTTTGCTCCATTTGATGCTTTTTTGCTCCATGGAAATAGCCTATTTATTGTTAGAGGGGATAAAGTTGTGGAGCACTCCCTTGAGCAGCCCAGCAAGATTGTGGGCGTTTACCATTGTAATTCTGTTAATTACCTTACATTTCATCGGGGCAAGCTCTCTTTTTATGATGGAACACGGATTGTCTTTTGCGAAAAAAAGGGTCAGTAAAATTCATTCTGCCTATTTTATTTGTACTTTTAAGGTTTTGTCACAATAATTGGTAACCGATAATTTTGTAGAACAATGCATATAGCAGTAGCGGGTAACATTGGTTCAGGAAAAACAACCCTTACGGGTTTACTTTCCAAGCATTATGGATGGAGGGCTCAGTACGAAGATGTGGACGATAATCCTTATCTCAACGATTTTTATGATGATATGCAACGGTGGAGCTTTAACCTTCAAATTTTTTTCCTGAACAGCAGGTTTAATCAAATCGTTGAGATTCACCGTGGGGAAGAGAATGTGATTCAGGATAGAACCATCTACGAAGATGCCTATATTTTTGCCCCCAACCTCCACGATATGGGGTTAATGTCAACCCGTGACTTTAATAACTATTTGAGCCTTTTTAATTTGATGTGCTCCCTTATCAATCCCCCCGATCTGCTTATCTACCTTAGGGCAACCGTACCCACTCTGGTAAAGCAAATTCAGAAACGGGGTCGTGATTACGAAAAGAGCATCCGAATTGATTACCTCCAACGGCTTAATGAACGCTATGAGGCGTGGATTGAGGGATATAAAAATAATAAGCTGCTGATTATTGAGGTTGATAATCTCAATTTTTCGGAAAATCCAGCCGATCTTCGTTCCATTATCACACGAATTGATGCGCTAATCCACGGTCTTTTTTAACGAATAGTCCGTACCTTTTTTACTTTTTTTTATATACTACCTCCAACAAACTGCCATGAACAGTCTTCTAAAAAAAATATTACCCCATGTTGTGGCCATTGCCCTTTTTGTAGTGGCAACAATGATTTACTTTTTGCCCTTGTTCCAAGGGCAGGGAATTGCACAGCACGATATAGAGCAGTTCAAAGGGTCGGCCAAAGAGGTGATTGACCATCGGGAGAGTTTTGGCGAAGAGCCGCTGTGGACCAACTCCATGTTTGGCGGAATGCCTGCCTATCTAATCTCTACCCAATACAAGGGTAATCTGTTGGCAAAGGTAGATAAGGCTTTGCAGCTGCTTGAACGACCAGCATCATTTATTTTCATTACTTTGTTGGGATTCTACATCCTGCTTTTAACTCTAGGGGTAAACCCCTGGCTTAGTATTGTGGGAGCTTTTGCTTATGGGCTTTCGTCATACTTCTTTATTGTAATTGCGGCGGGGCACAATGCAAAAATTCATGCTATTGCCTATGTGGCACCCATGATAGCAGGCTTTATCATGGCCTTTAGAAAAAAATATTTGGGAGGATTTGCGCTGTTTGCGCTCTTTTTGGGCTTAAACCTTAATGCAGGACACCTGCAAATTACCTATTATGCTGCTTTTATTCTTATTGCTCTGGGCTTGGCATTCCTAATGGAGGCAATAAAGAACAAAAACCTGTTGCCCTTTGGCAAATCGGTGGGAGTTCTGCTTTTGGCCGCCTTGCTGGCAGTAGGGGCAAATTTCTCTAGGCTTTACTTTACCTGGGAGCAAGGGAAGTATTCTATCAGAGGAGCCAGCGAGCTCACAACCGAGAAGGAGAATAGAACAACGGGGCTGGACAAAGAGTATGCAACGGCCTGGAGCTATGGGGTTGCCGAAACCTTTAACCTTTTAGTTCCTAATCTTATGGGAGGTTCATCCATGGCCGATTTGGGAACCGATTCTCATATCTACAAATTTTTTGTACAAAATGGTGTCCCCTCATCCCAAGCCAAGGCCATGACCAAACAGATGCCCGCTTATTGGGGGCCACAGCCTATGACGTCAGGACCGGTATATATAGGAGCCATTGTGGTATTTCTTTTTGTCCTTTCGCTATTTTTGATTGATGATCGCATAAAGTGGTATTTGTTGGGAGTCACCCTTTTGGGCATTATGCTGGCCTGGGGGCATAATTTTATGGGACTTACCAACTTTTTTCTGGACTACTTCCCGGGATATAACAAGTTCCGTACCGTATCCATGATTCTTTACATTGCCCAATTTACCATGCCATTGTTAGCATTTATGGGGCTTCGGGAGCTTTTTGTGGGGGATGTATCCAAAGAGCGATTTATGAAAGGCTTTAAATGGTCGGTGGGAATTGTGGGAGGGTTTTGCCTGCTGTTTATCCTTTTTGGAAAAACCTTTTTCAGCTTCGAGGCAGCAGTAGATAATCAGTATATAGCCGCAGGATATCCTGCCGAGATGTTTGAAGCATTGCGGTTGGATAGGATGGACCTAATGCGTGCTGATGCCTTTCGCTCTTTAGTATTTATACTTCTATCGGCAGGCATACTTCTGGTTTTCTATCTAAAAAAGATTAAGCCTATCCATTTTGTGGGCATACTGCTCGTTTTAGTGGTAGCCGATATGTGGACCGTTAACCGTCGCTATCTGAATAATGACAATTTTGTAACCCAATCCAAGGCCGATGTACCGTTTACCGCAACCGCTGCCGATAGGCAGATACTGGCCGATAAAACGCCCTATTTTAGGGTTTTCAATACAACGGTAAGCACTTTTAATGATGCGGGTACATCCTATTTCCATAAATCCATTGGGGGATACCATGGTGCAAAGCTTAGGCGTTACCAAGAGCTGATTAACTATCAGATTGCACGAAACAATTTTGATGTGCTCAATATGCTCAATACCCGATATATTATAACCGGGGATGAGGGCGGACTAAGGGCACGGTTTAACCCCGATGCATTGGGCAATGCTTGGTTTGTTAACCAGGTGCAACTGGTTGGTTCTGCCGATGAAGAGATGGAAGCATTGAATGATTTTAATCCTGCGCAAACCGCAATTGTGAATCACGAATTTGCCAACGGCATAGAGGGTTATTCTACAGTTGCGAATCCTAGTGATACGATCTACCTAACAGATTATCGGGCAAATCGCCTGGTTTATCGTTCGGTACTTTCGGAACCCCGATTGGCCGTTTTTTCAGATATTCATTACCCAAAAGGATGGATCTCAACACTAAACGGTAACGAGGTAGACCACATTAGAGCCGATTATGTGCTCCGTGCCATGGTAATCCCTTCGGGCGATAATGAAGTGGTGTTCGAGTTCAGGCCCCAAATGTTTAAAACCGGATTTTGGATTGATATTGTTGCATCTATTCTCATCCTTTTAGTAACCGTAGGATGGATTGGTAAAGAGGTATACCAATTTGTGGGTAAAGAAATTAAATCGTAATAATGGTATCCCTTTTATGTTTGATAAGCTAACTTTGCGGGCACTATGAAACGGGATAAGAAAAGTACTAAATGGAAGATACGTAGTTCGTATCTCTCTTCTATTGTCAGCAATTCGCTGGTGCTGTTTATGCTGGGGATACTGATGCTGTTGCTTTTTAATGCTAAAAGGTTATCGGATTATGTAAAAGAGAGTATTGGTTTTTCCGTTGTACTCCACGATGATATGCGCGAAGTAGATGCCAATTTCTTGCGAAAAACCTTGGATGCATCCCCCTACGTGAGATATACAGAGTTTATATCTAAAGAACAAGCAGCAAAGGAGTTGCAGGAAGAACTTGGCGAAGATTTTTTAGGATTCCTCGGTTACAACCCCTTATCATCTTCCATTGAAGTGAGGTTGAATGCGCAGTATGCTAATCCTGACAGTATTCAAAAGATTGAGGATGAGCTGATGGCGTTGCGCCCTGTTAAAGAGGTGCTCTATCAAAAATCGCTGGTGAATTTGGTAAATGAGAATGTTCAAAAAATAAGTGCCATAATCCTGCTTTTTGGGCTATTGCTCTTTTTTATTGCGGTAGTGCTGATGAATAACACCATAAGGCTTTCGGTGTATTCCAAAAGGTTTATCATCAACACCATGAAGCTTGTTGGGGCGACCTGGGGGTTTATTCGACGTCCCTTTCTTGTGAAGGGACTTGCGCATGGTATTTATGCATCCCTATTAGCCATTGCTTTACTCTCCGGGGTAATCTATTTTATTCAGAAGGAGTTTTATGAGGTGGTAAACTTTGGGCAAACTGAGCTCTTGGCGCTACTTTTAGGTGCTGTTCTTTTTGCAGGTTTGGTCATCAGCCTCCTGTCCACATTTTTTGCAGTAACAAAGTACCTTAAGGTAAAGGTTGACGATTTATACTATTAAGTGTTAAACGGTAGAATATGAATAAGACACAACAGAAACAACAAGGAGAGAAGCCCGAATCCCGATTCCCTTTAGGCAAAGAGAACTATAAGCTAATGCTTATCGGCCTGCTAATCATTGTTGTTGGTTTTGCACTCATGATAGGGGGTGGCTCTGACGATCCCAACGTGTTTAGCGAAAAAATTTTTAGTTTCAGGCGTATTACGCTTGCTCCATTAATCGTGCTGTTTGGGTTTATTTTTCAGATTTATGCCATAATGAAAAAGCCCAAAACCGATAAATAGCGAATCATATGGATTTACTTCAGGCACTAATCCTTGGAATAATCCAGGGGTTAACCGAATTTTTACCCGTTAGTAGCTCCGGTCATCTTGAGATTGGTAAGGCCTTGCTAGGTGTTGATGTTGAGGTGAGCCTTAGCTTCTCTGTTGCAGTGCATGGTGCTACCGTGCTAAGCACTATTCTTGTGTTTTGGAAAGATATAGTAGCCCTAATTAAGGGGTTGTTCAAATTTGAGTGGAACTGGGAAACCAAGTATATTACACTTATCGTTGTTTCTATGATCCCCGTGGGAATTGTGGGTGTGTTTTTTAAGGATAGCGTTGAGACCCTGTTTTCGGGCCGAATACTATTGGTGGGATTAATGCTCCTGGTTACCGCTTTGCTACTTACGCTTTCAATGGTTATTAAGCACAAGCAGGAGAAAGAGATTACATTTTGGGATGCGCTAATTATGGGTATTGCTCAGGCTATAGCCGTTATTCCGGGTATTTCGCGTTCCGGTGCAACCATTGCCACAGGGCTAATGCTGGGGAATAAACGGCCCGAAGTTGCCCGATTTTCTTTCCTTATGGTGCTTATTCCAATCCTCGGTGCCAACTTCTTAGATTTGGTTACCGGGAGTTTCTCCTCAGATGCCGGAGTAGGTGTAATGCCAATTATCGTTGGATTTATTGCGGCTTTTGTGGTGGGAGTTTTTGCCTGTAAGGCAATGATGAAGCTGGTTTCTCAGAATCGTCTAATCTGGTTTGCCGTTTATTGTGCTGTGGTTGCTCTGTTTACCATTGGCTGGTTTTTATGTTAGCTTTTTTAATTTAAGAAATGTACTATTCCGAGTCAGACTGGAAAGAGGGGGTTGTTCTGCTCTTTGATAAGCCTTTGCACTGGACCTCATTTAACCTAGTAAGCAAGGTTCGCTCTCTTTTGCGGCACAAGTATGGGCTGAAAAAGATTAAGGTGGGTCATGCCGGAACCCTTGATCCATTAGCCACAGGCTTGCTGGTTGTTTGTGTGGGAAAAGCCACTAAGCAGGTTCCTACGCTACAGGGTCTACCTAAAGAGTATATAGCCGATATTCGGCTTGGGGCTACTACTCCTTCATACGATTTGGAAACTCAAATTGACAAGGAATATCCAACAGAGCATATCAACGAGGAGTTGATTCGGGAAGTGCTAAAAGGGTTTTTGGGTGATCAAATGCAGGTTCCTCCATTATTCTCTGCCAAGTTTGTTGATGGAGGTCGGGCTTATAATTTGGCGCGCAAGGGTGTTCAAATGGAGTTGGACCCTGCACCCATTACCATTTATGATATTGAGCTGGTTGCTATGCAAATGCCCATAATTACAGTTAAAGTGAATAGTAGTAAAGGGACCTACATTAGGGCGTTGGCGCGTGATGTTGGCATGGCACTGCAATCAGGAGCACACTTGGTGGGTTTACGAAGAACGGCTATTGGGGCAATGCACATCGACGGTGCGCTTACCATAGAGCAGTTTGAGAAAAATTTACAGTCAATGTAACAAATGCTAAAACCGCACGTATAAGGAGCACCTGCAGATTTTGAGATTTTAAGGCTATCTTTGCCTTATTTTTTATGCTGTTTGGGCCAATTATAATACTGCCATTCATAAGTTTATAATCATTTTAATCTACAATAATCAATGAAATTATCTCAGTTTAAGTACAATCTACCGCAAGAGCTTATTGCTAAGTTTCCTGCGGAGAATCGTGACGAATCACGTCTGATGGTAATTAACCGTAAGGATCGCTCTATCCATCATCATCAGTTTAAGGATTTAATCAACTTTTTCGATGGAGGAGACGTATTGGTATTCAATAACACCAAGGTATTCCCGGCGCGGTTGCATGGTAATAAGGAGAAAACCGGTGCTGATATTGAGGTTTTTTTGTTGAGAGAGCTCAATAGGGAACAGCGTCTTTGGGACGTGTTGGTTGATCCTGCTCGTAAGATAAGGATTGGAAATAAGCTCTATTTTGGTGAGGATGATGTGCTTGTTGCTGAGGTGATTGATAATACCACCAGCCGAGGGCGAACTCTTCGATTCCTTTTTGATGGAACCTATGAGGAGTTTAAGGATACCCTGTATAGGCTGGGGGAGACCCCACTTCCCAAATTCTTGAAAAGAGAGGTTGTTCCCGAAGACAAGGAGCGCTATCAAACCATTTTTGCCAAACACGAAGGGGCTGTGGCAGCACCCACAGCAGGTTTGCATTTTAGCCGAGAGCTACTAAAAAGGCTTGAAATTAAGGGGATTGATTTTGCAGAGATTACACTTCATGTGGGGCTTGGAAATTTTAGAAGCGTTGACGTGGAGGACCTTACCAAACACAAAATGGATTCGGAGCAGATTGACATTCCCGAAGCTTCAGCAGAGGTGATTAATCAGGCTAAAATGCGTAAAAACAAGGTTTGCGCAGTGGGGACTACCGTACTTCGTACGCTAGAAAGTTCTGTATCTACCGAAGGGTTCGTAAAACCCTACTCGGGTTGGACCAATAAGTTTATCTTCCCTCCCTACGATTTTAGCGTACCCGATGCCATGGTGTCAAATTTCCATCTGCCCTATTCAACCCTTTTGATGATGGTTTCAGCTTTTGCGGGATATGATTTCCTTTTTGAAGCTTACAAAGTGGCTATTTCAGAAAAATACCGATTTGGTACTTATGGAGATGCAATACTGATTCTATAAGGATAGGATATTTTTTAATTAACCTCAGTTACACCTATAGGTGGGCTGAGGTTTTTTTATTGGATAAACTGACACCCAATGGATAACGCAAGCAATAGTGTTAAAAACAGTTCAGGCCAAAACCTGTTTCTTGCAAAGGAGAAGTAGTTAGCCATAATAAACGCAACGGGTATAGCACCAATGTATAACATCTCAATGGAGCTGAAGGAGGTTATAATGGATACTCCGGCAGAAAAAACGATAATCCAGGCAAAAAGGATATAAAACTTTCGGACACTAATTTTTTGGGTGTTCAAATCCCTTAATGTATAAAGTGACGAGAAGATGAGCAGCAAAGCGCTAAAGGAATAAAAAATAATAAAGCATATCTCCTGTAAACCGAATGTAAAAGAGGAGGTGAGTATGTTGCTGATTAAAGAGGTAAGACCGGCTACTGACTGGTATCGTAAAAAAAAGTAGCTAAATATAAAGAACCAGGGGGCTATAAACCCGAATAGCAACGAAAACCATTGGCGAGCTCCCGAATTATTGAGAATAATTACCCCAATAAATGCTAAGGCTAAAAAGCTGGCCAAAGGAAGATAGATGAGCGATCCAATTCCTAAAAAGAATCCGGCCTTAAAAAGCCGATCCAAAAAATCTTTTCCTTCATAAATGCCCAAAAGATTATCAATGGCTATAATGAGGAAAGGAGCAGCAACCAATGCCGGATTGATATGCTGTAAAGGGATATAAGCCGAAGATAGAATGATGTAGAGTAATGCGGGAAGATACGATCGGTGCTTAATAATTATGTGCTTGGTATTTAGGTGAATAAGGTAAAATGCGGAAGCTGTGGTAATGACAAAAGCGGCTATTTTTTCTAATAATAGGTTTCCACCAAACAAACCAATTAAGAGATTGTATAATGGCATCCCAACTTCATGCACCAGGGGTGAAGGCTCTAACAGAAAAAAAGATTTACCCCAAATCAGCAAGGCAGTGAGAATGGTTGCTAACAGGACAGCCGGGGCAGATCCTCTGAAAAATTTGAGTAGTTTCATCCTTCGTAATGGAGTAAATCATTCCCAATATCTGTCCGAAAGTATTTACCGTCAAACTCAATTTGCTGTGCATTTTCATAGGCATAGCCTATGGCCTCCTGTAGGCTTTTACCAACACCTACCGAGGCTAATACCCTGCCACCGCTTGTTACTAAAGCACCCTTAGGGTTTGTTTTTGTCCCTGCATGAAAAGTGATGCAAGAGCTAGAATTCTTTCCCAGTGTGATGCCTAATCCCTTACTATGTGCACCGGGGTAGCCTTTCGATGCTAGGACAACTGCTACAGCCGTATGGTCATAAAACTCTACAAGTGCTGTATGAAGTTGTTGGTTGGGGATTAGGGAGAAAAGTTCTACAATATCCGTTTTTAACCGTGGCATCACAACTTGGGTTTCAGGATCCCCCATGCGAACATTGTACTCAATCACATAGGGCTCACCTTTCACATTCATAAGGCCAATAAAAATGAAACCGTTATAGGCAATTCCCTCTTTTGCGAGCCCGCTAATGGTGGGTTTCACTATTTGTTCCTCAACTTTCTGCTGAAATTGGGAATCAAAAAATTGAACCGGAGATACGGCTCCCATGCCTCCGGTATTTAGACCAGTATCATTATCACCCACACGCTTATAATCCTTTGCCTCCGGCAAAAGGACATATGATTTTCCGTCGGTTAGTACAAATGACGATACTTCAATACCCTCTAAAAACTCTTCGATTACGACCGTATTACCGGCAGCACCAAATGCGCCTTTAAACAATGCATTAAGGCTCTTTTCTGCCTCTTTCAGATTTTCGCAAATTATAACCCCTTTCCCTGCTGCCAACCCGTCGGCTTTTAGCACGTATGGGGCCTTCATTTGGGTTAAAAAGAGGAGAGCTTCCTCTTTTTGATGAATCTCAAAACTCCTGTGTTTTGCGGTGGGAATCCCATGCCGGTTCATAAAACCCTTTGAGAATGCTTTGCTACCCTCAAGCTTAGCTCCCATTTTTGTGGGTCCAATCACTGGGATTTTTCGTAGCTCCTCATCGGCCAGAAAAAAGTCGTGTAACCCATTAACCAAAGGGTTTTCAGGGCCCACAACAACCATTGTGATATTGTGCCTCAGCACAGCAAGTTTAATTTGCTGAAAATCATTTATATCTAAAGGGATGTTTTTACCTAAACTTTGTGTTCCGGGGTTGCCGGGAGCTATAAATAGTCGGCGTAGCAACGGGCTTTTACTTATTTTCCATGCTAGGGCATGTTCTCTACCTCCCGAGCCAATTAAAAGGATATTCATGGGTAGTGTTTGATTGTTTTTGTAAAAATAGAGTATATGTTTTTATTGTCAAACAGTATTTGCTTTAGAATACGATAAATAGTAAGAAAGCCTCCTTTTTGGGAGGCTTTCTTGTGGACTATTTTAAGAGGACTTACTGTTTTATCATTTTGTGGATTGCCATTTTCCCTTCATGCCCAATAAACGTAATAATGTAAATGCCGGGCTTTAGGGTTGATGTGTTGAGTTTTGAATCCGTTAGCGTAGTTTCAGCTATCTTATGTCCGGTAATGCTAGAAATGATTACCCTTTTCACTAGCTGGGCATTTTCAATATAGATCTCATTGCCAAATGGGTTGGGATAGGGCGTTGCCCCAATTAGCTGTTCTGTGGGGATACTCACGTATATTAGCTCCACAGGGATTGTAATGTTTACCCCATCTACCTCAAAACTATTGCTATACCCTTCGTGATCGTTGGCAGTTACAGTGAATGTGTAATTTCCATTGGGCAGATCAATGTATGTAAAGCCGTCATTATCAGAGACAATGGGTGTGTAGCCCGCAATAGTAATCTCTGCATTCTTAACTGCGTTACCTTTATCATTGGTTACATAGAACGATACGGTATAGGTATCCACAGGGGTAACTGTAATCTCAAGGGTGTTGCTAACGCCCATACAACCCAATTTGGTTACCTCAACGGAATAAACTCCCTCTTGCGTAGCCTGATAGCTACTTTGGGTTGCTCCGCTAATGGGTTCATCGTTACGGAACCATTGGTATGCCTCACCGTCCGTAATATCCACCACAAAAGTTACGCTGATAGCATCGCCTTCTGTCCAAACCAGAGGATCGGTTGTGCTAATGGTGGGTGTGGGTATGGGGTTAACAGTAACTGTCATCTCTGCATATTTCTGACACCCATTGGCAAAAGAAGCGGTAGCCCTAATGGTGAAATCATCGGTAATATTAGTTACCAGACCAGTGGCTGAGTCAACCGTTGCCGAACCATTCACAATGGTATAAATCATTATGAGGTTTCCTTCAGCTACGGCTGTGTAGGTTTCGGTAGCTCCCGCGCATAGCATTTCGGGTCCTGCAATAAACACGGGCACCGGGTAAGCGTTTAGGGTTACCTCAACCATTTGTGGACTGTTATCCACCTCAAATGTGCCATTAAAGGTATGATAACAGGTTGCTGAAACCTGGAAGGTGTAGTCGCCATTTGGTAAATTGATAGTGGCATTTCCTATATCATTGGTATATAATGGTTGGTAACCCTCGATTGTAATTTCAGCATTCTCAATGGGTTCATCATTTTCTCCTGCCACATTAAAGGCAATGGTGTAAACCGGTATAAGTGTAATTTCAATCTCGTTGCTTAGTCCGGTACAACCCAGTAGAGTAGCCTCTACCGTGTAGATACCCTCTTGAGTAGCTAGGTAGCTGCTTTGGGTTGCTCCGCTTATGGGATCATCGTTGTGGAACCACTGGTATGCTTCAGCATCGGCAATATCTGTAGAAATAGCAACATTGATAACCTCATTCTCTAGCCATTCAAGCGGATCTGTTGTGCTAATAACGGGTGTGGGGATGGGATTGACAATTACATCCAGTTCTACATATTCCTCTCCACAATTGTTGAATCCGTATGCGGTAGCTGCAATGGTGAAATTTTCGGTAATATCGGTTACCTCACCCGTGATTGGATTAACAGTGGCACTTCCACTTACAAGCGAGTACACAATAAACTCCGCATTCTCGGCAGTGGCAGTATAAGTTTCAGTTGAACCCTCACAAAGCTGAGTAGAGCCCTGAACGAACATGGGAATTCCCACATTTAGCGTTACGTTAAGAGTAATCTCCTCACTCTCTTTGGTACAACCTGCCGTGTTCATTCCAATCACTTTAACACGCATGCCATCCATTGGATCCGTAATAGTTAGAGTGGTATTGGGGCTATAGCCTCCCTGTGGTATATCATCAATTACAAAAAGATAGTTAAAGCCGGGAGAAACCGAAATTTCTACCTCAGTCCCTTGACAAACATTGTTATCCGGTTGTATATCAATGGTAAATGAGGGTGCAGAATAGGTTGAGGATACCTGAACCGAGGAGTTTACGATACATCCATACTGATCGGTAACATTGTAGGTGTAGGAACCCACAGATAGATTAAACTGATCCTTTTCATCCACCACAATACCGCTACCATTGGTGGTTGACCAATTAAATTCGTAGGGTGCTGAGCAACCGTTTACGGTAAGCAGAATAGAACCATCATTGTCGGTGGGGCAAGTGGTTTTTATCACCGTTGCATGAACATCCAATGCATAGAGCGGTTCACCAACTAAAACCGGAATGGTTAGGGCAAAATCATCGCTATCATCACCGGGTGTACCCATATCGTCAGTAACGGTAACCCAGTATTCGCCGGCACTCAAGTTGGTTGCTGTGATCACATCGGTTTGACCGTTACTCCATTCAATGGTGATATTGCCGGTTATGTTCTCAAAATCAATGGTTACACTTCCATCAGCACCACCCTTACATTTCGGGTTTTTAATATCTACAATATAGGCATTGAAAAGGCCTTGGTCTAACACATTAAATACTGTGTCCACATTACAACCGTTGGCATCCTCAAGGTAGAGCACATATGCTCCACCACGGATTCCTGTAAGATTTTGACTGTTGGATTCCTCACCGTTGGGCTTTTTCCAATTATATGAGTAGGGTTCAGCACCCTTATTAACGGTAAGGTTTATTGCCCCGTTGGGGGATGAAGTGCTGGTATTATTGGTTACCGTACTTCCTCCAAAGTTAATCCTTTCGGGTTGTGTTAGCTCAAAGGTTTCAGTTGCGGTACAACCATTGGCATCGGTAACAGTTACGCTATAAATCCCTGCAGTGAGGGATCCTTGGTTTTGAGTAGTGGGTGCAATGCCATAGCCACGCACTATATCCCAGAAAAAGGTGTAATCGCCGGTACCGCCTGTAACTGTGAGGGTAATGGCACCGTTATCATTGCCATAGCAACCGTTTACATGGGTTAAGGTGCTATTTATCTGAATGGGTTCCGGAGCAATAATATGGTAGAATCGCGTAATGGTTCGGTTTAAAGCATCAGTAGCTTCTAACCTATAAATGCCACTCTCCAAATCATTATAGACTACTGTTTCGGTAAAAATACCCGAATCAATAATATCGCCCCCAACCTGTCCGAAGGTATAGGTATAGGGCTCCTCACCGCCTGCAAACCCGTTGAGGGTAAGCATACCGTTTTCATCGCTATGGCAGGTAATATCCGAAATGGTTACCAAAGCCCTAAGGTTGATGTGTTTGGCTAGGAAGGCATTTTGATCACCCTCACGATTTAAAAGAAACTCACCTACCTGTAAAGGATTACTAGAGTATGAGCCTGCAATAATTGTGTTGCCAACCCAATCGACCTGGCAAACAAGAGCATTATTATCACCCGCTCCATGGGTTTGAGCGTAACCCAAGTAGTTGCCGTTTGCGTCAAAGTTTATTATTAAAGCTTCAGTACCTCCCCCACTTATTAGAGTGTCCTGTATACCATTTTCATCACCTAAATATACTGTTCCTTTAGCATAGCCAGCTAATGAGACAACGCCATTGTTTATGCTAAGCCCATGGCTCCTTTCTTCGCCTAGGCCACCCCATCGTTTGGCCCAAACCACAACTCCATTCTTGTCATATTTTGCAATATAGCCATCAAAATTACCTATTGCAGAGAGGGAGATGGTTTTATCGTTATTGTAACTTGGAAAGGTAACGCTATTTCTAAAACGACCTGCAAAGTATGAATTGCCTTCAGGATCACAAGCTGTGTTCTCTGCACCATAAAGTTCTTGACTTTCAATATGATTATACCATACAACTTCAGCATTATCGTTTATTTTTAAAAACACCTGTTGGTATGAAGCACTTGATGCATTGATGGTCCCATGTTGGGGTATTGTTATATGCTGCTGGAAGTTTAATGCGGTAGTATATCCTTCATCCAGACAACGATTAATACCACAGTCAGCACGAACCCATGGAGAAACAAATGCAATAGCCTTCTCTGTTTCACCAGATTCATTAAGTATGGCTGTAAAACTCTGAGTCTCGCCAGTAGGAGCCGAAAAGCTATAACCATTGCCTAAATTTAATGTGCCACCCCGCCAAATTCCTGAGATTACGATATTTCCCATTTGATTTGAGGAAACACCAAACATCCTGTCTTCTGTAGGGGAACCATAACTTTTTGCAAACAATAGTTTGCCATCGGAATTAAATTTTGCCAAGAAGTGATCCCAACTCCCTTGGGCTACAAAAGAGGCGTTATTCCCATCCGTACTTCTTATGATAAAAGGATCAGATTCAGTCCCTTTATAGCTTCCAACCACATAAACATTATTGTTTGCATCTGCGTGGATTTGCTTAAGGTTGGAAGCTTGGTTATCCCCAAAGCCTAGCACCCATAGCACAGTCCCCTCAGGGCTATATTTTGCCAAATATGGGAGATTAGCAGTTGATCCAACAAGTTCGATTTGGGGGTCGGAGTTGCCAAAAATTGCATTGCCCTTATGAGTGCCTCCAATATAGATATTCCCATCACTATCTTGTGCGATGGCCTCTGAAAGGTGAGATGTTCCTCCGGTAATATTGGTTGCCCAAGACCAATTTTGCGAAAATCCTGTTGAAGTGACTATAAGGATTAGGAAAAAAGCTAAGTTTATCTTTTTCATATTTAGTGATTTTTTGTGTCTTTATATGGTACATGTCTATACGTAAAAGCCTCTATCTTTGATACGAAGTTAAGCATTTGTTACATGCAATTGCAATATAATTTGATGAACCAGATTTTTTTAAAGATGAACGACTCGGAAAGTAAGTATATTATTCATATTGGATTTCCTAAAACAGCAACCACTTGGTTTCAAACAGAGCTATATCCAAAACTTTCAAATCGACAGTATATTAAGCATCGAGATTTTCGTCGAATTTTTACTGAAGAATTCCCTTTTCAATATGAATATAGAGAAAATATAGTTTCTGAGAACTTTGGTTGTGAACCTCTTCTTGTCTGTGATGAAACAATCATAGGTAACAATCCTTTTGTTGTAATTGAATCCCTGAATAGGATAAAACAAGCATTTCCTAATTGTAAAATTGTGCTGTTTATAAGAAATCAATTGGATTCTATAGTATCAAAGTATTCACAGTATGTTTTTAAAGGATTTGGAACAGAAAGTGCAAATAAGTTTGTTACTATTGATCCTCATTGGCAACGGATTACTAATTTTCAGAAATTTCAACCTGAGCATTTGTGCTATGACAAAATAATCACACATTTATACAAACTATTTGGGAAAGAAAACGTTTTTTTATATCTTTTTGAAGACTTTGTGAAAAATCCAAGAGGATTTGTAGCCGGGTATTTGGCAGAGCATAATCTTGTGGTAGATACTGAGATTAAATTTACTCCAAAGAATGAGGGTTTAAGGAAAGGGTTATATCCTGTTGTTCGTTTTTTTAATATTTTCACTAAGTACAAAAGAAGGGATAAGTATTATCTAATTCATATTCCCTTCTGGATGCAGTTTTGTAAAAAGTTCTATAAATGGCTAAACAGTTTTAGGATATTTGGGGGACCACCTGAAATTCGTAATATTTTAAATAAAAAAAATTTACTGGCGTTGGAAGATCTTTATAAGGAGAGTAATCAGCATTTAATCCCCATTTTTGGTAGAGAAAAGTTAATGCGGTACAAATACCCAATCTAATTTGGACAGAAATACCGCTAATATTGTGAGGAATTCTATCTAAAAGTTAAATTCATATGCCTGCTACAGACATAAAAAGCATTATTCATATAGGTTACCCCAAGACAGGAACTACTTGGTTTCAACAAGAACTGTTCCCCAAAGCGAAAAACGGATATTTTATACATCACAGCCTAGTCAAGGAGCATATTATCAGTCCTTATGAATTCGATTATAAACCAACAAATGACTTCTTGAAGGATTTAGCAGGGAGAAATATTATTATTAGCGAAGAGAATTTGATTGGTAGTATTCAGGATGGTGGGATGTATGGGTTGCATACCAAGGAAATGGCGCATAGATTAAAGGTCCTTTTTCCTAGCGGCAAAATTATACTTTTTCTACGTAATCAGGTAAGCGCTATTGCCTCTGGTTATGTTCAGTACATTAAGATGGGGGGGAATTATAGCGTAAAGAAATATCTTTTTGACAAGAATTATGAGTTCACGGCTCGTCGAAGGTTATTCCAATTTGATTTTTTTAAATTCGATAAAGTGGTGGAACTTTACAATACCCTTTTTGGAGAAGATAATGTTTACGTTTACCTCTATGAGGATTTTGCAAAGAATCCCAAGGAATTTATAGCCGATTTTGTAGAAACCCACAAACTTGAAGTAAACCTTTCGGGAATCAATTTCAGCCCAGTTAACCAGCGTTTTAACCGTAGTTTAATTCTTGTTTCCAGGGTTTTAAATAGTTTTACAAAGCGTCCTTTATTCTATAAGTACTACCTAATACATATCCCTTTTTGG
This sequence comes from uncultured Rikenellaceae bacterium, assembly GCA_964554585.1. GTDB lineage: Bacteria > Bacteroidota > Bacteroidia > Bacteroidales > Tenuifilaceae > Perlabentimonas. The sequence goes on from CAZKPD010000001.1 coordinate 85,463, forward strand.
TACTATATAGCCTTAAAAATTCAGGGATTTCTTTCAAAATTTATTTTTTTTGGAAAAAAACAGACTGATGAACAGATATTAGGAAAGAAGACATGTGATTATATTAAAATGTATTACAGCCAGTCCAATCTAAGATTGGCTGCATTGATAGGGAAACGGGAGAAGATGAAAGCTTATGGCTATTTATAAGTATCGTACTACATTAAACGATAAAATATGCATAAGAGAACTACTATTCTTTTGAAATTAATTTCCAAGAATGAACTTAATGTTTTAAGGTTCAATACAATAAAAGAGATATAATGTTTGTAATTAGGCATTTAAAACACAGGATAAAAGCATTGTACTATAAGTTGGCGCGAAATGCACTTTCTCGTCAACCATTGATAGTGGATATGAGGTGCTGCGATAATGTTTGCTCTCCTCAACTTGTTATGCCCGTACGGAATAACTATAATAGTAACCACGTACAATTTTTATTCTCCATTCCCTCCAGTCGAATTATGGATTATCATCATTTTAGGATTTGGATAGAAACATTGATGCGATGGCAGAATGAACAGCAAACTATAGGGGTACTCGAAAGTCCTTCCTTTCAATATTTACAACATTTTTATTCAGGTTATCGACCTAAGACAGTTGCAGATTTTCTTCATCTTAATTCTAATCAAGCAGCATTAAGCTCATCACAATCTCGATATTTTAGTTCTCTTCCCGAAAATGAAATAAAGCCATGGTCTCCAATGACTTTGCAAGAGAACTATGTGAGGCGTATAAATACGATGAAGCATGAGTTTTCCAAGCATAAACTCGGCAGATATGCTAATTCAGATGGCTTTAAGACATTTGGGCCTGCCTCAGAGAAATTAATTAGAAATGAGTATCATAGGCTCATCAGTACCTTTGAGTCACTACGTATTCACGGATTTATTGAAAAATATGGATATCCTACGGCTAACGTTTTTGTTAGTGACAATAACTACATGATTACCCCTAAACATGGCTGGCATCGTACCGCAGCTATGATTGCATTAGGCTATAAGGAAATCCCTTTTTTGCTGCGCTTAGATAAAGACAGTATAGTTAGGCGGGAAGAGGTTAAAAATTGGCATCATGTTAAGTCCGGATTATATACAGAAGAACAGGCCTTAAACATTTTTGATAAACGTTTTGTCCCTCTTGTTGATTCTCTTGACTCTTAATTTAAGTAAACTGCCGAGGAATTTGATTGAGTCATATAAAATAAACCAACAGTTGGCTACCGGGTTACCAAGGCTAAAACATAATGCTATCCGTAATTTAAGAGAATTTTTTTGCTGATCTCTAGCGTACTTTCGTGAGATGCTATTCTGATGGTATCTAAACTTTACCAATTTCTGCTCTAAAATTTCTACCTTAAATTGGTTGGTTACTTTCAACCATAAATGATAATCTTCGGAGTGTAAGAACCTATCACTATAACCACCTAGGGTATCCATTACCTCTTTGCGAATCAGGATGGAGGAATGGCAAAAAAGGTTTTTACGACCTAGACGTTGCTTTACCGCTTTATATCCTAAAAGTTTACCATTGTTAAAGGCTTTTTTATCAATAAGGACTTCTCCCTTTTCGTTGATAATCTCAACGGATGTTCCTAAAAGAGTTAATGAAGAATCGTTATTAAAAGCCTTCTCTTGGATTTCTAACTTTTCAGGCAACCATATATCATCAGCATCAATACGAGCAATTAGAGGTCCTATGCAATGCTTTAATCCTGCGTTGAGTGCAGGAACAATCCCCGTTTCATTGCAGTTTATGCTTTTAATCCTCTCATCTTTCTTTATATATTCGGCTATGATATGGGGGGTGTTATCAGAGGACCCATTATCTACTATAATTAGTTCCCAGTTCTTATAGGTTTGTGTAATAATCGAATTAATGGCGAGTGAAAGATATTTTTCACCATTAAGAACAGGGAGAACTATACTTATTAAAGGTTTTTTCATTGCTCTGTAAATCTATCTGTAAGCCGGCTTATCCTATTAATTTTAAAAGGAATGGTTAAGCTGAGGAAGAAAATAAAACCTATTTTAGATGTTGCCCTAAGGGCAGACCAGTAAAGATAAGCTGATAGCGCTCTTGTGTAGATGGTTATTAAGGTATTTCCTTTACCAAATATTTTTCTCCTCTGATTAGAGATACCTTTTTGAACCCGAAGCATGTGGTGAATATTTCGGTTTTGATTGTCAACCCTATAATAGGTAAGAGTCTGAGGTAAGTTCTTAATGGTGACTCCGTTTTTAACCATCTCCGCAAAAAGCACATACTCTTCAAAGCCAAAAAACTCTTGTTTATACCTAGTTTGTAATAACACCTCTTTTCGAGAGGTGAATGAACCATTGGAAAGGGTAATGATGCCTTTTTGGATACCCTTGTTTATTTTGTGGACAGAGATTGGGAACGATGATTTACCTACAACCTTTTTTAAGGTGTTATTGTAGTAGTATGTATTAGAACCAATGATATCAACCTCGGGATTGGCACATAGGTAGTTGTATTCTAATTCAACCCTTTTCTCATGTAAAAAGTCATCAGGGTCAATTCTTAGCACTAAGTCTCCTTTAGATTCCTCAATGGCCAAGTTGATGGCATTTGCAAAACCGATATTCCTTTCTAGTTCAATGATTGTAATTGGGCAAGGGTACTGTTTTTCCCATTTGTGTATTATTTTCATTGAATCATCAGTAGATGCATCATCCACTATCACCAATTCGGTTGGGAGTAATGATGATTCTTTTACACTTTTAAAGAAATCATCTAGAAAAGGAGCATTATTAAAATTAGCTGTAACAATAGATATGGTTAAAGTCTCATTCATTTTCAATCCCTTTTCTAATTTCAGTCCAAACCCTTTCAAATGAGAAATTTTGTTGAGCAAATTCTGAGGCATTGACTGAAACCTGTTGCATTAAATCCCTATTAGTACAAAGTCTATCAAGTATGCTGTTAAGTTTATCAATATCAGAGTACAAAAATCCTGTAACTCCATCTTTTATAATAAAATCTTTAAAACCCGGCAGCTCTCTAACAACCGGGATAACGCCACAGGCCATAGCTTCGAGAATAACATTGGGAGTTCCTTCAGTCCTAGAATTGAGTAAAAGTATATCAGCATTAGCATATACTGTTTGTATTCCCTCTTGTGGATAAAGGAATGATAGCTTATTGACCAGCAACTCTCTACCATAAGCCATAAGGTTATCCATCTCAATTTTCATTGTTTCAGCATCGAAATAATTTGGCAGTTGAGGGTTAGTTGCAATTTGGTACTTAAAAGGGATGGTAAGAGTTGATAGCTTCTCAAAGAGTTCCTCAAAACCCTTTCTTTTTATTATAAAACCTACGGATAAAAGGGATAGGCTGGCTTCAGGTATACTCTCCTTATTCTTATGCCTTTGATTAGAATTAAACTTGGCTGTATCCAACCCTTGAACCATTAGGATTGTATTTTGATTTTTTTTAACTTTAAGAGCATCCCAATCTTGCAAGAAAACAGGATTAATGGCATGGTAGAGATTTGCAGATGTGATTGTTTTTTTTCTAAAATAGTTCTTAGTGCCTTTAGAAGAAACTAAAGTTTTTGGATCATCATCGCCCATTAGTGTAGAACGAAAAATAATTTTTATTCCAGAAAGTTTAGCCCCTATTATAACAAAAAAAATTCCAACGAAATGTGCTCCAATAATATAAACAACACTACTAGTAAGACCTAAATAGAAGCAAATAGGAGCAACCCAGAATAAAGAAAGAATTTTAGTAAAAAAGTTTTTATTAAACCAACCAACTTGGATAATATGCTCTTTGGAAGTGTTGAGTATGCGTTTATTTACTCCATTATAAGCCAATACCTTTGCGTTTTCTCCGATACTATTAAGGTATATGGTCCAATTATATGCATTGTTCCCACCTCCAAATGAATATGGGATGGTATAGGCTGTAACAATAAGTACTCTCTTTTTTCTATTCCTAAACACTTTTCCTATTTATCATTGTTCCTCCCAACAAATTTAAGACTATTGTACCATAACTGCTTACTAAATCAGCTGCGATATTGTTCGGGGGTAGAAAAAGGAGATTAATTGGATTAAAGTTTTAGTATTCAAATGGGTAATTTGAAAAAAGAAATACGAATGGGGTTGTTTCATTTCTGTAAATTTGTATATTCGCACCAACGATATGCTGATACTTCATCCGTAACCTTGTATGTCCATGCCCTATCGTCGCCTTCCCAATACCGATAAAGCTCGCCTAAGAGCCCTTGAGGCTGCTGCTAAAATGGGGATAACCCTACCTCCTTTTAAGCTGGCCTACTCTCAGACATCCTTTTCTAGGCTACGGATGTTTACCGGAAATTTTCAGAAGGCCATTGTGAGCTATCGAACCGCTTACGATACCCAGGTGGAAAGGAACAAGGAGCTGAATGCCTCAGCAAAAAAAGCGAGGCTTTACCTTTCGCATTTTGTACAAGTGCTTAATTTGGCAATACATAGGGGCGATTTGCCCGACAAAGTTCGCCTATCCCTTGGGCTGGATGAGGATGAGAAGAAACTGCCTGATTTTACCTTAGATAAGGATTTGATAGAGTGGGGTAAAATTATCATCCAGGGAGAAACCCAGCGCATTAGCCTTGGGCAGCCTCCCATAACCAACCCTACCATTGCAGTGGTTAAGGTTAGGTATGAAAATTTTATCGAAGCTTTTAACAATCAGCGTATTCTGCAACGAAACACTCAGCGTTTTAAGGACGAGCTGGATAGCTTGCGGAAAGAGGCCGATGCGTTAATCGTAACCATTTGGGACGAAGTGGAAGATTTCTTTAAAGATCTTCAAGACCAAGAGCGACGTGAACGTGCCCAAGAGTATGGTTTAGTATACGTTTTTCGGAAGAATGAGCTTAAGGAACTTCAGCTATTTGGTCGGATCGATTTTGACGATTAGCTGTCTCATCCCTTAAAACCCAAAGCAGATATCCCCCCAGAATTAGGCTAATTACACCCAATACCCAACCCTGCGATGGAGCACCAATGTGCTCAACGCTCTCAGGTACAGACCCTAAACCAACCAGGTAGTAGAGAAAAACAGCCAGACCATTGTTTATAAAATGGACAAGCATGGGGATTAGGATGGTACCGGTCCACAGGTACAGATAGCCAAAAACCATACCCAACAAAAACCGGGGAATAAATCCTAAAAACTGCATATGGATGGCGCTAAAAATTAGGGAGGCAATTACAATCCCTGCGGTGTTGCTTTTGGTTAATCCAATCAGGTATTTTTGAAGTAGCGAGCGAAAAAAGAGTTCCTCTCCAATGGCCGGGATTATGGCCACCATAAACAGGTTAACGGAAAAGGTGCCGAAGCTGTCCGTAATCATTAGCGATTTAAGGAGTTGCTCAGCGGTCTCCTCCATTTGAATCATCCATTGGGGAACCGGTAATTGCGCATTGAGCGATGCGATAAGGTTAATTCCCGGCAGCAGAGCCATCATCATTACCAATGCGATTAGGGCTTGCTTGGTTTGAACGGGCTCAAAGCCTAACCATTTCCAGGGTTTCTTGGATGAGAGCAGAGCCATAACCACTGCGGGGAAAATAAACATCCCTGTGGTTTGCAAAATTTGCATAATGCGAAGGCTATCCAAATAGTTGCTGTTGAGATTGGTTGCCAAACTCCAGTCTCCTGTAATAAGAGCCGTAGTAATCACTCCAAGAGCAAATGCCAAAATAAATCCTAGGGTTAGTAGAACCAGGGTGAAAAAGATTCCCTTGATGGGAGAGAAATGAAATCGGGTGTGCTCGTCCATTTTTTTTGTAAATATAGATATTTCACACGAAACAATTACTTGTTCAGGCTATTGGGTTTTGTAGAGAACTCTGCCTAATTTTGCAGAAAAGTTATTTCAGGTGAAAATTGGCTCAATAGACCTAGGCACAAAGCCGTTACTGCTAGCTCCCATGGAGGATGTTACCGATCCTTCATTCCGTTACCTGTGCAAACAGTTTGGAGCGGATATGGTGTACACCGAGTTTGTGAACTCCGATGGGCTTATTCGGGATGCTGCCCAATGCCAATCCAAAATGCAGGTGTTTGAACATGAACGCCCAGTGGGCATTCAGCTGTACGGTCATATTATTGAGAGCATGGTGGAGGCGTGTAGGTTAGCTGCTGAGGCAAAACCCGACCTTATTGATATTAACTTTGGTTGCCCGGTGAAAAAGATTGCCAATCGGGGTGCCGGATCGGGTATGATGAAAGATATCCCCAAAATGGTGGAGATGACCCGCCAAATAGTGAAGGCAACGGATATTCCGGTTACTGTAAAAACCCGATTGGGATGGGATGATGACTCCAAAGAGATTGTCACCATTGCCGAACAGCTACAGGATGTGGGCATCCAAGGGTTGACCATTCATGGGCGAACCCGCGCCCAGCTATATAGGGGCGAAGCCGATTGGACCCTAATTGGTGAGGTAAAGAATAATCCACGAATGCGCATACCAATTATTGGGAATGGCGATGTAGACAGCCCCGAAAAAGCGGTTGAAATGTTCAATTGCTACGGTGTTGATGGCATTATGATTGGTCGTGCTACCTATGGGCGTCCTTGGATTTTTAGGGAGATAAAGCACTATATGGAGAAAGGGTATCCAATGGAGCCACTAACCGTTGGAGAGCGCGTGAAGATTGCCCAAGAGCATCTTATAAAATCAATGGAGGTGAAAGGGGATAGGAGAGGCTTACTTGAAATGAGGAGGCATTTTACCTGCTACTTTAAGGGGTTGCCCAATTTTAAGGAATGGCGCATTAAACTTGTTACATTGAATTCTGTTGATGAGCTATCTGAAACCCTTAATTTGATTGCTCAAGAGTATGCAGGTTTTACTCCCGATCCTTCCATAAACCCTTCACCATGGGCCTAATAAACAGAATGATTTTTTAACCAATTATTGTACTGTTGAAGATTAGAGATATTTTCACTTCCACCATATTCCTGGCCATTATAGCTTGTATATTGTGGTCAACAGCTTTTGTGGGTATAAAAATAGGGCTCCAGTATAGCAAGCCGCTCCAGTTTGCAGGGTTACGTTTTATCATCTCCGGGCTTATGATTTTTCCTTTCATCCCAAACCTGCGGGAAAAATTGGTGATTGTTTGGAATAATTTTCAGATTATTATTCTGGTAGGACTTGTCCAAACCGTATTTCAGTATTCTGTATTTTATATGGGCATGGACTATGTTCCCGGAGCATTGGGTGCTATGATTGTTGGCTCGGGCCCCCTCTTTGTAGCTATCGTTGCCCATCTTCTTATCCCTAACGACAAGATTACTAAGCGGAAGTTGGTAAGCATTGTGTTTGGGCTTATTGGTGTAGGGATAATAACGCTTAAACCGGGTCAAATGGGTAATGTTGTTCCAATGATTTGGGTGGGTATACTGCTGCTCTTTGGGAATAATATCCTTTCGGGCCTTGGAAATGTTTTGGTAGCTACAGAGAAACGAAGAGTCCCTCCACTGATTCTAAGCGCTTTTTCAATGTTTTTTGGAGGGATAATACTGTTTGTTGTCAGCCTTTTTGTGGAGGGGTTTCAAACGGGTCCTTTCCCGTTTGAGTATTGGGCCTCTTTGGGATGGCTCAGTTTTTTGTCTGCAGCGGCATTTTCCATTTGGTACACTCTCCTTAGGCGTCCCGGGGTTAAGGTGTCGGATTTGAACATGTGGAAATTTATCGTTCCGGTTTTGGGGGCTGTGCTAAGCTGGATAATGCTTCCTAACGAGAAACCCACCCTTATTGCATTGGTAGGTATGCTATTTATAACCCTTTCGTTGATTACCCTTAATATGCAAATAAAAAAGCGTGGGCTGTAGCCACACGCTTTGCATATCGGTTAGAGAGTTCCTTTACTTAGGACAGTACATTTTAATCATGGGCTCGGCGGGTGCATAGCCCAGTTCAAGGGCACGATGAAAATCGGTGCATGCCCCTTCATTATTTCCAATATTTACCCGAGAGATACCTCTGTTATAGTAAGCTTCAGCGTTTTTTGGGTCATGCTTAATAATAACGTCATAATCTTCAAGTGCCACCTTGTGGTTCCCTAGAATGGCATATGAAACAGCACGATTGTAGTAGGCTTGCACATAGTTGGGGTCTAGCTCTATCACCTTTGTGAAATCGTCAATAGAACCCTTATAGTTCTTCGAGAACGCTTTGGCAATACCACGTCCGTAGTAAGCCTTTTTATACTCCGGGTTAATGCTGATGGCCTTAGAAAAATCGTTTATGGCCTGAGTAAAGCTGTTCTTTTTGATGAAAGCACCCCCTCTGGCCCCATAGGCCAGATCGTAATTGGCATCTAGCTTAATAGCCTGATTTAAAAGCGAAATAGACTCATCCACCTTATTAAGGCCATACTTAGCCTGCCCAAGTTGGTAGAATATCTCCTTATCGTTGGTTACAAGGGAAAGGGCTTGCTCCAGATCTGTTTCTGCTCCTTGAAAATCTTCAATTTTCAGCTTAAAGATTCCGCGTTGCTTAAAAATATCTGCAGAGGATTCCTTATTTTCAATCATCCTGTCATAGTCAGAAATGGCTCCCATAAAATCGTTGAGGTGAGCCTTGGATTCTCCTCTGCTATAGAATGCCTCAAGGTTTGTTCCGTCCAGCTCGATACTGCGATTATAGCTTTCTACGGCTTCGTCAAACTTCCCCTGTGAGGCCAAAAGAAGCCCTTTTTGGTAGTGTGCACCTGCATTTGAGCTGTTAAGCTCAATGGCTTTCTCAATATCCATCATGGCACTATCCATCGCTTTAAGGAATCGGTAAGCCTGCCCTCTAAACAGGTAATAGTCCGATTCGTCAGGATTCAGCTCTATGGCTTTCGTCAGGTCTGCAATGGCAGGATTCATATCCTCCAATGCAAAGAAGGCTTTACCACGTGCATAGTAGAAAGAATCATCCTTTTTATTGTACTTGATGGCTTTGCTGTACTTGTCAATGGCCTGTTCATATAGAGCCTTTTCGGAAAGCACTAGCCCTTTTTCATACTGGTTAACGGCCAGATGAGGTCGTAATAGGATAAAAGTTGCTGCAGCTGCTACGAGGAGCACAAAAAGTGCAATTAGAATCTTTTTCATCGTTTTAAAAGGTTACAATGATTTTTTTGTCGAATTAATATGCCAAATCCGCACATTAATGACTTGTAAAAGTAGTAATAATTGTAAAACCAAAATAAGGTTTGTCTGGTTCTTGTGTGCTTTACCTATGAGCAAAGCCATACCCGCGGGATATGGCTTTAAAAAATCTAAATGTATAGTACTGCGTTCTAGTCCTTAATTTTTGAGCTGATATACTCTCGGTTGAGCTGTGCAATGAAAGAGATTGAAATCCCTTTGGGGCATTCGGCTTCGCAGGCTTGGGTGTTGGTACAGCTCCCAAAGCCCAGCTCATCCATTTTGGCAACCATCCTAGTTGCTCTTTCCCTAGCCTCAATTTTTCCCTGCGGGAAGAGTGCCAGCTGCGATACTTTTGCTGCCACAAATAGCATAGCTGATGAGTTTTTGCAAGCGGCTACACAGGCACCACATCCAATACATGAGGCGGCATCAATGGCCTCATCGTACTTACGTCTTGCCATGGCAATATTATTGGCATCCTGTGCCGAACCGGCATTCACAGAGATAAACCCTCCGGCCTGTTGGATGAGGTCAAACGCATTTCGCTCTACCACCAAGTCCTTGATAACAGGGAAAGCGGCTGCACGCCAGGGTTCAATCACAATGGTTTCACCATCCTTAAAATCGCGCATATAGAGCTCGCAAGTAGTAGTTTTGGCGTTTTTGCCATGTGGTTTCCCGTTGATATAAAGGCTGCAACATCCGCAAATGCCCTCACGGCAATCGTGCTCGTAGGCCACAGGTACTTTACCCTGAGTGATTAGTTGGTTATTTAGATAGTCAAGCATCTCAAGGAAAGACATTTCTGGCGAAACCTTATCCAGCGTATAGGCTTCAAATTTACCTTTAGCTGTAGGGCTTTCTTGTCTCCAAACTTTAAGTTTTATAGTCATACCTATTGGGTTAACAATGTTAAATACTATTGATAGCTGCGCTGTTCGGGTTTCACAAATTCGAACTTTAACTCCTCTTTGTGAAGGGTATGTGGAATGTTAGCACCTTTGTATTCCCATACTGCAACATATGAGAACTTTTCGTCGTTTCGAAGGGTTTCGCCGGTTTCGGTTTGGCTCTCTTCTCTAAAGTGCGCCCCACAGCTCTCCTCTCGGTTTAGCGCATCGGAGGTTAGCAATTTGGCCATTTCAAAGAAATCGGCCACCCGAAGAGCTTTCTCCAGCTCTTGGTTAAATTCATTGGCTTTGCCGGGAACTTTTACCTCTTTCCAAAATTCTTTCTCCAGCTCCTCAATTAAGGGAAGAGCCTTTTTTAGTCCCTCCTCATTGCGGTGCATACCGCAATAGTCCCACATAATTTTACCCAGTCGTTTGTGGAAAGAGGTAACGGTTTTGGTGCCATTGACGGATAGCAGTTTTTGGATACGCTCCTCAGCCTCTGCTTGCGCTTGGCTAAATTCGGGAGTATCGGTAGGTTGCCTAGGAGTTTTAATCTCATCGGCGAGGTAGTCGGTTATGGTGTAGGGGAGGATAAAGTACCCATCGCCTGCGCACTGCATTAGAGAGCTAGCCCCAAGCCTGTTGGCACCATGATCAGAAAAGTTCGATTCGCCAATGGCAAAGAGCCCGGGAATGGTGGTCATCAGGTTATAGTCAACCCAAAGGCCTCCCATAGTGTAGTGACCGGCAGGATAGATGCGCATGGGGGTTTTATAGGGCGATTCGCCAGTAATCTTTTCGTACATCTCAAACAGGTTTCCATACTTGGCCTCAATGGCTTTTTCACCCTGATTTTTTATGGCAACGCCAAAATCAAGATACACGGCAAGCCCTGTTTCGCCAACGCCATACCCCGCATCACATCGTTCTTTAGCGGCCCTTGAGGCCACATCACGCGGAACCAGGTTGCCATATGAAGGGTAACGCCTTTCTAGGTAATAATCCCGCTCATCTTCCGGAATATCATTGGGTTTTCTGTTATCTCCCTTGGTTTTGGGAACCCAAACTCGTCCGTCATTTCTTAAAGACTCACTCATAAGCGTTAGCTTGCATTGGTAGTCGTTAAGCACCGGAATGGATGTGGGGTGGATTTGTATAAAACTGGGATTGGCAAAGTAGGCTCCACGTTTGTGGGCTTTCCAAGCTGCCGAACCATTAGAGTTTACTGCAAGGGTTGACAGGTAATATATGGTGCCATACCCGCCGGTGGCAAGTACTACAGCATGGGCTGAATGGCGCTCAATTTCACCGGTAATCAGGTTGCGAGCTATAATGCCACGAGCTTTGCCATCAACCACAATTAGGTCGAGCATCTCTCGGCGAGAGTACATGGTTACCTTTCCGGTTTGCATCTGCCTGATAAGGGCGCTATACCCACCCAGCAGGCACTGCTGACCAGTAAGCCCTTTGGCATAAAAAGTGCGACTTACCTGAACACCTCCAAAGGAGCGATTGTCGAGCAATCCGCCATAATCGCGGGTAAAGGGAACTCCCAATGCGGTGTAGTGGTCTATCACCAAATTACTCACCTCGGCAGCACGGTACACATTGGCCTCACGTGATCGGTAGTCGCCACCCTTAATCATATCATAAAAAAGGCGATAAACGCTGTCGTTGTCGTTTTTGTAGTTCTTGGCAGCATTTATACCGCCCTGTGCAGCAACGGAGTGGGCTCTGCGAGGTGTGTCCTGGTAACAAAAAACTTTTACGTTATAGCCTAGTTCGGCAAGCGTGGAAGCAGCACCGGATCCGGCAAGTCCTGTTCCTACAACAATAACATCAAGTTTGCTCTTATTGGCAGGGTTCACCAGTTTAAGGGAGTTTTTATGATTTGTCCACTTTTGGGCCAACGGACCCTCGGGTATTTTTGCGTTAAGCTTAACCATAGCTATTGTATATTATGAGTTTTCGTATGTTAGTGAATAAACCAGAAGTAAAGCGGGATAATGGTAAACCCAACTCCAATGAGAACGGCATAAATATAGGATACTACTTGCAGCCGTCTCATCCAAATTTTATTGTTTAACCCTACGGTTTGGAATGCGCTCCAAAACCCATGGCTTAAGTGTAAACCCAAAAGGATTGCCGAAATAATATAGATTACGTTGTACCACCAGTAGGCAACAAAAAATTGGGATACCAGCTGGTACGTGTTATGCATTTGTGTAATCCCACCGTCGTATGAAACTAGGGGAACCTCACCAAACTTTATTTTAAGGAAAAAGTTTATAAGGTGCACAATGAGAAAGGCTAAAATGGCAAATCCAAGGATATACATATTTTTTGACGACCAAGAGGTAAGGTGATTGCTTCCGGAGTGGGCATATTTTACCGGTCGCGTTTTTTGGTTTTTAAGGGTAAGGATAGTTGCATAGATAATGTGAAAAATAAAGCCCAACGCCAACACGATTTCAATGACCTTGAAGAGTGGTGTGGAAGCCAAAAGGTGTGCCGCCTTGTTATACATCTCCCCATCGCCCACCATAAGCAATAGGTTTGTACCTAGGTGTACCAAAAGGAAAAGCATGAGAAAAAGGCCCGTAATACTCATAATCAGCTTTTTCCCCAGTGAAGTGCTAAAAATTCCGTTCATAATGGCAAGTGTTTGTTTTTGCAAGTGAATATATGGCAATAATTGGGATATATGATCTAAACTTTAAATGCTATGTAGCATTGTATGATAGGCTGTTTTATCTGCCCAAGGTTTCAAGAACTTTGAGATACCGCTCCTTAATTTTTATGAGCCTGTCCACATCCAAATTCTCACGATAAATTCTTACCATGTCTACTATGTTCTTATTGTAAAAATAGAATGCTGTGGCCGCATCGAAGTAGAGCAGATCGGTGTCATATTTTACTTCTTTGGTTGCTAGACTAAACAGGTCCCAGGGGATGTGATATGGCAGCTCAAAAAAGCCTATTTTTGAGGTGTTGGTCTGAAGGTATAAGCCACTACCGTAATCGCGGAGCATTAGGAAACAGCGAATCCTTATCATGGCCATTTCATTGTTAACTGTGCGACCTTCAGCTTTAAAGAGGATTCCCTCCTGAGCGTATAGCTCTTGAATAGGACGGATTTGTTTATACTCTTCAAGGTCTAAAATTCGGATGGCACTACAGGTCTGGTTCCCCATTGTTATGGATGCCGATGCAGCATCTATGCCTAAATTCAGGCTCTTTTTTACCTTGATGGTTGCTCTTATGATTCTTTCTGAGGAATAGGGCTCTGCCAGCAGCAGATAGACCATTTGGGGTTTAATACGCTGCGGAATTTCATCGTAGTAGCCATAAAAGGGCGAAGTGGCCTCAAGAACTTTTGTGTTCTGCATAAGAATTTTTCCATCAACAGATGACAGCGGCTCTTGCTTGATTATGGCACCGTAACGTTCGATAGTTTGTGTAGTTTTCATACCAAAAAGTTCAAGGGTTTTAATGAACCCAAGATACAGCTTTTCCTGAATAGAACATGCTGTGGGCTAAAAATCCGATATGAATCAGCCGTAGGCTGTACCTGCCTGAAATTGTGGTAATACAAGTATGTTGCTCTATTTGTGCTGATTGGTGATTTATCTTATCATATTTATGAGGTTTACCTCAATTTCAATCTTCTGAGAATCATTACTTTTGTGCTAATTCTTTCAGCAATCCATCTATATTATTCCAACAAAAGCATGGCTAATTATCGGGTTATAAGGCTTTTGCTCTTTCTTTTTTTTCTACCTCAAGTTGTTTTTGCGCAGAACTTTGTCCTAGATTCATTTGAGGCAGTAATGTCTGACAACTTACCTGACACGGTTAAGATAGACAGGCTAAATATGCTCATCGCAAAGCATGCGTCCATTGATCCATCCACAGTGCTCTGCTATGCAGATACGGCAGTTCTTCTGAGCATTGTTAATAATGACTTAAATAGACTTGCCCAGTCGTATAACCGGCGCGGAATTGTTCTCTACTTCTTGGGCGATAACTATACCGCCATGGAGAGCTGTTTTCAGGCTTTAAATGTGAAGGAGAGTATTGGAGATACTGTTACAGCTTGGCGAGAATATAATAACATTGGCCTTGCCCTCAGAAGTTTAGACCTAAACGAGCAATCCCTTTACTATTTTAAAAAATCATTTGAGGGGATAAAACATCTTGGAAATATTGAGTATTATGCCAATAGCCTCAATAATGTTGCTATTGCTTATATGGGGATGAAAGATTATAAGCAGGCAACAGAACTATTATATGAATCGCTGGACATTAATCGTCGTATTGGTGCTGTTCAGTATATTGCCTATAATCTGAATAACCTTGGAATTATTAGTATTAACGAAGAGAACTATGATACGGCCATTGGCTATTTTGAAGAGGCATATGCAATTAATAGGATGATTCCCAATAACTATGAACAGATTGAGAATCTGCATCATTTGAGCCAAATTTATATCAACCTTAATAATTTCTCTAAGGCTAAAGAGCTATTAAACCGAACCTATACCCTTCTTGATTCGGTAGGGGCGGTTACCCAAATGGCTAATTTTTTCTTAATCTATTCGCACTATTTCGAAAAGACAGGAAACTTTGAGCAGGCCCTCTTTTATAAGGATAAATATGTTCGCTTAAATGACAGCTTGCTAAAACAGAATTCGCTAACCCGATATAACCAATTAAAAAAATTGGAAAAGGCAGAGAAAACGGCCCAGCAGGTTGAGTTTCTAAAACGAATAAATACGCTGAAAGATGAAAGGCTGAATGTGCAGAGGATTGTGCAAATAGGAGGTGCCGTATTTATCCTTTTTATTCTCGTTTTTCTCTACTCTGTTTGGCGAAATCTTATGGAAAAAAAACGGTTGTATGCCTCCCTAGAGGAGCGTAACAAACAGTTGGAGCTGCTTAATGAGGAGCTCAATAGCCAGCGGGACAACTTGGAGGATACGCTTGATATGGTTAGAACCATGCAGAACCAGCTGATCCAATCGGAAAAGATGGCATCTATTGGTATATTGGCCTCAGGGGTTGCGCATGAGTTAAACAACCCTCTGAATTACATATTTGGTGGCGCCACCGGGATTAAAAGGAATCTTGCAGAATATAGCTCCGATAGCATAAGCGAAGAAATGGACTTCTTTATCGATTCCATTTTTGAGGGAGTTAATAAAGCAACGGCCATTGTTAAAGGGTTGAGCTACTATAGCAAAAGGGGGGCCGAAACAAGGGAACAGGTTGATATTCACGGTACTTTAGATTCTATCCTAATCGTTCTTAATAGCCTTACATTTGACCGAATAAGCATAAAAACCTATTTTACTGATCAAGTATTTGCAATTTATGGCAATACGGCCGATCTGCATCAAGCATTTATGGGTATTTTGCTTAATGCCATTCAAGCCATTGAGCGAAAAGGCGAAATAACCATAAGTACCCAAAAAGAGGATTCAATGCTATGCATTGTAATTAGTGATACGGGCATTGGCATAAACCCCGAAACGCTAACCAAAGTTTTTGACCCATTCTATACCACAAAGGCTCCGGGCGAGGGTACCGGATTGGGGCTAACGGTTGCATACAATGTGGTGAATGAGCACCAAGGCTCAATTGAAATTGAGTCTGAACCCGGAAAAGGGTCTGTGGTTACAGTTAGGCTTCCTATTAACAAAGGATAAGGAGTTGCCCTCTACTATTTATACCAAAAAATCAAACACCTTCTTGGGGTAATACCGGGATAAGGAACGAGGCCACATATAAATCAGTA
>CAZKPD010000002.1:0-16057 GCA_964554585.1 uncultured Rikenellaceae bacterium
ATGTGCTGGTTGCCATGAACCCTGCAGCCCTTAAGGCTAACGTAAAATGGCTAAAACCGGGAGCAACGGTAATTGCCGATAGTGACACCTTTAACGAGAAAGGATTCGATCGTGCAAAATACAAAACCCAGGATCCCATCACCGAACTAAAGTTGGAAGATTACAACGTAATCTTTGCTCCTATCACCTCTCTTACCAAAGAAAGTCTTAAGGAGACAGAACTGGACAACAAGAGTATCCTAAGGAGTAAAAACATGTTTGCCTTGGGTATGGTTTACTACATGTTCGACAGGCCGCTAGAGTTTACAGAGCATTACTATGAGGTGAAATTTAAAAGCAAACCAAACATTGTTGAAGCGAACAAAACAGTACTTCGCGATGGCTATAACTACGCCTCAAACATTGATGCTATCCCAAATACCTACAAGATTCCGGCAATATCAAACATTACCAAAGGTACCTATCGGAATATCAATGGGAACACAGCTACTGCATGGGGGCTGATAGCTGCTTCGGAAAAAGCAAATCTCCCGCTATTCTGTGGTTCATATCCTATTACCCCCGCTACCGATATCCTAATTGAGCTGGCTAAACGGAAAGACCTGAACGTAAAAACGCTACAAGCAGAGGATGAGATTGCAGGGATTTGTACGGCTATAGGCGCCTCATTTGCCGGTAATTTTGCCGTTACAACCACATCGGGACCCGGCCTGTCGCTTAAATCGGAAGCCCTTGGGTTGGCTGTTATGACCGAACTTCCGCTGGTGGTAGTTAACGTTCAGCGGGGTGGTCCATCCACCGGTTTACCCACAAAAACAGAGCAGAGCGACCTGCTACAAGCCCTATACGGCAGAAATGGCGAATGCCCCGTTGTAGTTATAGCTGCAAGTACCCCAAGCAACTGCTTCGATTGGGCTTTTAACGCTTCAAAAATCGCCCTCGAGCATATGACCCCGGTGATCCTTCTTACCGACGGGTATATTGCCAATGGCTCAGAACCTTGGCTTATTCCCAGCATGAAAGATTATCCATCTATTACTCCTCCTATTGTACCCGAAGGCACTGAAAACTTCCTGCCCTACGAGCGCGATCCGGATCGTTTGGCTCGTCGTTGGGCTATTCCCGGCAAGAAAGGGATTGAGCATCGGGTTGGTGGACTAGAAAAAGACTTTTTAAAGGGTTCCGTGTCGCACGATCCTCTAAACCATCAACGAATGGTAGATGTGAGAGCAGCTAAAGTGGCCAAAGTTCAAGATTTTATCCCTGAGCAAAAAGTGTATGGAGAACCAGAAGGAGACCTGCTCGTGATTGGCTGGGGAGGAACTTACGGGCATATTTTTACAGCTGTGGATGAACTTCGCAAAGAGGGAAAAAAGGTATCCCATTGTCATATCCACAACATTAATCCTTTACCTCGTAATATATCCGATATTTTCAAAAGGTTTAAAAAGATTGTGGTTTGCGAGCTTAACCTTGGGCAAATGGCACACTACCTACGCACCCAATATCAGGAGTTCAACTACCACCAATTTAACAAGGTACAAGGGTTACCCTTTACCGTTACCGAATTAAAGGATAGGTTTAATCAATTATTGGAGGATAAGTAATCATGGGTAAATTCGATTATACTGTACAAGATTTTAAAAGCGACCAAGAGGTAAAATGGTGCCCGGGTTGTGGTGACCATGCCATTCTCAACTCTGTTGTGCGGGCACTCCCCGATGTTTCAGAAGCACTGGGCTATAGCAAAGAGAGATACGTTTTTGTGTCGGGTATTGGTTGCTCCAGCCGTTTCCCGTATTATGTGGATACGTTCGGATTTCATGGTATTCACGGAAGGGCATCGGCAATTGCTACCGGTGTTAAAGTGGCCAATCCTTCATTGAGCATATGGCAAATGACGGGGGATGGTGATGCGCTAGCCATTGGTGGAAACCACTTTATCCATGCCATCAGAAGAAATGTTGACCTCAACATTATCCTGTTTAACAATGAGATTTACGGGCTGACCAAAGGTCAGTATAGCCCCACATCTAAGCTGGGTGCCAAAACCGTAACATCTCCCTATGGTACGGTAGAGCAACCCTTTAAACCGGGTGAGCTGGTAATTGGTGCTCAGGGCACTTTCTTTGCTCGTTCCATCGACTCGGAGATTAAGCTCACTGCCGAAGTGCTTGTTGAAGCTGCTAAGCACGATGGGACCTCTGTGGTGGTGGTGCAGCAAAACTGTGTAATTTTTAACGACAAAACCCATGCTATAATCACCGATAAAGAGGACCGAGAGAATCGGACAATAGTTCTCCGCGACGGAGAGAAAATGCTTTTTGGCAAGGATAACAGCAAGGGTCTTGTGATGAAAGACAACCACCTAAAAGCCGTAACCATTGGGCAGGATGGGTATACGCTGGATGACGTTTTGGTTCACAATGCGCAAGATCCAAATCCCGGCTTGCACATGATGCTTACCAATATGGAGTACCCGGAACTTCCCTTTGCTCTTGGTGTGATTAGGGCAGTGAAGAACCCAACCTACGATCAGAATGTGCAAGCGCAATTGGAAGGTGTGATTGCCGAATCAAAAATTCGCTGCATGGATGACCTGCTCCATAGCGGAGAGACCTACGAACTATAACATTATTTATGTGACATTGACAAAAGAGAGGCTTTTGGGCCTCTCTTTTTTTATCTGGATGCCTGTACCAGCTCTTTTAGTAGACCTGCATCAGCCTCGATGGCATTCCCTACAACCACCATATCGGCTCCGGCCGAACGAACTTTTGCTACAGCCTCAGCGCTCCTCAGACCCCCACCCACAATTAGGGGAAGGCTTATCCGACGTCTCACCTCCGTAATCATCCCATCGGGTACGGGAAATTTAGCTCCACTCCCCGCTTCCAAATAGATACATTTAAGCCCCAGCTGCTGACCGGCTAAAGCCGTGGCCACAACAATATCAATCTTATTGTGGGGTATAGGCATGGTATTGCTCATGTATTGCACCGAAGTAACCGCTCCCGATTCAATAAGGATATAGCCCGTTGGGATAACCTCCATCCCACTTTCATGTATGGCATGCGACACCAGCACATGGTTGCCTATTAAGAAATCGGGATTCCTCCCCGATATTAATGAAAGTAGTAATATGGCGTCGGCGTTTGGGGTAAACTGCACTGCGCTTCCCGGAAATAGGACAATGGGAATGGACGAATGCTCACGAATAACCATAAGCGACTGCTCTATGCCGGTGCTAATTAAGCTACCACCCAGCAAAATCACGTTCACCCCCGACTGCTGTGCGCGTTGGGAAACCCCTTTTAGCTGAAACGGGTTGTATTTATCCGGATCAATGAGCAGCGCAAATAATCCTTTTTCCGACTTTTCGAACTGATTGTATAGCATATTTACCACCTTAGCAATTTAGGGTTTACGCCCACCCACACCACATTGTAGTACTCATAATAGGTATAGTGCAACTGGAATCGTTGAACTATTCCTCCTGTTCTGACGGTAGCATCAAACTTGCCCTGATCGGCAAGATTGGCCATGGGTTTAATATCCATGCTGTGGGGGCCCAATCCCTCCATCCCCGGCAATTTGTAAAGTGCCTCTTTGGCGCTCCAAATAAGCGCCATCTGTCGGCTGTCGTCCACATCAACCCACTTCTTTTCGTTGCGGGTCAATACCTTATCACTTACCTCAATAAAGGGGCGAACATACGACTCAATATCAATGCCCACAATAAACTCGGGGCTAAGAATAACGGCAGCAAAAGGGAAAGAGTGGCTAATGGAGATATGCGATTGCGACTGGGCCAAAAACGGACGACGGGTGGGATGATACATTACATGCCCGGTATACCCAAACTCGCGCAGTAGGGCACGGGCCGAGAGCCATTCGAGCCTACGCCGATCGTTGGAGATTCGAGCCAATCCCGGGAAATAGTCACCACCCACAATGGTCTTGAGCTCCTCTTCATTCTCCTCAATCCGCCAGATCCCTAGGATGTAATCATCCGTTTTTATCGTCTCAACAATAGGCATGGCTAATTATCATTTTTCCACTCCACCGATTCCATAAGGGCAATCAGATCATCACCAAAAAAGGCAATGGAAGGGGCTAAAGAATCCTTGTTGGGCTGAACCGAAAAGTAGAGCGCACCACGCAAAAAATGGTTTACGGAATCGGTTACATAAAATTGCCATGAGCTTGCCGTATTCCCCTTCATCCCATAAAGAATACCGTATACCCTCTTTTCTCGATTCTCATAAAACCGCTCAACAATAGATTCGGCACTATAGGTATGCTTATAGGCCAACTTTCGCGAATCCTCCATCAAATCATTAAGCATTCCTTTGGCATCTTTATAGCTGATATGGATTCTGGCCTTATAGTCATCAAAATCAACATTTACCCAGTAGGGTTCAGCATTGCTGGATTGGTCTACCCGAACCTTACTATAAATGGGCCTATCAAACCGATAGGGGAAACCGGCCGAATCGAACTGCACATATTCCTTCTCAGGGAAATCAATCCGAAAATACCCGCGGGGCCGAGGTACAGGCGATTGAGAACATCCAACTACCAGCAGAATGATAGGAATCCATATGGCAAATATTCTTTTTTTCATTCTCCTAGTTGGTATAGAGCAATTCCACCTTTACCCTTTTTATACGTTTCTTATCTGCTGAATCAATGGTGAATCGAAAATACTTATGATTAATCACATCATTCTTTTGCGGTAAATGGCCTGTCATTTCTAAAATAACTCCGGCCAATGTTTCTGCCTCTCCTCGCACATCATCCAAGATGGTATCGCTAAGATTGAGTACCTTACATAAATCGTTGATAAGAATTTTCCCTTCAAACAGGTAATTCTGGTTGTCGATGCGCGTATAGAGCGGAACCTCCTCATCCGACTCGTCGGATATTTCGCCCACAATCTCCTCTAAAATATCCTCTAGCGATACAATGCCACAGGTACCACCGTACTCATCTACCACAATGGCCAAATGGATACGATTGCTCTGAAACTCCGACAGCAGTTCGTTGATCTTTTTACTCTCGGGCACAAAATACGCTTCGCGTATCAATTTTTGCCATTCGAAAGTGTCAGGTTCATCGATATACGGAATTAAATCTTTCACATAAAGCACTCCCCTAACCTCATCAAAGGTCTCTTCGTACACGGGAATTCGGCTATAGCCTGACTCAACAACAATGGATCTTAGCTTGTTAAAACCAGTGGTTATATCTACTGCAATCACATCAAGCCTCGGTTTTAAAATTTCTTGTACCTCGATATGCCCAAACGTGACTATCCCGCGCAAAATTTTTCGCTCTTCCGGGTGATGGCCTGATGTGATACTCAGCGCATCGCCAATCTCATCAATAGAGATATGACGGCGTGATCCAAATCGTCGGCCTACCCTTGCGGTAGATGAAACCAAAAGAAAATTTAAAGGGTAAAAAATCTTAAACAGGGTATACATGGGCATTGCCATGGCACACGCTACTCGGGGTGCCTTACTGGCCGCGAAGAGCTTGGGAATGATTTCTCCAAAAAGGAGGATGATAAAGGTGATAATCACCACCTGTAGCAGAAAACCAACCCAGGGAGCTTGCGAAAAATCGAAAAGAGCATCAACCAAGAAAGAGGAAAGGATAACTATACCTACGTTTACAAAGTTGTTGGCAATGAGCACCGTGGCTAAAAGTCTCTCGGGCTTTTGCAACAGTTCAAGTACCAACTTGCTCGTCTTGGTATCGCTCTCTTTAAGATTCTTGATTTGAGCCGGACTAAGCGAAAAGAATGCTGACTCGGTTCCCGACACCAGGCTCGACATGGCCAATAAGAGAAGTAGAACCACTAGGCCGATAACTATACCTAGCGATAACCCTCCCCCTTTAAGTATCGAAAGACTTATAACAACAATAACAGAATTAACCAATTACTCCAGTTTTTTTACACACTAGTTGCTAGCAATGCTAGAACGGTAAATCATCATCAGGCTGAGGCATAAAATCCTCTTCGGGAGCTGAACCCTGAGCTGCCATAGGCGCTGTGCCGGATTCACGTGTACCACCTTCTGATGTTGAGGGACCAAGAAACCTAAAATTTGTGCAGTAAATTTCGGTAAAATACTTTTTAACACCGGTCTCTTTGTCCTGATAGGTATTCGTTCTTATCCTTCCTTCGACAAAAAGCAACTTCCCGGTTTTTACATACTTCTCAACCGTTTCTGCCAAGCCACGCCATGCAACTATGGTATGCCATTCGGTTTGGGTTATCCTCTGCCCACTCTTGTCCGTATAGGTCTCATTAGTGGCAAGCGGAAAGCGGGCGACCATACCACCTCCTTCGAGGTGTCTTACCTCTGGATCTTTGCCCACATTCCCTACTAGAATTACTTTATTTACACTCATGTCTTCGCTTTTTAGATTACTAATTACAAATATAAGCATATCCACCGAATGATGCCATTTGTTAAACGGTATTTTAGTAAAAATCACTCCTTGACTGGATGTAAAAAGTAGGTTAAAGCAGGTTCTGCCACCAAAAAGTTGTCAATAAGCGTGGGCACTGTGAATGAGTCGATAGAATGGGTTGGCACTTTGTTGAATCGCCTCAAAAGCTCATCCGAAATTTTAGTAATATGAACGATGACAAACTGGGCATTTAGCACCTGATGGCTTAATAGGTGCCTGATGGGCTGCGATATATACACTATCTCAGGATTTGAGTTGGATAGTAATTCGCCCCACTCCCTAGTCTTATGCACCAGATGTGCCGGCAATGGGCGTTCCGTTTCAATAAGAGGGAACTCATAAAGGGATTTCCATATGTCTTTTCCATCCCTTTTAGCTATGAACGTACAATCCTCATATCGGATTAGGAGATAGGTAAAGTACCTGTCCCTCACCTTTATCTTTTTCTGCTTTACGGGTAAAGCATCAATAAGATTGTTTGCATTTGCATAGCAGTAACCGCTAAAGGGGCAATCGTCACATTTGGGAGAACGGGGTACGCACTGCAAAGCACCAAAATCGAGCAAAGACTGGTTAAATTCATCGGGTGCATCGCCATCCATCAGCTCTTCAACCAGCTGCCTAAACACGGCCTTCCCGGCCGAAGTATAGGGCGAATCGAAAATACCAAATATTCGGGAAATTACCCGATACACATTGCCATCAATGGCTGGAACGGCCTCTTTAAAAGCGAATGAGGCCACTGCACCAGCAGAGTATTCTCCTACCCCTTTTAAGGTAAGAATCTCCTTGTACGTGATAGGGAATACCCCATTTAGCGTATCCACAATATATCTTGCCGACGCCAAAAGGTGCCTAGCACGCGAGTAGTAACCCAACCCCTGCCAAAGTTTTAGCACCTCATCTTCGTGCGCTAGAGCAAGGGCTTGAACCGTTGGAAAGGCCTCAATAAAATTATGGTAATAGTCCAACCCCTGGGCCACCCTGGTCTGCTGAAGTATCACCTCAGAAATCCAAATTTTGTATGGATCTCGGGTGTTTCGCCATGGCAAATCTCGCTTGTTTTCGGCATACCAAAGGCTCAGTATGGTTTTAAAATCCATTAAATCAACCGTTAGAGAATAGTATTTTGACAAAAATATTAATAAACTTTTTTATTTATAATCATAAATAGGTTATCTTTGCAGTCCAACAAAAGAATTTTAACCTTAATTTATTGATAATTAAAGATTTTAAAAAATGACAAAGGCAGATATCGTAAACGAGATTTCCAAGAAAACTGGAATTGAAAAGGTGGCTGTTCAGAAGACAGTTGAAGCTTTTATGGAAACCATTAAAGATTCATTGGTGAAAGACAACAATGTGTATCTTAGAGGTTTTGGTAGTTTTGTAGTTAAAAAACGTGCTCAAAAAACTGCACGCAACATTTCCAAAAACACTACAATGATTATTCCTGAGCATTACATACCTTCCTTTAAGCCTTCGAAGACTTTTGTAAACAAGGTTAAAAATCACGTTAAGTAACCCAATTTCTCACATTAACAATAACTAATCATGCCAAGCGGAAAAAAGAGAAAAAGGCATAAAATGGCAACCCATAAACGGAAGAAACGCCTACGCAAAAACCGTCATAAGAAAAAGAAATAGGGTTGTAATCTGATTGCATTTGTGCAAACCAACATGGCCAACCTAAGGAGTTGCATTACTTCTTAGGTTGGTGTTGTTTAATTACATCTCACATAACCATACTTATTGAAAGTGAATACAGAGCTTATTATTGATGTACGGACATCTGAAGTTGCTATAGCTCTGCTCGAAGACAAACAGCTTGTTGAACTCAACAAAGAGAAAAACAGCGTTCAGTTTTCAGTCGGTGATATTTATCTGGGCAAGGTCAAAAAGATAATGCCGGGACTGAATGCTGCATTTGTTGATGTAGGATACGAGAAGGATGCATTTTTACACTACCTAGACCTAGGCCCCCAGCTCAGCTCATTTAACCGATTTGTGCAGGTTGCACAAACCAAAAAGGGAAAAGCCATAAACTTGCCCAAGTTTAAGCTGGAGCCCGAGCTGAATAAGGACGGAAAAATATCCAATGTCCTCAAAACGGGGCAAACCGTTCTGGTACAAATTGCTAAAGAGCCCATTTCAACCAAAGGGCCCAGGCTAAGTGCCGAAATATCCATTGCAGGTCGACATATTGTACTCCTTCCCTTCTCTGATAAGGTTTCAATCTCTCAAAAAATAAGCTCTAGCGAAGAGCGCAAACGCTTAAAGCGTTTACTGGAAAGCATTGTGCCAAAAAACTTTGGTGTTATCATCCGAACCGCTGCAGAGGGTAAAAAAGCAGCTGTTCTAGATACAGAACTGAAAAGCCTTATCAAAAAGTGGGAAATGGCCTTTAATAAGACCAAGACCAGCCAAGCCCCATCACTAATCCTCGGCGAGCTAAAGCGAACATCAGCCATCATCCGTGACATGCTAAACGTATCGTTCAACAGCATTTATGTGAACGACGATAGCATCTTCAACGACATTAAGGAGTACATCGGTACAATTGCACCGGAAAAGGAGAAAATTGTAAAAATGTATTCCGGCAAAGTTCCAATTTTTGAGAACTTTGGCATCGAAAAACAGATTAAGGGCCTCTTTGGAAAAACTGTTTCCTTTAAAAGTGGGGCATACCTTATCATTGAGCACACCGAAGCACTTCACGTAATTGACGTGAACAGCGGAAATCGGTCGAAAGCCGGCAACGATCAAGAAACAAACGCACTAGAGGTTAACCTTGCAGCAGCCGAAGAGATTAACAGGCAGCTGCGCCTTAGGGACATGGGCGGAATTATTGTGGTAGACTTTATTGATATGCATCTTGGCGAAAACCGCCAATTGCTGTACGATAGGATGAAAGAGCTGATGAGCAAGGATAGGGCTAAGCACAATATCCTACCCTTAAGCAAATTCGGTTTGATGCAGATTACCCGTCAAAGGGTACGCCCCGAAATGCACATTGAAACGCTTGAAAAATGCCCCACATGCCTTGGAACGGGAGAGATTACTCCTGCCATACTGCTGGATGAGGAGATTGAAAGCAGGTTGGCATTACTCACTTCCGACAAGCGCATGAGCACCATCAGCCTTAAGGTTCATCCATACGTAGCTGCATACCTTACAAAAGATCTGCTGAGCAAACGCTATAAATGGGGCAAAAAGTACAAGTGTACTATTAAGGTAATACCCGTTTCATCTTACAGCTTTTTAGAATACCATTTTGTGGATTCTGAAGACATGATAATTGATGTATAAGCGTATGCTTGAAATACCGACCCAAACAAAAGCTTGGGTCTGGTTAACGGCAAACTTTAACTAATGAATAGTGTTAAATAATTCAATACGGCAACCATTACAATAAACCATTTGAAACATGAAAAAAACATTCTCCCTCCTCATTGCTCTGTTCGCCCTGTTTATGGTGAACAGCGTATATGCACAGGTTGAAAACCCTGTAACCTGGAAAGTCACCACACAAAAGATTGACGAGACCAAGTACGAAGTTATTTTCGATGCTACCATCGATATGGGTTGGTCGCTTTACTCGTCGGATAACCCTACGGGTGGTCCTATTCCCACAACCTTTATCTTTGCTGAAAGCGATGCTTTCAAAACTGAAGGGAATCCTAAACCCATTGGTAACCTTAAAACTGAGCACGACGATATTTTTGGAATTGACTTAGCCTACTTTGAAGGGGTTGGTCGCTTTGTTCAAACCATTAGTCTTAACAGTGGATTTGAAGGTGCAACTATTTCCGGAGGCATTGAGTATCAAGCATGCTTTGAGGATAAGTGCATCTTTTTAGAGTATGATTTTGCCACTTCTGTTGGCGAGGTTAGCGCTACAATTGACACCACCGTACAAACCGCCGAAATTGCTTCGCAAGAGGATGCTAAAGAGAAGGACTCATCTTTACTGCTGTTCTTTCTTATCTCATTTGCTGCAGGGCTGGCCGGTTTACTAACCCCTTGTGTATTCCCCATGATTCCTATGACTGTATCTTTCTTTATGGGTAAACAAGGCAATAAGTTGAATGCCATTCTCAATGCATTTGTGTTTGGGATAAGCATCATTGTTATCTACACTTCAATCGGTTTATTGGTTTCGTTGACCAGCGTAGGCGCAGGCTTTGCAAACCAATTGGTTTCACACTGGATTCCTAACCTTATCTTCTTCCTGCTGTTCATGGCCTTTGCAGCCTCGTTCTTTGGATTATTCGAGATTGTGTTACCCAGCAGCTTGTCCACTAAAACCGATAGCAAAGCTGAAAAGGGTGGGTTTGTAGGATCATTCTTTATGGCTCTTACTCTAGTAATAGTTAGCCTTTCATGCGTTGGCCCAATTGTAGGAGCAATCCTTGTTGAGTCTGCAGCCGGACTTGGCCTTAAGCCAATCATAGGTATGCTAGGCTTCTCAATGGCCTTTGCTGTTCCCTTTACCCTATTTGCCATTTTCCCATCTTGGCTCAACAAGCTCCCCAAGTCGGGTGGATGGCTAAACTCTGTAAAAATCGTTCTAGGGTTTATTGTACTGGCATTCGGTCTTAAGTTCCTTTCGGTTGTAGACCAAACTTACCACCTGGGTATTTTAGGCCGCGAGGTTTATCTGGCAATCTGGATATCCATTTTCATCCTACTGGGAATGTACCTGATGGGTAAAATTAAATTTAAGTTAGACTCTCCCGTTGAGCATATTGGCTTTTTCAGAATGCTTCTCGTAATTGCCACATTCTCATTTGTAATTTACCTAATTCCGGGAATGTTTGGTGCACCACTCAAAGGGCTATCCGGACTTATCCCTCCCAAAGCAGGTCATAGCTTCGACCTGGTTGAGATGATTGGACAGCGTTCTGTGGCAACCACAGACAGCAAGTCGTCCCTGTGTGAAGAACCTAAGCATGCCGACATTCTGCATCTTCCCCATGGAATCCAAGGGTATTTTGATTACGAACAAGCTTTGGCTTGTGCCCGCCAGCAAAACAAACCGCTATTTGTTGATTTTGTTGGGCACTCATGCTCAAACTGCAAAGTGATGGAACAAAAGGTTTGGAGTGATCCTAAAGTACTTCAAATCCTTAAAGAGAAGTATGTGGTAGTTGCTCTCTATGTTGACGAGCGCACCGCACTTCCCGAATCGGAATGGGTTACCTCTTCCGTTGACGGAAAGGTGAAGAATACAATTGGCAAACGAAATGCCGACTTCCAAATCAGCAGATATAACGTAAATAGCCAACCTTTTTATGTGCTATTGGATAATAACGGGGATCAGCTGACCGATCCTCACGGTTTCAATACTAATGTTGATGATTTCATTGACTTTTTGAATAAGGGTATTGATCGGTTTCATAGTGCAAGCACTTCTTCTGCACTAGGTACCGCATCCATGCAACTAAGCATAGGAAACTAGTTCCATAGTATACCTTAAAAAAAGCGCGCCAAATAGGTGCGCTTTTTTGTTCTATTTCAAGTACTTAAAAAGAATAGCTGACCTAATTCCCAGTGCACCTACCACAGAGAGCATAGGCAAGGGCAATGTTTGCGGTAAAAAGAACCAAAACACTAGTAAGAAAAAGAAGATTATGGCATGAACTCCAAAATAGTAGCGTGTAGCATTTCTAAGCGGTTTAATCAAAAGGGCTGCTAAAGCAAGGAGATGCAATGGATGCGCCCAAATAAGGTTATAATTGTTTGACATTACTGCATGATCGGATCCAAACCATTGGAAAGCCAAAACAACCCCCAAAAGCCCAACGAGTAGGAACAGAGTCCAGTCCATCCACAGGGTAATCCTCCTCTTTTTAAAATCAACCCAAGAAAAGAATACTACCATTATAAGCACGACCGTAAAAACCAAAAACGGAGCCTCGCGATGAAGAGCTTTAGGAAATCCATTCCCTTCAAGTAGGGTAACCGAAGGTTGTGTCAGTGGATGCAAAGTGCTATCAACTCCAATAGTTGCAGTGGCAAACGCTTTTTCCATATGTTCCGGAAGAAACATGTAGTTCCAAGGGCTCGCTAACCTATCGGCGCTAACCCCCAACAGCATATTGATTCCCAGCTTAGCCCAGGGTTTTTCAGCCACATTGGGCATAAGCAGCTGCCTAAAAGTCAGACCGGGCTCTAAAAGCTGATAATCAAATGTAACCTCACGCTCCAGGGTCTCCACCACAATATCGCGGATTCGGGTAGCACAGTTGTCAAACAAAAAGTCGTAGAGATAATACCTATTCTGTGGTAAATAGTTAAGGCTCAATGAATCTAACAGCCGCTGTTTTTCTATCTGCTTCAAATTCATCACCTGCTCGTATATCTCTCTACCCTCAAAAATGTATGTATACTCAAAGTTGTTATATGTAGAAACAGAAAGGATGTAATTCAACTTCCCCTTTACAAAATTCTGATAAAATTTTGGGTCGGAAAAATCAAAGGTCCCATAATTAAAAACCCAATCAATCCCTAGCATGGGATCAACTACCCTAATGGCGCTGTGACCAAAAACAGAGTATAGCTCTTCCCCTTGTGAGCATGTTAACAGGCTAATTTGCGAATTCTCGGTAAGCATTACCTGGGGTAGCTGACCATAAAAGGGGGTGGTTGTGAACACTAAGAGTAAAAAAAGAGTACTTCGGGCTATTCGTTTTCTCATAAACCAATGCTATTTACATTCTAAAGGGTAAAGGTAAAAGGTTTAGCACAAAATACTACGGGGATTGAAAATAGAATTGCTATTTTTGTTTTCAAACCTAATAGCGCATAAAAAGCTGTCATCCCTGTTGGGAGGGTAAAGGACAAACTGCCATTTGGGTGAACCCTTTAATTTAGTGGCATTTGGAATTTAAAACCATATTGCATAAGGGTAAATAGGCCATATGCCTTTTTGCCTTTGGCACGTTTACTGGTTAGCTAATGCCTCCCAACGGCCTATTTTTTTTGAAAAAATAACCATGTATACCCCATTTGAACCAATTTTAAGTGTACATTATGCTATCTTTGCAGCTCTTTACCAAATAATTATTTTTTGCCAATGCTCATCCAATCGTCCCTTTCCTTATTAACTAAAGGAGTTATAGTAGGGCTATTGGCTTCAATTCCCTTAGGCCCCATAGGCGTTATTTGCATCCAACGCACTGTGAATAAGGGTAGGCTAAGCGGCTTTTTAAGCGGAGTGGGTGCGGCCACTGCCGACACTTTTTTTGCTGCTATTGCGGGCTTTAGCCTCACCTTTGTAATTGCCTATATATTTGAAAATCAAATATATTTCCAAACTTTTGGGGGATTGGTTATTATACTATTGGGAATTAAGATTTTTTTCACTAATCCCATAAAGCAGATTCGCAAGCACAAGCGCAAAAAGAATAATCTTGTAGAAGATTTCTTCTCCATATTTGCCTTAACGCTAACAAATCCTTTGGCCATTTTCCTATTCATTGCTCTTTTTGCTTCAATGGGTGTAGTGAGTGAAGATGGGAGCCTATTGGATACTTTCATATCCACAGGAGGAGTGTTTGTTGGTGCAACTCTTTGGTGGTATGTCCTAACCGGTTTAGTCAACCTTTTCAGGAAACGTTTTAGGCTCAAACAGCTTTGGTGGATTAACAAAATCTCCGGTTCGGCTATCCTCCTTTTAGGCGTCGCTGCCATTGTACGTCTCTTTTTCTAGCCCATTCATCGGCTACATTCAAATAGCTCAATTTGAACATCCACTCTCGAGATATGCTTTTTCACAGAAAAGCCATAGCATACGAATACTCCCTGAAAAATGGGCTCCTTTTATCCCGAAGTTCACACTTAATTCCTATATTAGTGCACACTTTTACGGCATAGCGCTTAAGCATTGGATAACATGAGGAAACTACTAGTTTTATCCACCGATGACTCTCCGCAAATCATGTTCGACCCTGAACTGGGAATTTTAGAACTTTCAGGTAAGAGCCTTCCCGAAGATTCAAAAGCATTCTATGAACCGCTCGAACAATCGGTAATACAATATACCCAAATGCCACTGCCGCACACCGTAATTAATTTCAACTTCAGCTATCTCAACTCCGCTTCAACCAAACAAATTCTTAGGATAATCTCACATTTTGAAAAGATTCAAAACGGTGGAAAAAAGGTTACCCTAAATTGGTTTTATGATGAGTTTGATGAGAATATGCGCGACGAGGGAGAAGAATTCTCTTTCCTCACTAAACTTACAGTCTTGTTAACCAAAAAATAATGGGAGCATGATTTCAATGTGTAACAATTTCATTAAAATCTTAAGGATTGCTTTAGTCCTAGCCATTGGGAACTACACTTCTTTAGGACAAATCCAATCAACCCAACAGGCAATTGCTCAAATAGAGCAAGATATACTTTTAGCGAAAGAGTATGCAGCCGATTCCGAACTCAGCCAGGCAAGTTTTTATTTCGATAAGGCTGCTAACGGATACTGGCAGCTGGGTATGCACAACGAGGCTATAGAGCAGTTTGAGAAAGCTTGTGAAATTGCACAGCAACTGGGAAACCTAAATGCCCAATACATCTTTTGCAACAGTATAGGCCTTATTTACGCAGAAACAAAGCAATATGATAAAGCATTAGCAGCGTTTAAAAAAAGCACAGAAATTGCAAAAAAACTTGGCAGACAGTTTGACGTTGCCCAATCGTATCTAAACAAGGCCAACGTTTATATTGAGAAAAACCAGTACAACGAAGCCCTAAAATTGCTTGATCCGGCTTTAAGCATTGCTCAAGAGTCACAAGACTTACGGCTCCTACGCAACATATACCTAGCATACGTTAAAATATACGATAAGCAGGGGAATATAGAAGAGTCAACAAAGTATTTTGCTCTTTCCTCTGCAATAACCAATAAGATTCAGCGGGAAGAAGCTAAAGAAAGTGAAGAGGCTGCCAAACAGCTTGTTGATGTTGCTACTTCTAAAGTTCGTACCATTGAGGCGGAGAAGAGGGCCAAAGAGGAGGAATTGCAGCAAAAGGGAGAAGAACTCACCCAAAAACAGCAAATACTAGAGGAGACGGAAAAGGAATCAATTGAAAGGTTAGAACAGATTACTCAACTGGACAAGGATAAAATGCTGCAACAACAAATTATTGATGCGCAAAACAAGATGCGCAATATTTATCTAGCTGCTATCCTTCTGACGCTCATTTTTTCCGGGTATCTATTCTATAGCTACCACCAAAAAAAGGAAGCAAACCGCTTACTAAGCCAAAAAAACGAAGAAATTGTCAAGCAGAATCAAGAAATACAGCTGCAAGCAGAACAGCTACGCGAATTGAACAACCTAAAGGATAAACTTTTCTCAATAATATCGCACGACCTGCGCAGCCCATTAGGCTCTTTAGTAACCATGCTAAACCTTAACCGACAAGGGTACTTTAGCCAAGAGGAATTTAACGAGGTGATAAACGACCTCTCTAAAAACGTAGCTTACACTTCGGAACTCTTGGAAAACCTCTTGAATTGGGCGCAATCACAGATGCAAGGGCTTAAAGTTGCACCAAAAAGCTT
>CAZKPD010000002.1:16067-61840 GCA_964554585.1 uncultured Rikenellaceae bacterium
TCCTATCGTTCAGTCTAAAATTGACCTTTACTCCGAGCCGGCCCAGAACAAAGGGATTATGCTCCGAAATCTTGTAGAAGAAAACGTTATGGTATATGCCGACAGCTCTATGGTTGAGCTTACCCTGCGTAATCTTATTGCCAACGCCATTAAGTTTTGTAACAGGGGGGATACGATTACTGTACTGGCCTCAATGCAGAACAATCAGCTCTTAGTATCCGTATCCGATACGGGGATTGGAATGTCACAGGAGAAAGTTCAACGATTATTTGGGCGTGAAATTTTTACCACGCGGGGTACTTCCGATGAAAAGGGATCGGGATTGGGCCTAATGCTTTGCAAAGAGTTTGTCACCCTTAACGGGGGACGAATTTGGGCAAAAAGTATAGAAGGAGTGGGGAGTGAATTCTTTTTCACTATCCCCGTGGAAGCACAATCCTAACCGATAAACCTAGAAGTTACAGCTCTACGAACAAGGAGAAAAGTCTACCCCCATTATGATCGGAGAATAGGTAATCCACTCTTTGGGTTTTCCTGTAAACGTATATTAGGCCAATGCCCACATTGTTTACCCCCTCATCCACTAGCGAAATCAACTTCTTTCTGTAAAGGTTGTTCAACTCGTCCTTCGAAAGGCTGCTCAAATGGTTGAGATGATTAACTAGGAACTCCTCATCCTGCTCCGACACAAAATTACAAGTTGCTATTCCTGTTGAGTTTTCACTTTGCTCAAGAATAAACAACCCTTTATTGGAATAGTTGCTCTTTCTGGAATGCATGGAAATATTCTGTAAAAGTTCTACAGAAATATTGTAAAGTTTCTGTTTCCCCGCCTTAAGATGCTCGTGCCGCATGATATTGTTTTCTATCATTTGAATAAGGGGAACAGTAGAGTTCTCAGAGAAATCACCTTTATGTAGGATCACCACATTGTCGTCGCGCATCTGAGCATACAACTCTTTAATGTAGTTGATCGATTCCTCTTCTCCAAGGTCTTCTTCTGCAATATCAGGATTTGGAATAGTAAGCTGAATAAAGAACACAGATGTTTTCTCATCAATGGGATCAAAGTCATAGGAAATTTTCCGACCCGTTCGGCGCGCCATCTCAATAATACCCAGCCCTGCACCCCCTCTTTCAGAGAATTTCCCTTCGGCTAATATTTGCTTCTGTAAAAGCCTCAACTCATCACTGTTAAGGCTGTTCACTTTCTCTAACTTGCCCATAATAGAGGCAATATACTCGTTGTGAACTGCATTGCCCGAAGCTATATAAAAGTAGTCGGGCTGACTACGAAAGAAAAGTGACCCACTATAATCACTCATATCTTCAATCTCAACCGAATGCTTCCCGTGTCGAATTACATTTTGGTAGCATTCTGCCATAAGAAAACTAATCTTATTCCTTAGCTTAATTAGGCTCCCTTTTGTATCAATGTTAAAATGAGTCAGTTCTATTACCTTATGGGTAATGGAATTGGAGAGCAACCCGCTGTAAGCAAAAATTAGATCGTCTTGCGTGAGAGCTTTAAGTAGATTAACTGCTGTAGTGGCGTTCATTGGGTAAAAAGGATGGTTTTGCAAATGCAAGTTAACTGATTTTCTTATTTTTACCTATATATCTGTTTAAAATTTGTATTTTAAATAAACGAACCTTACCTAAAATAGCTATATCTGACAGATAATCAATACCAAACAAAACTTTTATGATATTCTTCCTGCAAATGGGGCGCCATGGTATCTGTGTGCTTTTTTACTTTAATCCGTAGGCATAGCCGACCCTATTTGGTGAGAAATTAGCTATCTTTATTGTTCAATACTTAAATACAATTGCATATGGAAACAAGTGTTATACTCGAATGGATTGGGTACGGAGCTTCATTGCTCATTGCCCTGTCGATGGCCATTAGCTCCATTGTAAAATTCAGGGTTGTTAACCTGGTGGGAGCAGCTCTTTTTTCTGCCTACGGTTTTTTAATCGGATCAATCCCGGTAGGGGTAATGAACGGTTTTATTGTTCTGGTTGACCTATACTTCTTAGTTCAGTTTTTATCGAAAAAAGAGCTTTTCGAAACCCTCGAAGTTAATGGTACCAATAAATACCTCCTCAGATTTATTGAATTTCATAAAAATGACATCCAAAAATTCTATCCAAATTTTAGCTATGCTTCAACCTCCAAGACGGTTGAGTATCTTGTTCTAAGGGATATGACCGTGGCCGGTATTCTCATTGTTGAGAAACAGGACGAGGCTACCCTTAAGGTGATCTTGGACTACGTAACCCCCCAGATGAGGGATTTTAAGAATGGACGATTTGCCTACCTCAGCCTGCAAACCATTTTTGCCAATGAGGGGTACAAACGGTTTATTGCAGACAAAACCAGCCCTGAACACATAAAATACTTGGTAAAAATGGGGTTTACAGACTCTTCCGACGGGTATTTAGAGATGCCACTTACTTAACAGCTATCGGTAAATTCTCTCTCGATTCAAAAAGCGCTGATACTCCCTCGCATTTCGATTGTGCTCATCAAGGTTCGTGGCAAAAGCGTGATAGCCAGAGTAATCAGGTCGTGCACAGAAGTATAAAAACTTATGGGTTTCGTAGTTCAGCACTGCATCAATGGATGAAATGCTGGGTGAATTAATGGGACCTGGGGGCAATCCTCTATGCTTATAGGTATTGTATGGCGAATCAATGGTTAAATGTTTGGTCAATACGCGCCGCATGCCAAAATCTCCATGGGCAAACTTAATGGTAGGATCTGCTTGAAGCGGCATTCCACGCTTCAAGCGGTTAATATAAACGCCTGCCACTCTGGGCCGTTCATCGGCCCTTACAGTCTCCTCTTCCACTATAGATGCTAGGGTTACCACCTCTTCTCGTTTCAGTCCCATAGCTTTAGCACGCTTCTCTCTTTCCGAATTCCAAAAGGCATCAAACTCCTTTTTCATTCGTGCAAAGAAACCATCTTTCCCGGTATTCCAGAAAAACTCATAGGTGTTGGGTACAAACATGGCCACAAAGGTTTGCTGAGTAAACCCGTATTCCAATGGGATGCTATTCCCTTTAAATGCCTCTGCAATTTCGGCCGAATCGGCCTCTAGCTGCTGCGCTATTCGTTGTGCCAGCTGGCTGGGAGTTCTAAAACTATTAAAGGTAACCTTAACGGGTGTTTGAAGCCCTGCTCTTAGCATGGTCACCAAATCCTTGTTATTCATCCCCGAATTAATCCGGTATCTTCCGGCCTTTACGCTGTAGGGATACCCCATCCGCGAAGAGGTCCATTTAAACGAACTCATATTAGTTATACAGCCCAAATCTTCAATAATCTCTACCACTTGGGCGTAGGATGATCCTGTAGGTATATGCAGATATACATACTCTTTTGCACCCATGTCCACATTAGAGATGTAAATTCTCGAATAAATACGATACGAAAAGAACCCTCCTACTAAAAGGATTAAAAGTAGTATCAGTGAAATAACAAGGATAATCTTTCTGCCGTTAACGCTCATTCTACTTCGCTTTTTAGATTAGAAGATCAAAGATAGGTATAATGAAATAGTAAATTTAAACAAACGGAGTGGTAAAAAACAAAAAACTTCAACCGGAATAGTTGAAGTTTTGTGGAGCTGGAGGGGTTCGAACCCTCGTCCAAACAAGGAACCAACAGGCTTTCTACATGCGTAGCTTTTCTTAATTTTCGAGCTAAGACAGGTGAAAAGCGACCAACCCTAACCTTATCCCCTAAATTTTCGCCAACGGTGCGGGGAGCAGCCCCTGACTATCCCATTTGATTCGGAGCCTCGATTCGAAGAGTCAATGGGCGAAACCCTTCGCGAGACTACTCGTCCTACCGCCCTTGGCAGCGGGATTAAGCAATAAGTACTTGGTACTTATTAGGCAGCGAGTGCGTAATTGTAATTATCGCCTTTTATTAGAACTGTGTCCTGAGATTAACGAGCCAGCTTCACAACGCTCGACATGCTTACCTATCCATTCTACTTGCTGTCAAAACCAAGGTCAGCCCCATGGATATGATGCTACAAAGGTACAAAAAAAATACAAATTGGCTCTGAATGGGAAACTATTTACAGCAGCTGTTTGCATGCTCACCAGTAATTCTCTCCTGCTCTATTTGGAATGTGGTATGCTCAATTCCAAACCACTGCTTAAGTGCGGCCTGTAGGCCCGCTATAAAACCATCATCACACCCTAAGGGCATAACTAAGTGAACCGTGAGGGCTACCTGTGTTGTACTCATGGCCCAAATATGTAAATCATGTAGTTCTTGGACTCCTTCTTGCTTCAACAAAAAGGAGCTAACACGCTCTAAACTGATTCCCTTGGGAACAGCATCCAGAGCCAAGTCGATGGAATCGACAAAAAGATGCCAAGCACTCCAAAGTACCACTGCAATAACAATGAGGCTTGCAAGCGGATCAATCCACAGCTTTCCGGTTACGCTAATGAGTAGTCCTGCAATAAGCACACCTAAGGACACTCCGGCATCAGCAGCCATGTGCAAAAATGCACCCCGAATGTTCAGGTCATGCTTTTGCCCCTTAACAAACAGCAAAGCCGTAAAGGTGTTAATTACCACACCAATGCCTGCTACCAGCATAACTTGGGTTCCTCCAACGGGCTGCGGATTCTTAAACTTATCAATGGCATCCCATCCAATAACTGCTACTGCTCCAAACAGAAGAAGTGCATTGAGAATGGAAACCAGAATAGTGGTTTTACGCAACCCATACGTGAACCTACCCTTAGGTTTATGGGTAGCTAACCAAGCGGCTCCCCATGCAAAGGTTAACCCTAAAACATCACTCGCATTATGTCCGGCATCGGCCAATAACGCTGATGAATTGGCAATAAACCCATAGATTACCTCAACAACAACAAAAACAACATTCAACCCTATGCCTAAAGCAAAAGCTTTGGAGTGGCTAACGCCCCCCACTGATAAATGGTTTTGATTATGGGAATGCGACATGTAAGATATGGCTTAAAAGAGCTACGCTCAAATTGCTTAACATATCTTTTTAGATATGGTTCACTGCTCTTAAACTTCGGGGTCTATCTTTAAATTGTGGTAAGTTTCGATTAATGCGTCATGGTCATCCGTAATGATAAGTAACTTATCCTCTGCAAAAAGTTCCGTTTTACCCGTAGGAACAAAAAAGGCATCATCACGCTTCACCAAAACGGCTAGTGTATTGTCCGGCAGTGTTAGGTCCATAAGCTGATTGCCATTATTTAGCATATGGCTTTGTATAACTATTTCGGCGGTGGTAGATTTGATTTCATCGGAAAACTCCACATCAAATTCGGTAAGCTTTTTTACGCTTGGCGGTTTTTCTGCTAATCCAAGCCATTTTGCCATAAACGGAATGGAAGTACCCTGAACCAGCAATGACACTAATGTACAGAGAAATACAATATTAAAAATGATTCGGGCATTGGGCACATTTTCGACCATGGGCAGAATAGCAAAAATGATAGGCACTGCTCCCCTAAGCCCGACCCATGAAATAAAGGTTTTATCTTTTAACGGTATTTTTCTAAAAGGCAATAAGCACAATAGGACCGATATGGGTCGAGAAATAAAAATGATAACAAGACTGATAACTAGCCCTGGAACAAGAACTGGGAGTAGCTCACTGGGTCTAACCAACAACCCTAAGGTTAAGAACATTATCAATTGGCTCATCCAGGCTAATCCGTCAAAAAAATTAAGCGACGAGCGCTTGTGCACAAATTTACTGTTCCCAATTACCAGTCCCCCAACGTAAACCGCTAGGTATCCATTACCTTTTAGAAAGTAGGTTACGGAAAAAATAAAGATACAAAACGTAAATACTAAGATGGGGTATAGCGAGTCGTTTCCGATTTTAATTCGGTTTATCACAAAAACAGTAAACTTGCCAAGCAAAAAACCTACTAGAGCTCCAAGAGCTAACTGAAAGAGTAATTTAAGGGCTACAAACCAGTAAACAGGATCCGCATCCATTTTAATAAGATCGATCAGCGTTATTACCAGTACATAGGCCATGGGGTCGTTACTTCCACTCTCCAGTTCAAGGGTTGGTCTTAAGTTATTTTTCAGATATAGCCCCTTGGATCGAAGGATGGAAAAAACGGAAGCCGAATCGGTAGAAGACATGGTTGAGGCCAACAGCAATGAGGTAAGAAATCCCATGCCTGCCGATTTCATGGTCATGCCAAAAATCCACCAAATAAATACACCGGTTATGAGGGCTGTTAAAAATACACCCAATGTGGCAAGGATAACTCCCGGGACTATAATAGGACGAATCTCCTCGAGTTTGGTATCCATTCCACCGGAGAAAAGAATTATACATAGCGCAACTACACCAATTGACTGAGCAATTTGCACATTCTCAAACTCAATTCCCAAACCATCGTTACCGAAAATCATTCCCACTGCTAAGAACAGCAGCAGCGCAGGAACACCATACTTTGAACTAGCCTTCCCTGCCAGAATACTAAAAAAGAACAGGATTGACCCAACAATTAATAAAATTTCTATCTGTAATTCCATCTAAAATATTTCCTCAAATTTACAACTAATAATACAAAAACGAGGACAATAAATTCAAAAACCTTTTAAAGAAAATCTCTAGATACAGGGAAAAACTTAAAACTCAAGAAGCCAAGATGCAATAGAAAAATAAATTAACACTCCAGAAATATCTGCTATGGACGTAATTAACGGTGCACTTGCCGTAGCAGGGTCAAGTTTTAATTTGGTAAATATAAAAGGTAGCAGTAGTCCTATTAGACTACCCGTTAGTACAATAAGCACCATGGTAATGGAGACCACCAAAATGATTTCGGGTGCTCTAAAACTGGCAACAGCAGCCACTGCCAGCCCCATGGTTAAACCGAGGAGCAGCGAAACAACAGCCTCTTTCCAAATAAGCCTGTACCAGTCAGACATTTTTACATCTCCAATGGCCAGAGAGCGAATCATGAGCGTAGCCGACTGCGACCCGGCATTCCCCGCACTGTCAATAAGCAAAGGCAAAAAGAACACCAGCGAAACCACAGTTTGGATAAGCGTCTCGAATTTTGAGATGGCCGCACCCGAAAAAACGTTAACAAACACTAGAACTACCAGCCATACTATCCGATTCTTATACAACGAGAAGACCCGTTCAGTAAGCGGGTTGGCAATAGCCTCTTGGAACGAACCAAACTTATGAAAGTCCTCCGTAGACTCCTCTTCTGCAACGTCCATCATATCGTCAAAGGAAACGATGCCCAGTAGTATCCCCTCTTCATTCACAACGGGTAGTGCAACTCGGTCGTAGTCGCTAAAGGTTCTAATCGCTGTTTCCTGGTCTTCCATAGCATTAAGAGACACAAACCGATGGTCCATCAGCTCTTCAATCCTTTGTTTTGGCGAAGCCAAGATTACCTCTTTAATGCGAATATCATCAATGAGCTTCCAGTCGTCATCAACAATATAGATCACATTCAGCGTTTCAGAGTCTCTACCATACTTGCGAATGTGCTCAAAGGTTTCTTCAATGGTATAGTGGGGCTTAATGGCCACGTATTCCGGGGTCATCAAACGGCCGATACTATCCTCCGGATAACCTAGGAGTTGGATTGTTTTACGTCGCTCCCCTGGGGTAAGCAATTGGATTAGTTGTTGGGTTACCTGTCCAGGCAGCTCTTCGAAAAATGCGGTTCTGTCGTCCGGCTCAATATCATTGAGCAAATCGGCAAGTTTTTGGCTATTATGTGCCAACCCCTCAATAATCTGCTCCTGTTTTGAATGCGAAAGAAGTTGGAAAACTTCCTTGCTTTGGGTCCTGTTGAGAAGCCGAAAAAGAATAAGCTCATCCTTATCGGAAACCTCCTCAATTACTTCAGCCAGCTGAATCGAATCGTACTCATTCAATGAATACTTCAACGATTTCCACTGTTTATTTTTTATGAGATCAGGGAAATCAACCTTAAGTTCAACCATTGTAATGTCTCCTTACAATTTTCTTTCTGTAAGGAAACCCGAAGCCCTTACAGAAATATTAATACTTTCTTTTACTAGGATACGGGTCTTCGTCCATGGTAATAGGCTATTTTAGATTTACAAAGGCAAAGATAATCCTATTTTTCAAAAAACGATTTTTTTACAGCAACTTTTACCAACGCATTTTATCCGCACAAACCAAACACTTATTTAAAATAAATGTTATATTAGTAATAAACTTGGCTTTAGATTTGGCACAGTTTATGCTGGCAATTATGCACATAATCGACTGAGGTTAAATCTGTTCTGTCCACTCCCTGAAATCTAAATACAATTGCGCTCATCACCAATAGGGAGTATCTATTGCAGCTGACTAGAGGAGATTTTTGCTCTGCCTTTTTGATTTTGCATAAAACTCTAACTATTTTAATTTGTTATAGATAAATGGCGCTGTTAGAAATAGAAGAATAAACCCGCTAATACCTTACCGACATGAAAAGTACTATTCTACTAATCTTCCTGACTTTTATGTTAATGGTAAGCCAATCTCAAGAGGTTAATATTGCTCTTGATGTGGTGGCCACCAGTGGTGGATATACCGTTAATAAAGCTGCTAATCTTTCTGTTAGCTGGACTGTTGGACAAACAGCATTTACCACCTTGTCGGCGGCAAATCTGGTTGTGACCCAAGGATTTCATCAAGGGAACTTGCTAGTTACAAGTGTTGAACCAAGCCCTACACTTCCTTCGTTTGGGATAAAAGTATATCCCAACCCTACCTCTATGGAACTTTTTATTCTTGTTGAAAACTCCAACGCATATGGATACTACCAAATAGAAGTATTTGATCTATCTGGTCGTAAAGTAATTGAATTAGGTGCCAGCCTAGAATCTTCAAGCCCATACCGTTTATCCGTTGACGGGTTAAGATCGGGAGCTTATCTCCTCAGAGTTTGGAACAGTCAAAATGCAAGACCTCAAGTGTTCAAATTCATTAAAGAGTAGTCGCACTATTCTAAAAAAAGTAAAAACCCAAAACAAACTAAACCATGAAAAAATTATATCTGGTAATACAAGTCCTTTTAATTGGGCTGGTTACCCTCGCTCAAACACCCATCGGATTCAGCTACCAAGCTGTACTTCGCAATGGTGACGGGAAGGTGATTGCAAACCAAGATGTTAATCTTACTATCAGCCTTACGGCCAGCAGTGGCAATCCAATTTATTACTCCGAATTGCACCAGATTAGCACCAATGATTTTGGCCTCATCAATGTAGTTATTGGGCAAGGCTTAAATCAGCAAGGTTCCCTTGCCAATGTTCCCTGGGGGAATGAACAGATTATGCTTAACATTGTCTATCGCCTAGGGGCAAACGGGCAAACCATCCAAATGGGCCCTCAACCCTTACAAGCAGTTCCTTACGCATTGCATGCTGCGAACACCAATACCATTGAGAGCGATCCTAATGCCAGCGATGAGGAGCCCATTTTTGTGGTTCGAAACAAAGAGGGACAAATCGTATTTGCCGTTTACCAAAGCGGGGTACGTATCTATGTGGAAGATGATGATACGGGGAAGCGCCCCAAGGGCGGTTTTGCCGTAGGCGGATTTAGCACCGGACAAGGCAAGAATGGGGAGCAGAATTTCTTTATGGTAACTTCTGACAGTACCCGTGTAACCTTTAATGAGAATGCTGTTGGGGGCAAGCGCCCCAAAGGAGGCTTTGCAGTAGGGGGCTTCAGTACCGGCCAGGGAAAAGGCATGCGCGATTACTTTCTTCTCTCTCCCGATAGCGCCAGGATATACTTTGATGACTCAGACACTAAGCGCCCCAAGGGCGGTTTTGCCGTAGGTGGTTTTAGCCATTCTAAAGCCCAAGCCACCGATATTATTTACCTGAACCCTAAAAACTACTTTATTGGCGAAGGAGCCGGGAGAAGCATCTTTCATGGAGAATATAACATCTTTATTGGTCATGAGGCCGGTGCTAACACTACGGGTACGCATGGAGATATGGATCCGACCGATGGCGACAACAATATCTTTATGGGATATCGTGCGGGGTATTCCAACGTATACGGTGAGCAGAATATATACATTGGCACCTTTGCCGCCGAAAAAAACAGCAACGGAAGCCACAATACCTATCTTGGGGCCACTGCAGGACAGAACAATTCGGGATATGGCAATACTCTAATTGGTTATGCTGCGGGAGTTGGGCCATGGGGACAAACTACAACCGGTTATAAAAACACATTTGTTGGAAGTATGGTTGGAACAAGCACCACCTCGGGCAATGGCAATGTTTTCATTGGCCGAGAATCAGGAAGCAACAATACCACCGGATCTGAAAATGTCTACATTGGACATTTGGCCGGAGCGAATAATTCCACAGCCTCCGGAAACGTATTCATTGGCTCAAAGGCCGGTTGGTACTCTAACCACAGTAATACCCTTATTATTCATAACGCTGCTGACCCCCTGGCCAGCATTCCTACAAACTCACTGATATATGGGAGTTTCTCCGCTAAAACATTACGGTTTAATGCTGGTGTTGGTATTAATACCGCACCAAATGCACTCTATGGGTTGATTACTGACCTAGCCGGTCTAGAAGGTAGTTACGGGATTCGGAGTTACGCTAATTATATAGGCGTCTACACATCGGCTAGTGGAACAGGATCATCGGGTAATAGATTTGGTATCTATAGCTATGCCGCAGGAGGAACAAATAATTATGCAGGATACTTCTCAGGGAATGTGCATGTAACCGGAACATTTACCAATCCATCTGACCAAAGGCTAAAAAAAGAGATTAAACCCATTGAGCCTGTGCTGGACAAGATTCTCAAACTTCAAGGAGTAAGCTATTTGTGGAAATCGGAAAATGAGTTCCCGGATTTTGTCAACGCCAGTCCAGAGGCTAAAGATCTGGGAAATCGGTTTAATTTCCCAGAAGGGATTCAACTTGGTGTAATAGCCCAAGAGGTTGAGAAGCTATTCCCACAACTGGTACTCACAGATGCAGAAGGAGTAAAATCGGTAGATTACATAAAATTTACTCCAATCTTTATTGAGGCCTTTAAGGAACAGCAAAAAGAGATTGATGAGCTCCGAGCAAAAAATGCTCAGCTGGAAGGAAAACTCCAAGAGTTGGAAATGATTAAAGCAGAGATCGAGAACATCAAAAATCTACTAAAATAAATATTGATTCTCATAGGAAAGGTTGGCTTACGCCAACCTTTTTTTTGTTCGCACAAAGCCTAAGAACAGGTAAAGCAGAAGTAAAAACGAGAATTTTATATTGAAATGAATTTAAACCTATTTTTTTTGTACCTTTAGGCGTTATAAAGAAAGCTTATGAAAAATAAACTGCTTATAAGTTTTGCTCTATTATTAACAACTTTATTTGCTGGAGCACAGCAATTTAATAAACTGGGGAACCCATTAATTACCAACTTTACTTCCAATGATTTTAATGGGATGGACCAGACCTGGAGTCTGATTAAAGACGACCGTGGTATAATGTATTTTGGAAGTTGGGAAAATGGAATTCTAGAATACGATGGGATAAATTGGCGAAAAATTCCCACTCCCGACAACATTCCCGTTTACTCTTTAGCAAAAGGTGATGATGGGACTCTTTACGTTGGGTCCGATGGTAATTTTGGCATTTTACAACCCACCAAACAAGGCGGGCTTGAGTTCGTCTCATTGCTCCAATTTGTCGAAGACTCCATCAAAACAGAGTTCTCCGAAATTTATAAAACCTACTTCAACAGGAATAAAGCATACTTTTGCTCCGAACTTTACATCTTTGTCTATGATGGGAATTCGGTTGAGACCATAAGGACTGCCGAGGATAATAAGACCTATCCTTTCTTAACATTTATTGTAAACGATGTTGTTTATGTTGGCACTTACGGGAATGGATTGCAAATACTGGATAACGGAAAGCTGACTCCTGCACCCGGTGCTGAAACGTTCAAAGGGAAAAACATTTACTCCATGCTGCCCATGGACAACGGAAATATTCTGGTTGTTACCCTTAAAGGTTTCTTCAGTTACAACCCCACTACAGGGAAATCATCAAATCCGTTACATGAACAGGCTTGCCAACTTATCACAAAACTGATAGATCAAGGAGCTGTACCCTACAATTCCATAGAGCTGTTTAACGGGCACAGAGCCACCGGAAACTTACTAAATGAGTGGGCTGCCCTTTTAGAATTTGACGAGGAATTACATCCTACTACTATTGTCAATAAGGAGGTTGGATTGCAAAGCAACCAGATAACCAACCTGTTCCAAGATGGGGATAACCCTGTTTGGACCACCTTTTTAAACGTAGGGATTTCAAAGATTGAGCTAAACTCAAATATTCGTCGATTTGGG
Source organism: uncultured Rikenellaceae bacterium (assembly GCA_964554585.1). Lineage (GTDB taxonomy): Bacteria > Bacteroidota > Bacteroidia > Bacteroidales > Tenuifilaceae > Perlabentimonas. The sequence continues at coordinate 28,470 of CAZKPD010000002.1, forward strand.
GCTGAAAGTGGCTTAGATGATCTGATTACCGGAATCATCCGTTTTAACGGAACCCTTTACGTTTCTACTATGAGTGGGGTTTATTACCTTAAACATGGTGCAGACGGAATTCCCAAATTTCATAGCGTAAAAAACATTTCGGGCCTCATTTGGAGCCTTATGGAGTTTAAAATCAGCAACGGAAAATCCAAACTTTTAGCCGGATCACATTCCGATGGAGTGTTTGAGATCATTGGAGACAAAGCCTATTCTATTAGCAAAAAATTTACCGAAAGTGATACTACCATCCAGCACAATGTGTACACCTTGTATCAATCACAATCTCATCCCGAAAGGCTTTATATTGGCATGACCAACAATTTGGCATTGATAAGTTGGAATAATGGCTGGATAAGCAACACAAGACCCACTACCCTAGAACTTAGTAATACCAAGATAAGCTATGATATTCGTGATATAGCCGAAGATTCATATGGGAACCTTTGGATTAAATCCATTTCGCGCGGATTGAAGGTTATCACCCCAAACAATTACCTTATCGATTTTGCTGCTCATAAAGATTTGTCGAATAGTAAAGAGATTTCGTTTATCACCTCAAATGACACGCTATTCTTCGTATCCGACGAGGCTTTATACACTTATAATTACCAAGACAGCACTTTCACAAAAGGAGGGATGATTAACCCTCTCTCTAAGAATAAGGGATTTAGACGAATTAGAGAAACCGATAATGGCTATATAGCCTCTTGTACAGATCATACCGGAGCTTACTTTGCTCAACTTATTGAGAAAGATTCACTAGAAAATTGGACACTTAATCCAGTTCCCTTTAAACGTCTTCCAGGAAAAACGATTGACGCAATTTTTGTAGATAGTACTGACGGGACTATTTGGCTAGGACTTGGAGATGAGCTTTTTAGCTATAACCCCAATTTTAGGCGCAACTTTAAAGCCAGCTACCCTGCCCTTATCCGAAGAGTTATAGCCAAAGACTCCCTCCTGTTTGATGGTGCATTCTATTCTCTTACCTCTGATAACCGCAGAGTTATCTCCACAACTCAACAACCGGTACAAATTCCCAAATTACCTTTTACGCTAAATGCCCTCGAAATTCAATTCTCATCGCCCTATTTTGAGCGCGAAGAAGACCTCGTTTACAGCCACTACCTAGAGGGTAGCGATGAGGTAACTTGGAGCAAATGGGATAATAGAACCGACGCTATTTATACGAACCTCAGAGAGGGTAAATATACCTTCCATCTTAAGGCTAAGAATGTGTATGGGCAAGAGAGCACACCAGCCACCTACTCTTTCGAAATTCTCCCTCCCTGGTATCGGAGCATTTGGGCATTCATTTTATACGGAATACTATCCATTGCATTTGTTTGGGGTATTGTTAAATGGAACACCCGTCGATTAGAAGAGGAGAAGAAAAGACTGGAAGAGATTGTGCGCCAGAGAACTGCCGAAGTAGTAGCGCAAAAAGAGGAGATTGAGAGTCAGAATGAGAAGATTGCTACCCAGAATGAAGAGATTAAAAGTAGTATCCACTATGCAAGTCGCATACAATCGGCAATATTAACCCCTGAAGAACAAGTTGCAAACATCTTTCCAGATCATTTTATACTTTATCTGCCCAGAGATATTGTGAGCGGAGACTTTTATTACATGACCCAAATTGGCAATAAAAAGGTTTGCGTGATTGCCGACTGTACAGGTCACGGTGTACCCGGAGGGTTTATGAGCATGCTCGGTATCTCATTCCTGAACCAAATTATTTCCCAGTCCCAAGAGTTGCATCCGGCCACCATCCTATACAAACTACGCCAACAGGTGATCTCGGCACTACACCAAACCAGTGAGATCGGAGGAAGCAAAGACGGTATGGATTTGGCGCTCTTTATTCTTGATGAGACCACAATGAAGGTGGAATTTGCCGGAGCAAACAACCCTCTTATCCACATAAGCAATGGTGAAATTAACCAACTTAAAGGTGATAAGATGCCTATTGGAATCCATGTACGCGATAAGGTGAACTTTGAGAATGTTGAAATTGAAGTAAAGAAAGGTGATTTGATTTATGCCTTCTCCGATGGATATGCTGACCAGTTTGGGGGACCTTTTGGGAGAAAGTTTATGACAAAAACCTTTAGGGAACTGCTGCTACAGATACACCAAAAACCCATGGATGAACAGCGTGAAATACTGCATCAAACGCTTATTGATTGGCATGGAGATACGCCAAGGGTAGATGACGTTGTGGTTATGGGGGTTCGGGTATAGTTTTACTTAACGCTCTCTCCTTATTAAGAATGAACTGCTTCTATCCTCTTTTTTAAAATCCATATAGGCACAACACGTAGTTTACTAAAAGTAAAAGTACCATGTTGTATGGGTTTACCTAAAACAGAAACTAAAAAAAGCCGCAAAAATGCGGCTTTTTTTGTCTAATACCTGCTATTACTTATTCTTAACACATCGTATGTAAGCATAAGGAAAATCCACTCCTTGCGTTACTGGATCTATAGTAGCCGAAGGAAATTCATACGCATCAATCTTAACGTAATTACTAAAATCATACAAATCATGCACAAGAAAATGGGTAGTACTATTCAAATTCTCATATTCGCCATTCTCAAAATTTCTAATCCCTCCGGGGCGGGCAGAAAATCCGGATGCGTTAGTTTGTCCAAAATTATTATTCCATAGAGCGCTATTCTCCGCTAGCTGTTGAAACACAACTTCCGGATTCGACTGTCCTCCTCCACCTACAAATCCAAATAGCTCATACCAATCCTCCAAAGTAGGAACCCTCCATCCCACAGGGCATATGTCATTATCATACAATACGCCATATTCATACATATACCCATAAGTGTTTAAAAGGAAACTTATGGAGTCAGGACTTGTAGGTTCTTTGTAAAGAACAATAAAGTCTTCTAGACTCCCTCCATATGAATTTTTGGTAGTTTTCAAGTTTTCGGCCATCCATAGCTGTTTTCCAATGGTTACTACTCCGTACTCATTCCCATCCCAGTCCTGCACTTTACCCATATTGTCGGTTACAGAGCCACCCACCAGCAGGTCTTCCTCTGCATATACAATATTTGTAAAGATAGTTGAGTCCCTGCTTACACGGAAGTACTGCTTTTCGTCATCCTTCCCTCCGCTAAAGCCACCCACGGCAAAGCCACCCTTGGGGCGCTTGGTACCATCATCGGCAAAGGATACCTGGGTTAGGCTTGGCGTTACGTTTAGGTAGCTCTGGTTGCCCTTCCCTGTGCTAAACCCTCCTACTGCAAATCCGCCCTTGGGACGCTTACCCCCTTCATCACTCTCATTAAAGTAAATTCTGGTACTATCGGGGGCAACAGTAAAGTATTGTATATCCGCACTTTTCCCCTGCCCGGTGCTAAATCCGCCTACGGCAAAACCGCCCTTGGGACGCTTCCCATCATTACTGCCATTAAAATAAATCCTAGTGCTATCGGGGGTAACAGTAAGGTAGTGTACACCCTCTTCTTTCCCCTGTCCGGTGCTAAAACCGCCCACCGCAAACCCGCCCTTGGGGCGTTTAGTATTCCCATCATCTACATAGGCCCTTACACCGGATTCATAAACCGCAAAAACCACCTGATTATCCGAGTTTAATACAGAAAAGATGGGTTCCTCCGGATCGTGTCCAGCCTTTGGCTTAATCCGAACGGTGCCTTCATTGGTTAGTAGGGTTCCATCCGAAACCCATTGCCCATCGTGGTAAACAACGGTTTCGCCTTGCTGCGGATTTGTGGCATTAATCCCATTGGCAGCATGAAAAGCATAGGGCACACCCTGAAGCTCTTGAATTTCAAATACGGTAAATGTAGTGGATGGGCTAATCTTCAGCTCGACGATCAAAGAGATCGCTTCCTGAGACCAGGGGATACTGCCAAAACTCCCAGTTACCGGAGTTCCTTTGCCAATAACCAGCGTGATTAAACCAAACGTATTCGTTGTTGCCTCATGCTGTTCGGTATAATATACTACAGACCCATCCTGGTTGGTAAGATTAACCTTTAGGGTTGCATTCCGATTCGATAAAACCTGATTGTCCGAATCCCTAAGTACAGCCTGGTAGCTTATTCCGAATTGGAGCTGTGCAAAAAGCACTGCAGGCAACAGGAAGGCTACTGTTAGTAAAGTTCTAAGTAATGTTTTCATAACTCATAGTTAAAAAATTAGTTTATCTTTTAAATTGTAGCAATTTACTACTTGCTATAATATTTCTAGGCATAGCAAAAACAAATATTAAAACGTATCAATCCTTAATACATCGTATGGATGCAGCAGGAAAAGAGTTTTCCTCTAAAGACCACCAACTATCATGGAATGCAACAAATGGGCTGTTGCCATCGAACCAGTACACCATAAGCTCATCTGTTTCTGAGGTCCAAACCAATGCATCACTATAGAATGCTCCATTGTCAGTCCCCTCATCGTAATATTCCCATTGTCCCCCTATAAACTCAGCCCCGCTATTGGGGAGCATGGAAAAACCAAAATAGTCAACCTGCTCATTTTGTGACCAAACGGAATTGGGTGGGTAAATGGCAGCTAGCATCTGAAAATCGCTTAGAGGTTGATTAACATTGTGGTTGTATCCGATGTTAGAGGCATACGCAGCCAATATATCCCACTCTGCTTTAGAAGGGATGTGCCAACCTATTGGGCAAACGCCCCGTTTATCATAAATAACGGTATGTGCATACAATCCACCCAACGGTTCCTTTTCATCATTATGAAAATAGTGCCTTTCGTCAGAAATGGTATCCCCATTGGCATATCGGGTTGTTCTTAAATTCTCTGTCATCCACACCTGACTTCCAATGCCTACAACTCTGTACTCATTCCCATCCGAATCCTGCACTTTACCCATATTGTCGGTTACAGAGCCACCCACCAGCAGGTCTCCCTCTGCATATACGATATTTGTAAAGATAGTTGAGTCCCTGCTTACACGGAAGTACTGCTTTTCGTCATCCTTCCCTCCGCTAAAGCCACCCACGGCAAAGCCACCCTTGGGGCGCTTGGTACCATCATCGGCAAAGGATACCTGGGTTAGGCTTGGCGTTACGTTTAGGTAGCTCTGGTTGCCCTTCCCTGTGCTAAACCCTCCTACTGCAAATCCGCCCTTGGGACGCTTACCCCCTTCATCACTCTCATTAAAGTAAATTCTGGTACTATCGGGGGCAACAGTAAAGTATTGTATATCCGCACTTTTCCCCTGCCCGGTGCTAAATCCGCCTACGGCAAAACCGCCCTTGGGACGCTTCCCATCATTACTGCCATTAAAATAAATCCTAGTGCTATCGGGGGTAACAGTAAGGTAGTGTACACCCTCTTCTTTCCCCTGTCCGGTGCTAAAACCGCCCACCGCAAACCCGCCCTTGGGGCGTTTAGTATTCCCATCATCTACATAGGCCCTTACACCGGATTCATAAACCGCAAAAACCACCTGATTATCCGAGTTTAATACAGAAAAGATGGGTTCCTCCGGATCGTGTCCAGCCTTTGGCTTAATCCGAACGGTGCCTTCATTGGTTAGTAGGGTTCCATCCGAAACCCATTGCCCATCGTGGTAAACAACGGTTTCGCCTTGCTGCGGATTTGTGGCATTAATCCCATTGGCAGCATGAAAAGCATAGGGCACACCCTGAAGCTCTTGAATTTCAAATACGGTAAATGTAGTGGATGGGCTAATCTTCAGCTCGACGATCAAAGAGATCGCTTCCTGAGACCAGGGGATACTGCCAAAACTCCCAGTTACCGGAGTTCCTTTGCCAATAACCAGCGTGATTAAACCAAACGTATTCGTTGTTGCCTCATGCTGTTCGGTATAATATACTACAGACCCATCCTGGTTGGTAAGATTAACCTTTAGGGTTGCATTCCGATTCGATAAAACCTGATTGTCCGAATCCCTAAGTACAGCCTGGTAGCTTATTCCGTGCTGGTGCTGAGCAAAAAGCAAGGAGGGTAGCAATAGGAGCGTTATAAAAAAGGACTTTATAAGTAATTTCATAAAAATGGGCTTATGGACTTGAGGGTTTAAGGGGTTAAGTGATTACTTTTTTTCATTGGCAACACAAGTTATAGCAGTTTTATTAAAACAAAAAATAAAACGTAAACTTTGTGAAAGTTTTTTTTTAACACTCTAAACAGTATATAGTTGCAGAATGTAGCTAACAGGTATTTCGGAAGAGGATTAGGGATAGGTAAAGATAGCCCACCCCATTAATCCAATTAATAGGGTATTCTAACAAAGAAGCCTTTGAAAGAGGAATCGACAGGGTTTATGCAGGAAATCTGAACCAAAAGGTAGTCTTTTGGGTAGCCTACAGGATGCCAATGGAAGATTTTACTCTATTGTTAAATTCTTCTTTTGTAACATCCCATGATAAACTAGCATATAGGTTGTTGTATTTTTAACAATCCACTCGCCCTGAGGGATCTGCACTGTATCGACAGCGCTAAACGAGTTCATCCACTTCTCTCCCACTCTAAGCAGAACAGGAGAATCCTCCCAAAGAAATTCAATCTCCTGATTAGATAAGCTAGTGATTTTCAACTTGCCATCAACTATTGGCAGCTCGGTATAGGAGATTAGCTCGGTGTGTATGCCCCCCCCTTTTGATCCCTTTAAAATCAACCCTTTGCCCAATAGGATTCGAAGGGCATCCTTGCTGATGGAGCTGTTTAAGGCAAAAAGTTCGCCCGTATCATTATTAAATGTATAGTTAGGCCCATGGATATGTGGCCCCTGTATGGGTGTTCCTTCTAGGGTTTCTCCTTCATTGGTTTGATAAAACTCTATGAAAGCGAACACGTCGCTTGAAGTTGGCAATTTGCCTACCTTTTTGCTCGTTTTACATCCACATAATACCGGAAGTATAAAAATGGAAACGAGAGCCAGCAAAACAATAGTCTTTTTCATGGCAACAGCAATAGTTATCTAAGTTTATCAATTACATATAGAATAGGATTGAGCACGCTTACACCAAGGTTTATGGAGCGATCTGCCGACCATCCATACTCCGTATCGGGAAGATTGGCGTTATCCTTAAAAGGCATTTCAACGGTTAACGACATGCACTTAAAGTGATCGCCTACAAATTTTGAACCTATATTCAGATTGGCTTTCCCGGGTTCATTGGGCGGATAGCCATATTGGGTTTGAAAATCGGGGGTGTACTCTTCCCATTTTTTCAGAAAGTTCTCTTGCAACCACTTCAATCGCTCATCATAGGATGGGATTCCCTCAATGCCGGAGGCAAATACATAGGGCAACTCCTCGTCGGCATGGATATCGAGGAAAAGATCAACCCCAACCTCTTCCATCCTTTTCCGTGTAAAAAACACCTCTGGGCTTAGCTCCCTATCGGGATTTTTCCATTCACGGTTCAGATTCTGACCGGCAGCATTAACCCTTAGGTTGCCTAAAATACTGCCATCGATATTCATATTGGGAACAATATAAAAAACAGCCTTTGAGAGCAGGGTGCGAGAAACGGAGTCGGACTCATCCAGCAGGCGCTCCAGCAAACCCTGAACAAACCACTCAGCCTGAGGTTCACCGGGATGCTGACGGGCAATAATCCATATATTTCGTTTGCCCGAATCGGGTCTTCCCACCATCAGCATGTCTATTTCGCGGCCTCTCACCGTTTTGCCCAACGAATCCCACGTACACAGAGAGGATTGCTGCGCTGCACTAATCAAGTCTAAATGCCTTTGATAGGAGTAGGGAATAGAGTAGGCAAAAAACATGGTATTAACCGCCGGCATATGCTCAAAGCTCAACGTCCCATCCTGATAGCTAGAGGGGATACAAAACCAGTTCTCCCTATCGTATGAGGCATACACATTATAGCCAGACCATCCACCCGGATAGCTTACCTTGCCGGCATTCTCAATATGCATTCGGCATAATTGACCCTTACCCCCAAGCAACCGGAAATGGAACCACTGAAACGTATCGGAATGGGAATCAATGCGGATTCGAAGTCGAATATTGTCGTACTGCTTCGCCTCTATTACCTCAATATTCCCGCTATCAAAATTCGAAGAAATCATGTTAACCGTATTGATTAAGGTGTTGAAGATACAAAATTGTGAACAAAAACCCAGTGCTCAGCAGTAGTATGCTATCAGCAAAAGAAAAGATTAAAATCTAAAATAGATAAAAGGCTGAATATCTGCCGATTTCACCTGCAGGATAATAATTGCTACTATAATTGTAAGCAAAACTTTTACCACTAAGGGTGTGTCAATAAACCGGCCGCGTACGTACTCTTTCCAGGTAACAGGTAACCAGTGTAATACCATGGCTATGGCGATAAGCATAAAGACCGGAGCATAGGCCGATATGACCTGCGGGAGCAATTCCCAGCCAAATCGAATTCCGATTTGTCCAAGCATTTGGCCAATAATCTCCATGCTTTCTGCCCGAAAAAATATCCAAAGGAAGGAAACCAGATGAAACGTAAAGAGCACTCCCAACATCCTGCGCCACAAGGGAAGGCTATCTGTTTTACGAGGGAAAAGCATGAGCCACAACTTATGGATTGCCAACGAAAGCCCATGCATTCCGCCCCAAATTATAAACCTTAGGCTAGCCCCATGCCATAATCCACCAAGCAGCATGGTAACCAGCAGGTTGGCAAATGTGCGAATACTCCCTTTACGGTTTCCGCCCAAAGGAATGTAAAGGTAATCGCGCAGCCACGACGAAAGGGAAATGTGCCATCGCCGCCAAAAATCGGTAATGCTAACCGCCTTATAGGGAGAATTAAAGTTTATGGGTAACCTAAAACCAAGTATAAGCGCAAGGCCGATTGCAATATCGGTATACCCTGAAAAGTCGCAGTAAATTTGAACGGCATACCCATAGACCGCCATGAGATTTTCTACGCCCGAATAGCTAAGAGGGCTTTGGAAAACCCTATCCACAAAATTGATGGAGATATAATCGGAGATGACCACTTTTTTAATCATCCCGGCAAGGATAAGAAAAAGTGCATGGCCAAACTCCCGTTTGGTAAGGCTAAATTTTCGATAGAGCTGTGGAATAAACTCGGCTGCTCGAACAATTGGCCCCGCAACCAGCTGCGGAAAAAAGGAGACGTAAAAAGCAAAATCAACTATATTCCTAACCGGCTCAACCCTTCGACGATACACATCAACCGTATAGCTAATGGTTTGAAATGTATAGAACGAGATGCCAACGGGTAAAACGATTAAGCCCACATCTAGGCTTTGCCCTGCCACAGCGTTAAACCAATGGGCTAAGAAATTAAATGCCACTAGGTTTGTACCAAAAATCGAATTGATGAGATCGATAAAAAAGTAGCTATACTTAAAGAAACCCAGCACCAAAAGGTTGATGATTACGCTAATGGCAACGTAAAGCTTTCGCTTCCAAGTTGTGCCCGACGCGCCAATCAGCAATCCTAAAATATAATCGCATAGGGTTGAGAAGAGAAGAAGGACGAAAAAGTAACCGCTGGATTTGTAGTAAAAGAATAAGCTGAAAAGTAGCAGGTAGGAAGTTCGGAGCAATCGCGTACGATAAACGAAAGAGTACCCCAAAAGGAGTATGGCAAAAAATAGCCAGAAGGCGCCCTCTGTAAAAATTAAGGGCTTAGCTTCAACGTATACAAACCAGCTGCTTATATGACTCCAAAAAGATTCTTTCATTTAGCTATTTTACCTAATCTATACATCGTTTTGCATGGGCTAACCGTTACGCTCTTTACCATACTCATCGTAAAGAGCCATTAATGCCGAATAGAACATCTCGGCCAAAATCTTTGACCCTCTGGGGGTAAAGTGTATAAAATCTTTTGTTGCTAAAGCAGGTGATGCGTAAACCCAGGCGGGCATAGAGTTTTGTCCACCCATTGCCTGATAACAATCCCAAAAAGCTGCACCAGCCCTTAGGGCTGCACTGCGCTGTGCATCACGAATTGCCTCAATATTTGGGTACGAAACGAATCGGCCATCCACTTTTCGCGACATGTCGGAGACGCCTATGAGAATAAGAGAGGCGTTGGGGCATGCCTTTTTTAGCGCAATGATTTGCTGGTAAAGCTGCATCTCGTAGTAGGCGTAGCTATCAACGATATGAGGCACTATATTTACCCCGAATTGCAGAATGATCAACCTTGGATCCATCAGCTCCATCACCCTTTTTAGCGAAGTATCATCGGCACGGGTAAAATCGACCCCCGAACTACCACGGATGGGGAGGTTATCTACAACAATCCCCTTTGATGTTTCCAGTGAAATAGCATAAACCATTGGACTTTCGTCGCCCCTGAAGGTCAATCGGACTCTATTTGCCGATTTGGGAATACTCCACCCAACGGATTCGATTGTCCGGGTTGGCGATAGGAATTCGGCCTCTTGTGTGGATCCCTCATAGCTTACCGATAACATTATGGGCTCGGAAACACTACCGTATATAACCCTACATTGGGTGTAGTTACGGGCCAGAGAGCTGTGCGATCCTCTCCGCTCCAAATCAATCCATGCTTCAGCAAACCCTCCCGGTGCTTTCTCGTTCTTTTGGAATACGGAGTATCCTCCTGTAAGTCCAAACCTATGTGCAACAGCCCCTTTGCCTAAATCGGCTATAGATGTATAGTGCCAATTGTTCGAATTTACCTGATGTACTCCTACCGGCTGATAGCTGTGGGGAACGGCATTAAGTAGCCCTACTCCGCCCCCGCCAAATCGGGTTTGCAACCGGCTCCTCAAGAAGGAGGTTATCCGATCGCCCTCAATCTGCGAATCGCCATAATGCATTACCCTTACCTGTTTCCGGGAAACTTCTCCACTTTTTAGGGCTCTAAAAAACGCATGCAGAGCAGCGAAGCTGGAATCGGGAATTTCAATTTGAACTAACCTATCCCTAAGAATCTCCGCTGTTAATTTATTTGGGTTTGGAACTGAATACTCTTGCTCCATTAAATGGAGGGTATCCATTGCCAAAGAATCAACCGGGATCTGTTGAAGCGGAAGAGTATCCGCCAAGGCCAAATGCTCTGCTAGCGAGTCGAGCATACTCCCCAGCTCAATTATGCCCCGATCTAGCGTATAATCGGTGGGATGCCCACTACTTTGCAAGCCTAACAAGACCTCGGGTCGGGGATACTTTAGGGTGTAATGATGCAGCTTAAGGCCATCGGGAGGTAGTAGAAGGCTGATGGAAATGAGTAAGACAAGTGTAAGCGCTAAAAATGCAAAAACTTTAACAGGCTTAAACATAAGCAGATGAGCATTGGCGTATGATTACAACAGACCTAAAGTTAAACAAAAACGCTTATCTACCACTTTGCACTGCTCAAAAAGTGATACTATCAAGCAATTGGATAAACACACTCTAAGCAGGTTTTTGCTTAATCTTAAGGCTTTGCCCCGGTACTAGCCTATCTGAAGGTAGATTATTAATCCTTTTAATGTCATCGGCAGTAACTCCTGAGTACTGCTTTGCAATATCCCACAGGGTATCACCATTCTTAACCGTATAAATAATAAAACCGGATGAATCTGTGAGCGCAGATCCGGATTTATCCGGAATATAAATGGTCAACTTTTGCCCAATACGAATAAGATTCCCTCGGATATTGTTCCAACTTCTCAGCTGTGAAACGCCTACTCCATGCCTCTGGGCAATGGTTCCCAAAACATCACCCTCTTTTACGGTATAGACTATTTTTTTACTGCCCGAGGGCACTTCATGCCGAGAGGAAGCCGTATATCGGCTGGGATCAACCACATTTTTAGGGTTAAAGAATAGTGAATCTTTATAGGCAAAAATGGCTTGCTCATTGTCTATAAAAGGACCAACGTATTCTAATGGTAACCGAAGGCTCATCGCTTTGCTACGAGCCGGGATAATATCCTGCTTGTACTGAGGGTTTAGGTCGCGGAGCACCTTAAGGGGTACATCCAGTACTTCGGATATTTGATTAAAATGGAGCATCCCTGAAATCATTAGCGTATCAACCGTATGAGGAAGGCTCATGGGAACCGGCTTAATGCTATGCTCTTTTGAGTACTCAAATGCATAAGTGGCCGCAATAAACGCCGGAACATATCCTCTTGTTTCTCGGGGTAGATAGTAGTAAATATCCCAGTAATCCCTTTTCCCTCCGGAACGACGAATCGCTTTATTTACGTTACCCGGACCACAGTTATAAGCGGCTATCACCAGGGTCCAATCGCCAAAAATTTTGTGCAGATCTTTAAGGTATCGCACAGCGGCATGGCTCGATGCAATGGGGTCGCGACGCTCATCAACAAACGAGTTGATGGTAAGGTTATACATTCTGCCTGTACCGTACATAAACTGCCAAAGCCCAGTGGCACCGGCGCGTGAAACGGCACGTGGGTTAAGGGCCGATTCGATAACCGGAAGCATTCGAAGCTCCACCGGCAGCTGGTACTGATCCAAAATCTCTTCGAAAATGGGGAAATAGTGGTTAGCTACCCCCATCATCACCTCAACCTTTTCGAGCTGCTTTTCGGTATAAACCGCAATAAAATTACGAACAATGCTATTGTACGGTAAATCTATTGTTGAATGGATATTGGCTAAGCGTTGGATGTAAACCGAATCCGGAGTTTTGGAGTGCGATTCTATTGCATCGGGTTCAATATGCGTAAGCATATTGGCAGTATCAACCCCATTTTGGATATACCAAAGGCTTAGTAAGCTGTCAAGGTTTGTGGAATAGGAATAGATAATCTCCAACCCCTCAAGGGTTGAATCTTTCAAAACCGGAATGGTATCATGAGGGCTACGCGCATTCGCAATACCGGCCATCAGTATAATAGAGAAAAACAGTTTTATTCTTAACGTCATGTTTGACAATTTTTTACGTTTAAAAATCGTAACTCAACCTCAAGCCAAGAGTGGGAGTAAACGCTGTGGAAGTACCCAGTAGCGAGCCCATCCCATCAATGGTCGGCTCAAGTTTCAGCGCTAAATTATCGCTAATATCCCAATCAAAAAAATGGGCATCCACATTGGCATCTATAATATTCAGGATATAAAACCCTGCGAGGCCAATAATAGACAAATCCCTATTCCTTCGGTAAGCATCGCGCAAATACTTAAGTTCCTCCTTACTCCTACGTCCGTTATACTCATCGTTAGGATATTGGCGATAGGCATCGCCAAATTTTTTGTAGCCTCTCTGGTTGAAGTCAATAACATAACCTAATGAGGCTATGCCGCCCATCACCACCGGAACTTTCCACAACTTTCGATTGTACACTTGCCCCAAACCCGGGAACAACATAGAAAGCGCAGTAGCCGTGGTAGACGAATGGGTATCCCGAGAATGAACTATAAGGGCATCGGCAACACTCGACACATAGAATAGAGCCGCTCCGGCATAGAACATATTGCGCTGCATGCGGTACTGCGTCATCTGCTCTTGGAGCAGCAGATTGCCGTTCCCTCCATTGAGGGAAGCGTTATACAGGTCATACGCTTTGTGATAATTCCCATTGGCCTGCCATCCGAGGTAAGCCATAGAGCCCATACCGGCATAAAACACAGGAACTTTCCAGTACTGTTTGTTGATAATTTGCCCGGAACCGGGCAAAAACTGCGAAGCCATCCAAACGTGACCAATGGAGAGAGAATCTAACTTAATGCTCTTTGCATAACCCGGAAATGTGACCAATAAAAATAAAAGTAGGGCTATCAACCGTTGATGCCCTTTACTTTTATAACTTTCCATATGGTTGGATTGGTAGCGCAAAGTAATAAATTTGAAAAGAGGAGAATTTCTAATCTACAACCTGTTTACTCTGCTAGGCTATTGATACGTTCTAATAGCTCATCCAGCTCTCCTTGCGATCGGAAAGAGATCACAATCTTCCCACTGCCTTTTTTCCCTTGTTTAATCTGAACACCCCATCCCAAAAGCTCTTGCAGCCTCCCCTCGAGCTCGTGAAGCTCTGTGGGTTGCTCATCGGTAGAGGTGTCCTCATTGGAGGAAGGAACTACCCGCATAGCCAACTTTTTAACCAGCTCTTCGGTTTTCCGTACCGAATAATCTTCGCTCATAACCAGCTCGTAGGCCTTTAGCTGCAATGAGGTATCCTCGAGCGAAAGGATGGCCCTGGCATGCCCCATGGTAAGCTCACGCTGACGAATTCCCAGCTGAATCTCGGCCGGAAGTTTGAGTAATCTCAGATAGTTTGTAACGGTAGCCCTTTTCTTTCCTACCCTATCCGACAGATTATCGTGGGTCAGATTACACTCATCAATAAGCCTTTGAAAGCTGATAGCCACCTCAATGGCATCCAGGTCTTCCCGCTGAATATTTTCAACCAAGGCCATCTCAAGCATACCCTGATCGTCGGCTGTACGCACATAAGCGGGTACTGTTTTAAGCCCTGCCATTTTTGAAGCACGCAACCTACGTTCACCGGCAATAAGCTGATACTCATCACCAACGCTTCGAACGGTAAGCGGTTGAATAATGCCCAACTTTTTTATTGACTCGGAGAGATCAATTAAGGCATCCTCATCAAAACTGGTACGAGGCTGAAAGGGATTGACTTTTATGGAGTCAATGTCAATCTCGTTTACCATCTCTACCCTAAGTACCTCTGCCCTCTCGCCATCCTTATGCTGGATGGTGTCCGCATCTTCAATTAGGGCGCCCAATCCTCTTCCCAGTGCCATTTTTTTTGCCATTCCTAACTATCTCTAATTCATTAACAAATGCTCATTGTCCGACTAGCTGCGCGCTTCGGCCATTTCTGTCATTCCATGCTTTTGAAGCAGCTCGCGAGCAAGGTTTAGGTAGTTGGCCGAGCCGGTAGAAGCTGCATCGTAAAGCACAACAGGCTTACCATAGCTTGGCGCTTCGCTAAGCTTAACATTCCGCTGAATAATGGTCTCAAAAACCATCTGCTGAAAATGCTTCTTAACCTCTTCAACCACTTGGTTCGAAAGCCTTAACCGAGCGTCATACATAGTCAACAAAAACCCTTCAATTTCGAGTTCGGGGTTAAGACGGGTCTGAATAATCTTAATGGTATTCAGCAGTTTACCAAGCCCTTCGAGTGCAAAGTACTCACACTGAACGGGTATAATAACCGAATCAGCTGCTGTAAGCGCATTTACGGTAATTAACCCCAAAGAGGGTGAGCAGTCGATAAGCACATAATCGTATTTATCCTTCACCTTTTCGATTACCGATTTCAGCATCTTTTCCCGATTGGGCATATTAAGCATTTCAATCTCTGCTCCCACCAAGTCGATGTGTGAGGGAATAAGGTCCAACCCATCAATTTCACTTTTCAGAATAATATCCTCAGGGTTTACCTCTTCAATCAAACATTCGTAAATACTTGTCTTAATATTCCTTAAATCAAAGCCTATCCCTGATGTTGCATTAGCCTGTGGATCAGCATCAATAAGCAATATCTTCTTCTCTAAAACCGCTAAACTGGCTGCTAAGTTAATTGCAGTTGTGGTTTTACCAACTCCACCCTTCTGATTTGCTAAGGCTACTACTTTTCCCATATCTATGTTTGTTAATTAATTTCTATATTCTAAGGTCACAAAGGTATTGGTTGCAAAAGAGGTTGTCCGCTTCAATCGTTCATTAATATAAACATTCAACCTAAATTTACTAACACCTTATCAACATTTGCCCGTAAAGTTGCCTCAAAATTAGCAAATCTTTTTTACTTTTTCCCTTTCAAGATCGTCCTCTTTTGCCCAAATACTTATGGCAGTTTTCTGCCTTTACATCGGATCCACATCGGGCTGAACCACAAGTCCGCGATAGGGCTTATACTCTATGAGCAATGCTATTTGTGCATCAATAAGCTCTTTGGCTTTGGGCAAATTGGTGTTACGTTCGAACTTAAGGAGCAGGTCTTTAAGGTAATACCCTTGCACCCTTCCTATCATGGGCTCTTCGGGGCCCAACACCCTTTTCTTGAAAATTACTCTAAGGTTTCGGGCCAGCTGCTCTGCTGCAACACCCAATACTTCTGCATCTCTATGCTTTAGCGATAACCTGACCAACCTGAAATAGGGTGGATAATGGTACTCTTTTCGCTCCCTTAGCTGGCTTTTTAGCAATCCGTTCACATCATTCTGTAAAACTCTACCAATCACATCATGGTCGGGATTTGCGGTTTGGATTAGAACCCATCCTTGCTCCTCCTTTCGCCCGGCACGCCCGCTAACCTGGGTTAGCAGCTGAAACGAACGTTCGTGCGCTCTAAAGTCAGGGAAATTCAGCATATTGTCAGCATTAAGTATCCCTACCAACCTAACCCCATCAAAATCTAACCCTTTGGCCACCATTTGTGTACCCACAAGTATATCTATCTCGCGCTGCTCAAATCGAGCAATAATGGTTTCGTATGATTTACGCGAACGGGCACTATCCGTATCTAACCTAGCAATTTTTGCATGAGGGAAAAAGATGGCCAGCTCATCTTCTACCTTTTCGGTACCAAACCCTTTGGCAGATAACCGATGGCTCCCACAGGCCATGCATGAGTTTAGGATGGGTGTGGTATATCCACAGTAGTGACAAGCCAGCTGATTGCTCTGCTTGTGCAGGGTAAGGCTTACCGCACAATATTCGCATTGGGGAACCCAGGCACACTCATCACACTCAATGAATAGTGAGTAACCCCTTCGGTTCTGAAAAAGGATTGCCTGATGCCCATCCTTAAGCGTTGTATCAATGGCTTCTAATAGCTTGTCCGAGAATATAGATTTCGTTTGTTTACGCTTTCGGGCAGCCAGCATATCCACCACCTCAACCCTCGGGAGCGCAATATCCATGTAGCGTTTATCAAGCGTAACAAGGCCATACTTGCCTATTTGTGCATTATAGAACGACTCTACAGAGGGTGTTGCTGTTCCCAACAGCACTTTTGCTCCATGAAAACCGGCCAGTACTATGGCCGAATCGCGCGCATGGTATCGCGGCGCCGGGTTGTACTGTTTAAAGGTATTCTCGTGCTCCTCGTCTACAATTATCAGTCCCAAGCGCTTAAACGGTAAAAAGATCGAAGAGCGAACTCCTAGGATAATATCGTATGTGGATTGGTCTGAGGAAGCACCATCCTGAAGTAAGTTCCGGTACACCTCTACCCTCTGGTTATCGCTAAACTTGCTATGGTATATTCCAACCCTGTCGCCAAAAAAACCTTTCAACCGGTTTATTATTTGCGTGGTAAGCGCTATTTCGGGCAACAGATAGAGCACCTGCTTGCCCTGCCGAAGCTGCTCTTGGATAAGACTGATGTAAATCTCCGTCTTCCCGCTCGACGTTACCCCATGCAGCAGCGCAACACTCTTCTCTTCAAAAATATCCTCAATTCCCTTTTTGGCTACTTCCTGATCTTTTGTTAAAGAAAGCACTCTGGGAGCTTGATTATCATCAAAAGTAAGGCGCGACACCTCTTTTTGCTCTACAGTAAACACCTCTTTCTCTACCAAAGCATTGAATGCGGAGGATGATGCACCGGCTTTTTGGGTCAGCTCGCTTTTAGCTATCTCTCCGGAAAAAAGTTCATGCCGTTGCGAAGCAATGGCCACAAAGGCCATAAGGTATTTCATTTGCGCAGGTGCAGCGCTAAGTCCTTCAAAAACAGCGTTCAGATCATCATTGGTTTGCACCCGTGGGTGGAGCTTCACAAACGCTTCATACTTGGGCTTATAGGCCGAAACCAAATTTTCGTACACCGACAGCAACCTATTATCCAATAATCTTTGCACTGTTCCCATGGGGTTTGGATGGGTAACCTGTGAGATCAATTTTTCTATAGAGATATTTTTAGCTCCCTCTAAAAGCTGCAACACCTCCTTTTCCTTAGGAGAAAAATTTATGCTCTCATCAAACTGGTCGCTAAGGGTTACCACCGTTTCACTTCCCATTTTAAGGCCTGCCGGCAATCCTGCCTGCATAATTTCTCCAAGCATACACATGTAGTACTCCGACATCCAATCCCATAATTTGAGCTGATGCTCTGTAATCAACGGTTCAGAATCGATAACCTGAAGAATATCCTTGGTAACATACCCTTTGGGTGCATTACCATGCACACTGTACACAATAGCCGCATAAAGCCTTTTGCTTCCAAATTGCACCAACACCCTTGCCCCTCGCTGAACCGATTGCTCTATCTCGTTGGGCACGGAAAAAGTATAGAGCTTGGGCAAAGCCAATGGAAGGATAACCTCTACAAACATTGAGTTGGACATGCAATGAAATGGGTTGTTGAAACCAACGAAGTTAAGAAAGATTAAGAAAGCTCAAAAGCCTCAATGGTTATAATGACTGGGCAAAAAGCTTTACGTAGATTTTCTATTCAATTTCCATATTCTCTACAGCATCTGCCACTTGTTCCATAAGCCAAAAAGGGGTAGATGTGGCACCACAAATACCCACGGAACCAATCCCTTGGAACCACTCTAGGAGCAGCTCTTGGGATGAGCTGACAAAAAAGGAGTTGGGATTAACCGATTTGCAGATTTCATAGAGCATTTTACCATTGGAACTATTCTTTCCGCTAACAAATATGAGCACATCAAACTGTTTGGCAAAGTTAACCAGCTCTGATTTCCTATTCTCAACCTGCCTGCAAATTGAGTTATACACCTTCAGATTGACGCTACTGTCACTCCCAGCAAGCTGCATCCTTCGCTCTATCTCCGCCGCCACCTCTTTATATCCGGCTGCACTCTTAGTGGTTTGAGCGAATAGCTCAATGGGCTTGGTAAAATCTATCTTGTCCAGCTCCTCCATGCCCTCTATAATAATTGCCTTACCTCCGGTTTGACCCACCAACCCAAGCACTTCCGCATGACCTTTAATGCCATAAATCACCACCTGGCCACCCACCTGCTGCATCCGTTTCCATCCCTCGCTCACTCTCGATTGAAGCTTAATCACCACAGGGCATGATGCATCAATTACCTTAATCCCCATCTCTTTTGCTTTTCGATAGGTTTCGGGCGGTTCTCCGTGAGCCCTAAAAAGCACTGTTTGCCCCTGCAGCTCTTCCAGCTCTGCATGGGTAATGGTTCTCAATCCCAATGATTGCAAGCGACTCACCTCCATGTTATTGTGCACAATCTCTCCAATGCAATATAGCGTTTCTCCATTTTGCAGTTCCTTCTCGGCCTGCGAAATAGCATTCACTACACCAAAGCAGAATCCTGAGTTTTTATCAATCTCTATTCGTAATTTCCTTTTACTTTTCATGGATATAGCAACTTGTATCAATCTACTTTAGCTTGCTGATTACCGCTTCGTAAATGGTATCGAACCATTGCATCTGCTCCTCAACCGTTAGGTACGAATTATCCAGAACAATGGCATCTTCGGCCTGACGAAGCGGAGCCACATCCCTGTTCCGGTCAATATAGTCGCGCTGCTCAATGTTGGCCATCACCTCTTTGAGATTAGCCTTTTCGCCCTTGCCCTCCATCTCTTTCAACCGCCTTATGGCACGAATTTCTGTGGCTGCCGTCATGAATATTTTCAGCTCCGCATCGGGAAATACAACCGTGCCAATATCCCTCCCATCCATCACAATACCCTTTTGTTTTCCGAGTTCTTGCTGCTGCTCTGTGAGCTTATGCCTAACCATGGGAATGGCCGAAACAATGCTCACCAACCCCGACACCTCCAATGTTCTAATTTCTTGCTCCACCACCTCACTATTTAGCGTGGTAAGCCAGCCTTCGCCTTGGGGGTTTCGAATAAAATTAACAGTAATACCCAGCAAGAGTTCACTCAAAGCCTCTTCATCCACATGGTCTTGCGTAACCACTCCGGAACGAATGCAGGCAAGGGTAACGGCCCTATACATGGCTCCACTGTCAATATAAAGGTAATTAAGTCTTTGAGCAATGGCCTTGGCATACGTGCTTTTTCCGCAAGAGGAGTAGCCATCCACAGCAATTGTAATCAGCCTTTTATCCATGGCAAAATTCTTAGAAATTAGACAAAAAGGGTTGCCTTGTCCCAAACCTAACTGTTAAACTTCCCACAAAGGAGCTACAGGTTTTTCTTTATAAAAAAATCATTGATATTCGTACCAATGGAGAAGTGGTTAGACCCTCCGGCTAGGTGGTAGGTAGCACGGCTATAGTTGATATAGAAGCGCTTAATCTTTACACCCACACCCCAGCTAATCCCAACCGTTGATACGCGCTCCAACACCTTCATCTCATTCCTTCGCTGAAAATTGTAGCCCCCTCTAATGTAAAAATTTTTGATGGGTACAAATTCCACACCTATAATCAGATGGCTAAGAATCTCGTTTCCTATGTCGCTCACAAGTGAGGTTTTATTGGTTTCCTCATCACCAAAAAGGGATGAAGTGGTAGACTTGCGCTTATAAAACAGCTCTGTGGTCTGTAGCTGTTGAAATGTAGCCACAAACCTAAACGGAGCATGCTTTAACTTTTGGCTTGCGCCAACAAGTATTTCAAAGGGCATGGGCTCCCATGTATGCGGCGTGTATGGTTTAATCATAGAACCAATATTTCGGGCTACAATGGCAGCAGAGAACAGGCTGTCGCGACTTTTGTACGATGCTCCAACGTCCAGTACCATACCAAACGACGTATACTGCTCTAAATGCGAATAGAGGGATTTTAAATTGACTCCAACCGAAAAAAGATTATTGATAGACCTCGCGTAAGAGAGGTAAAAAGCCATATCGCTACCCTTAAAGCTCCCTGTTATCAGACCGGTTTGGTCAGCATCAATAAAGCTACCATAATCTACTTGCTGGAGGCCTACGCCAAAGGTGCCTATACCATCATAATGCCGAGAATAATTAACAAAAGCATACTGAAGATCAGCAAAAAAGGAGACATACGAAAGGGTTAGCTGATTATCCAACTCGGCAGAAAGCTGTGCAGGATTGAAAAGGGCTATCCCATGATCGGCCTCATCCAATGCCACCACCTTGCTGCCCAAAGCAGCACTTCGGGGCGTGAGGGTTAAATTAAGAGACGCATATGCACTGGTCCCCCCCACTTGAGCCCAAAGGCTAAAGCTAGAGTACAAAATAGCAGATACTAAAAGAATCGTTTTTTTTCGCATACCCCTTTTTCTTACACACGCAAAAATACATAATATACAAACAATAAAGTGGGCATTTTAGTATAATCGCCCATTGGGATAACAAAAATTCCATGAGTTTGCATCTTGTAAAAACAGCTATTGCAACAAAATCTAACTACTTTTGTTGGACTCTATCTATTCGATTAAAATAATTTATCCCTGTGAAAACCCAACGGGAAAAAATAGTATTCATCGTCAATCCCAAATCGGGCATTAAATCGCATTGCAACATCGATGAGGTCATTAAAAAGCATATTGATGTGAAAAGGTTTGATGCCATAGTGGAGTACACGCAATACGCACATCATGCTACAGAGATTGCAAAAAATCATCATGAAAATGGGATTAAAAAGTTTGTGGCTGTCGGAGGTGATGGCACCGTAAATCAGGTTGCTTCAGCGCTTATCCATACCGATGCTACGCTTGGAATCATCCCTTTGGGCTCGGGCAATGGATTTGCTCGCCATCTAAAAATTCCCATAAAATCCGCAAAAGCCGTAAGGCTTATCAACCGAGACAACATAAAGTTGGTTGATGTGGCACTGTTTAATGATCAGCCCTTTGTATGCACTTCAGGCTTAGGCTTTGATGCTTATGTGGCTCATCTTTTCTCCCAACATACCCGACGAGGGTTTTGGTCTTACATAATCACAACCGTAAAAGCGTTTCGGACATACAAACCAAAGCGCTTGAAGATTCGAATCGATAGTCAGCTCATCGACAAGGAGCTTTTTTTGATTACTGTGGCCAATGCCAAACAGTATGGGAACAATGGCTACATTGCACCCAATGCCGATGTAAGCGATGGGCTAATGGACGTAACCCTCATGTCGGCTTTCCCTTGGTATGTATCTCCGATAATAGCCTTTAGGCTATTCACCCAACGCATAGCATACAGTCGGTACGTAGAGACCTACCGAGCCCGCGAACTCACCCTTGAATATGACGGCATAGAGCAGTTTCACTATGATGGAGAGCCAATAACAGAGGAGGGAATCATACAGTTCACAATAAGCCCGTTAGCCTTAAAGGTGCTAATACCCTAATCCGCCAACGTAACCATACGTTGTATCATAAAATTATTTTGTTGCTACTTTATGCTGGGCCAAAAATAGGCCGGATACTACGATTAGCGTTCCTGCCATTTTTACGTATGTCATATCTTCTCCCAAGATAAAGAAGGCCAGAAAAGCTGTAATTACAGGAATGGCATTGGCAAAAACATTCGTTTTTGAAACCCCAATATTTTTGATGGCATAGGTAAAAAGGATAAAAGCCAATGAAGAGGCAAACACACCTAAACATACCAACGCCAGTACTGTAGAGGCTGCGGGAGTTGCCACTATGAAATGCCGATAATCAAAAGCCCAAAATAGGGGTAAGAAAAAGAACACCCCTATGGAGTTTTGATAGGTTACAATGGAGATTGCATTGTAGCGCACAGAAAGTTTTTTAACAAGAATAGAATGCCCGATGGCGGCAACTACTGCTACAAACATAAGAACAACACCTATGGGCTGAACATCATCCAGATGCAAACCTTTATGAAAAATAACCAAGCTCACACCCAGCACCGACACCAATATGCCCAAAAAGTTCATGGTGGAGATTCGCTCTTTAAGCGTAAAATAGGCTGCAAGGGGACTAAACAAGGGAATAGTGGAAACGATAACGGCTGCCAACGAGGCAGACATCCGATTAACACCGTGGCTCTCTCCCAAAAAATAGAGAAAAGGAGAAAAGAAGCTCAATATCAAAAATGTGGGGATATCCTTTTTGTGAATCCTACTAAGCTTATGCGTTAACAGCGTAATACCAAAGAGTAAAATGCTGGAGATGGCTAAACGGATTAACACCAATGAAACAGGATTATACACCTTAAGCACCTCTTTGTACCAAATAAATGAAAAGGCCCAAATGACAGCAGCCAATGTTGCGCTAAAATAGACCCATGTATTTTTTTGTACCATAAAAAAGGCGATTAAAGGATAGAGCAGAAAAAAATAATCTAATAAATTAGCATTAAAGAGCATAAAAATATGCTTAAAAACGCAACTTGCCAATGCCCTTTACAATTTAATTAAGAGTGTAAACAGCTATACTCAAACCATATAACATCTTTACCCTTGAGAAGATTTTAACATTTATCAGGTAAAGAATGAAAGTGCCCTTGGACATACTCTTATTTTATTACTTTTGTCAAAAGGCAATTCGTATATTTATAAAATAAATTAACCAAACGGCCACCCTTAAAGGTTTCATGCGCATGAAGACCGTTCAATTGTGGAATAAGGAGTTTCAAATCACCTATCCGGAAAAAGAGATTCAGGCAGATGTTGCCCGTATGGCAATGGAAATCAGCAGAGATCTTGAGCATGAACCCAACCCTTTATTTATTAGCGTCCTGAACGGTTCGTTTATGTTTACTGCCGATTTGGTTCGCCATTTCAACTTCCCCTGCGAGATCACTTTCGTAAAGCTCTCGTCATATAAAGGCACTTCCAGTACCGGAATGGTTAATGAGCTAATAGGATTTACCGAATCGATTAAAAATCGAACAGTCATTGTATTAGAAGATATTGTTGATACTGGGCTAACGCTAAATAAGCTCAGCGCCACGCTACAGCAGTATAAGCCCAAAGCGGTAAAGATTGCTACCCTAATCTATAAGCCTAAATCCTACAAGGGCACTATACCCATTGATTATATAGGCCGATCCATACCCAACGATTTTATTGTGGGCTATGGGCTTGACTACGATGGAATTGGACGAAACCTGAAAAATATATACACCTTAGTAGAAAAGTAATCGTTTGAATGCATTAACCTAAAACCAGAAGTATGCTCAACATAGTCCTATTTGGCGCTCCCGGATCCGGAAAGGGTACTCAAGCGCAGCTAATGGTCGAAAAGTTTAACCTAATGCACCTATCTACAGGCGATATCCTAAGAACTGCCATTGAAAGGAAAACCCCAAAGGGGATTGAGGCAAAGCAGTATATTGACAGGGGGGAACTTGTTCCGGATGAGGTAGTTAATGCCATAGTAGCCCGCCGGATAAACGAGAACTACACAAAGGTGAATGGTTTTATTTTTGACGGTTTCCCAAGAACAACTGCGCAAGCACAAGAGCTGGATAGAATGCTGGCCGAAAAAGGAGCGATCCTAAACTTTATGGTGGCTCTCGAAGCCGAATATTCAGAGCTGGTGGCCCGACTGCAGAACCGAGGAAAAATTGGGAATCGAAGTGATGACAAAAGCCTTAAAATTATTGAGAATCGGATAGCCATATACCGAGAAAGGACCAAGCCGGTAATGGATTACTATAAATCTCAAAATAAGTTTTTTGGCATTGACGGAATGGGCGATATCCAAGATGTCTTTGAACGAATTAACCATACGATTTCCCAACAGCAGTAACTGTACTGCCTATTTTTACATCTAAAGGAGATTAGCCACTAAGTTGAATTCTGCGAATTCAACAACGCTAACCTCTACTTAATTATCCTTTCATTGTTCTGATCGTAATTGAGGGGGCAAAAAAGAAACCCACATTACAGCCCGCTGGCTGGTCATGTATTTAATAATATCCCATTTAATAGGGTTGATCTTCCTAATGAGGGTCACAGGTACTAATGCTAATTTTAGCACCTTGAAATAAAATGTTTAGTGGGGTATATTATTTTTTTACTTAAATATTTATCCTATTTTTGCTTTATTGGTTAGTTTACACTGTTCTTCCCTCAGGGAATCAATAGATTTAATGTTTGAATCTAAAGTACTTGAACCTTTACTGCTTGACCTATGAAGCAAAAACCGCTTACCCAATCTGTCTCGTATTTTTTTTGCCTGACATTCTTCTGCATGCTCTTAGTGGCAAAACCGGGTACAACAAATGCCCAAAACTCTAATTTAGACTATAAAACACTTTTCGCTGATGCGGAGTATTTTTTTCTCTATCACGATTACCAAGAAGCCCTACCCCTCTACCTAAGGGCCTTGGAAAATATGCCAAACAGTGCTAATCTTCACTACCGCATTGGACAGTGCTACCTAAACATTGCCGGCCTCAAAGCCAAAGCTATCCCCTATTTCCAGATGGCCGAAAACCATATGTATGCAGGATACCAAGAGGGGTCGAACAAGGAGATGAAGGCTCCAATGGAAGTACTTTACTTTTTAGGCGAAGCCTACAGAGCTGCAGGCATGATTGATGAGGCTTTAGATTACTACTCCCGATTTAAAGCGGTACACGACACAAAAAACAGTATTATCGATCCAGATTTTGTCGATCAGCAGATTGCCTCTTGCGAAAGAGCCAAGGTTATGATGAAGCAGGGCCTTTACATCAAAGAGGAGGTTTTACCTGTTTACGATGACGGTTCATACCTACTTACTCCCGCCATCTCGGCCGATGGAAAAACCTTAGTGTTTACGCGTCAAGAAAAGTTTTACGATGCCATTTACATCGCTGAACTGCTAGAGAATGGTCAATGGGGCGAACCCGTTAACATTACGCTTGACCTAGCGGTTGAAGGAAATGTTTACTCCACATCCATCAATAGTGACGGAACCCAAATTTTCCTTTTTAAGAACGACAAGGATGTAGGCAATATTTATTCTGCAAATAAAGTAGACGGTAAATGGGGCAAAGCACAAAAACTGGGCAGATCGGTCAATACCCGATATTGGGAAACTTTTGCCTCCATATCACCCGACGGTCAAACCCTTTACTTCTCATCAAACAGGAGTGGCGGCCACGGGGCTATCGACCTGTATTACAGCAACCTGCTAGAAGATGGAACATGGGGCACTGCAATCAATCTGGGTGCAACAGTTAACACTCTGTTTAACGAGGAGGCGCCCTATTTGACTCCCGATGGCAATACGCTCTTTTTTATCTCACAAGGGCATAACAGTATGGGCGGATATGATGTGTTCTACTCCGAACGATTGGATAACAATGAATGGTCGACCCCTACCAACCTAGGATACCCCATAAATACAACCGATGACAACATGATGTTTTACCCTTTAGGTAATAATGAGGCGTTGGTTACCTACGTTAAAAAAGATGAACCTGCCACCCGCAAGATTCGACAGATCAGCTACTCCAAAGATCCTGATTTCATTTCGGTTCCCATTGCCGGAACCATTGCCCTTGACAATGAGCCAATCTACGCTGATGCTATCTCTATTGAGATCGTAAATCAGGAAACCAAACAACCGGTTGCTCAACTAAACGCCCAAGAAAAAACGGGCAATTTTAAAGCTAAGCTTCTCCCCGGGAATTACCTAATTAAGGCGAATGCCAATGGCTTTATACCCAATGAGCAGTCGATTGTAATCCCGGAGAATAGCTGGGAAGAGATTCCTGTAAGCATAATGCTTAAACGCTCCAAACTTGCACCCCAGCATTTTGCCATAGGCCCGGTACTCTTTGATTTTGACCGTTACGAAGTAAAATCAGAAGCTAAGGTTGAACTGGACAAACTGGTAGCATTCATTCAGACCAATCCAGATCTTACTATTGAGGTGTGCGGCCATACCGACAGCAAAGGGAGTCTGGAGTATAACAAAAAGCTATCCCTCAAAAGGGCCAACGCTGCCATTAGCTATATGACTTCCAAAGGTATTGGTAAGGATAAGCTGGTTGCAAAGGGTGTAGGCCCAACTGAAGAAATTGCGCTAAACACATTGCCCAATGGCAACGACTGCCCCGAGGGAAGACGCCTAAACAGACGAATTTCAATCAAAACCATTAGCTCTGATAAGGGCACGGAGGTCTTAAGCAAGATAGATGTTCCTAATCATCTAAAACCTTAAGGATTAGAACAATTAACCTAGCTAGTGCGTAACACTCCCTTGATTGGGGTTCAAAACTAAAAATTGAGCTCTCATAATGAATAGTAATACCCTAGAAGATAACCATATTAAGCTAAGGGCTCCTGAGCCATCCGATGTCGATTTGCTATACTCGTGGGAAAACAATATGGAAATTTGGAAGGTAAGTAACACCGTTGCTCCATTTTCTAAGCATATCCTCAAAAAATATCTCGAAACAGCCCACCTGGATATTTGGGAAACAAAGCAGTTGCGACTTATCATAGAGGCTAAAACCCAGAGTTCGCTCATGCTTGTCCCGGTTGGCATTGTTGACCTTTTCGATTTTGATCCATTCCATCAGCGGGCAGGTGTGGGCATTCTTATTGCTAATATGAAGCACAGGCAAAAGGGGTATGCAACCCATGCCATCAGCTTAATTTCACAATACGCATTTAGAACCTTACAGCTGCATCAGCTCTATTGCAATGTAGCATCCGACAATAGCATAAGCCTTCAGCTTTTTCGCAATGTAGGATTTACGGAAGTTGGCGTAAAAAGGGAGTGGCTTAAGCATGCAGATGCATGGGTTGATGAGATTATGCTTCAGCTAATCAATCCACTGCACAACCTCTCGAAAAGCTAACCAATGGATGAGAAGTCCGGCATCTCTGAAAGGTGAGTAAACTGTCTACTTTGCAAATCCACCCTACTACAGTAGTGCTGCATTCCATTGGTAACAACCAAGTATCCGGCCTGTAACGCAAGGTTATACCTTGCTGCCTGAGCATAGGTTTGGCTACCAACGGTTACGTTGTAGGCCTTACATTCGACGATTAATAAGGGTTTCCCCTGGGTATTATGCGCTACAATATCTGCACGCTGCGTCATACCATTCACATCCACAGGCATCTCAATGGCCATCAGTCCCGCAGGAAACCCTTTGTGCGCTACTAGGTAGTGCACAAAATGTTGCCGAACCCACTCCTCGGGGGTAAGGGCAACGTACTTTTTGCGCAGGGGGTCATAAATCTGATTTTGCCCCTCAAAAACCCGTAAGCGAACTTCGAAAGATGGCAAATTGAGCCTTGGATGCATGGCCATATCCTTTTTGCAAAGATTGGAAAAGAACACCATACTACAAAAATGGGGTAGAGCGGAATGCAGGAATAGGCTAAAAAAATTGTATTTTTGCCTTAAACTACCCTAAAAAGTTTCTAGGGTAGCCTATGGTTTATCACACTTTGTATTAACTATTGAATGACATATCCATGCCGATAGCCTGGTCACACAAGCAAAAGTCTACTATCCCATGGATGGTTCCATCACTGCTTTACCGGCAGGTAAGTGAAACTTTTTCAAAACTAAAGGTGACAAATGAAAACAAAAAATGACATTGTTCGTGATTGGCTTACTAGATATACCGGGCAAAAGTTAGAGGATTTTGGCTCTTACATCCTTTTGACCAACTTTAGGAGCTACCTCGATTTTTTTGCCAAGTATAACAATACTGAGGTGGTTGACCAGAATGCCAATATGCCTTGCGCTACTGCCGACGGAATTACCATGATAGATTTTAGCATGGGTAGTCCCAATGCGGCAACCATTATGGATCTGCTTAGTGCTGTAATGCCAAAAGCGGTGCTTTTCCTAGGAAAGTGTGGCGGTCTCAAGCGTAAAAATAAGCTAGGCGACCTTATCCTTCCCATTGCTGCCATAAGGCATGAAGGAACCTCCAACGACTACCTGCCACCCGAAGTTCCGGCGCTTCCCGCATTTACTCTTCAACGGGCGGTATCAACCACCATTCGCGATTTTAATCGCGATTACTGGACAGGAACTGTGCTTACCACCAACCGAAGGGTGTGGGAGTACGATGAGAAATTTAAAAACTACCTCCGCGAAGTGAGAGCTATGGCTGTGGATATGGAAACGGCAACCATTTTCACGGTTGGATTTGCCAATGAAATCCCTGTGGGAGCTCTGCTCTTGGTCTCCGACCAACCCATGATCTCCTCGGGCATTAAAACCTCAAAAAGCGATAAGATTATTAGCGATCTTTTTGTCGAAGATCATATACGGATTGGGATTGAGTCGCTAAAAGAGCTCAAAAACAATGGGAAATCAGTAAAACACCTCAGATTTTAATCACACAAAATGGCCAAACGAACAACAGCGCAAGAGCTGAGCAAGGAAATTATAGCCGATCTGCAGAAAAAGATATATAAACCGGTATACATTCTTACCGGGGATGAGCACTACTATATCGACATGATTTCCAACTATATCTCAGACAATGTGCTATCCGAATCGGAAAAAGCCTTTAACCAAACCGTTATGTATGGAAGGGATACGGAGATAGGTGCTATTATTGAGACTTCACGCCGTTTCCCTATGATGGCCAACCACCAAGTGGTGGTGGTTAAAGAGGCCCAACAGATAAAAAAACTTGAGGATTTAGAGATCTACCTAAAAATGCCTCAACCATCAACCATTCTGGTTATCTGCCTTAAGCTGAGCCCGGGGGCCAAACCCACCGAGAAGGTGAAGAAAATGTTTAACATGGCTGGCAAAATTGGGGTGGTATTCGAATCAAAACAGCTTTACGACTATCAAATTCCTGCATGGATAACCAACCATTGTAAGGAATCAGGCATAACCATCTCGCCCCAATCCACAGAGCTGCTCAAAGATTATTTGGGAAATAACCTTAGCAAGATTATCAACGAGCTGGATAAGCTGATTATCACCCTACCCAAGGAAACCAAGAGCATAAGCATAGATCACATTGAGCAAAACATTGGTATAAGCAAAGATTTTAATCGCTTTGAGCTGAACAGCGCCATTGGTATCAGAGATTTGGCCAAGGCCAATCGGATTGTTAGCGTTTTTGCGAAAAACCCCAAGGATAATCCCTTTGTCCTTACCCTATCCTCGCTCTACCAGTACTTCAATAAGGTGTTCTCATACCATTTTCTAACCGATAAGAGCAGAGAAGCAGTGGCCGTCAGCTTGGGGATTAACCCATTTTTTGTGGCTGAGTATGCTCGAGCAGCACAAATTTACAGCAAGGCCAAATGCGTTCAAATCTTCAGCCTCCTCAGGGAGTACGATATGCGATCAAAAGGGCTTGATAACGACAGTACCGATCACGGAGAGCTGCTTAAGGAGATTGTGTTTAAGATTATGCACTAAAAACGTATTCCGTTAATGACCATCCCCATTATAGCTGTTACTGTAATCGTTTCCATCTTGGCCTTCCGAAGCAGAACGTTGATGGAACGATTGCAGTTTAATCCTTGTAACACCTACCACCGAAAGCAATGGTACCGATTGCTCACACACGCTTTGGTGCATGCCAATTACATGCACTTAGCCGTTAACATGCTTGTGTTCTGGTCGTTTGGTGTGGCTGTAGAGAGTATGCTTTTCCAACTTAAGGTTTTAGGCTACATTTCCAACCCTACCCTCCATTTTATAATCCTTTACGTGGGAGGAACTATTATTGCCAGCCTATCAACCCTAAAAAAGCATAAAGATGATTACTACTATAACTCGGTGGGAGCTTCGGGTGCTGTTTCGGCCATCGTATTTACCAGTATCTTTTTTCAGCCTTTGGCAAACCTCTATCTTATGGGCATTATTCCAATACCCGCAATCCTGTTTGGAGTTGCCTATCTGGTGTACTCACACTATATGGGCAAGAAGGGTGCAGACAATATAAACCATAACGCTCACTTTTCGGGTGCAGTTTTTGGGTTTATCTATCCCATACTAATCAATCCCTCGCTTATAAAAATATTTATTCATCAGCTATTCCCATGGTTAACCCAATAATTGAATACTTCCCACTAAACTCCATAAGCGAAAAATATACTTATGTGGTTATCGTGTCGCTATATAATAGCGAACTGGTTTGGGTGCGCAAAAAGGGGTTTAGCACGTGGGAAATTCCGGCAGGCCATGTAGAGGTTGGCGAATTGCCCGAAGAAGCAGCTAGGCGGGAGCTGTGGGAAGAAACCGGGGCGTTAGACTATGAACTCGATGCCATCTGCGATTTTAGTATTCAATCGGAGAACGGATCCAGCTTTAACCAACTTTTTTTAAGCACTATCCGCAAATTTGGAGAGCTCCCCAATTTTGAGATTGAAGAGGTGAAAATGGGCAACCATATTCCGGAAGCCCTTACCCATACCAAGATACAGCCAACGCTCATTAAAAAGGCATTAGCCTATTTACAAGACAGATATGCAGGATAAAAGGAACTTCTTTTGGCTCAATGGTGAAATGGTTCGAAGCGATCAACCGGCCCTTACCATAAACAATAGGCTATTTGCCTTTGGGGATGGGTTTTATGAGCTAATCCATGCCTACGGAACAGAAGGTAAGCATTTAGCCTTGCACCTAGAGCGTATTGTGAGTGTTATGCAAATCCTCTCCATGTCTCCTCCACCCTACCTTAGCCTGCAATTTCTGAGTGATGAGATTCGTCGGTTGCTCAACAAAAACCGAATCTTTGGTAGCGCAAGCATTCGGGTTACCGTTTTTAGGCAAACAGGAGAACTCTCTGCTCCCGATACCGACCCAGTGAGCATTGCCATACAAGCCGAAGCGCTTGAAGCAGATTATTACCCCTACAATCAGCGCGGATTGGTTGTTGATCTTTTCTCCGATATTCGCAAACCCATAAGCCCACTTTCAACCATTGGCGGATCAAACAGCTTACTGAATGTACTTGCTGCAAAGTACGCAAAACAGATGCAGGTGGATGAGTGCATCCTCATCAATGATCAGAATCGGGTGGTTGAGTGCATCTCCTCCAATCTTTTTGCAGTTAAAGGGAATGTCCTTCTCACTCCCCCTTTGGATGAGGGATGCACAGGGGGTGTTATGCGAAGCATAGTACTGCAATTGGCCACGAAAGTGGGATTGAAACCGATTGATAATCGCCCCATAGAAGTGGATGACCTGCTTAAGATGGATGAGCTGTTTATTGCCAATGCCATTGAGGGGGTACAATGGATTGTGGGATTAAGATTGAAACGATACTTTGGAAGCGTTAGCCAAAAGATTAGCGCCGAGCTATACAGACAGACATTCTCCCTTTAGTTAAAGGTGGGATTCTCGGGGAATATGGTCCACGATTTATATTTAGGCCCCATTTGCCTAACAGATCGGTTCCACAGGTCGGTGCCTCCGGCCATAATTTGAACTAGATCCAACTCCGATACAACCCAACTGTTTTCCTCCAGCTCATCGCTCAATTGCCCTTCGTTCCAACCCGAATAGCCCAAGAAGAATCGTATCTGACTGGGAGTAATAATCTTCTTTGCCACTAAATCCTTCATCACGTCAAAATCACCTCCCCAGTACAGCCCCTCTAGTACTTTTGTGGAATATGGAATAAGCTCTCCCATGGTATGGATAAAATGGAAAGAGTTGGGTTCAACAGGACCTCCCATGGAAACCATTGCCCTAAAATCGGGAAAATCGGGTAGAAGTTCTGCTAGGTTAATGTCAACAATACTGTTGAGCACAAATCCAACAGAGCCTTTCTGGTTATGCTCAACCAATAGGATAACGGAGCGCTTAAAATACTGATCCATAAGCCCGGGTTGCGAAATCAGCACTCGTCCCTCTTTGGGTAAAAGGGGTTTATGGTTAACCTTGAAAAAATCAATATCCCGTTCCATTTGATTATCCTTTGGTGTGATAAAGCGTACCAATTGGTACAATAAAATTACATAATATTCAGATTATTGCCAACCATTCTTGATAAAACAACCTTACAATCTAACCCGACGATAGAACTGCTACCAAAAGCTATGCCATCCGTTTTTACCTAAATTGGTATTAAACCATAAAGATTGGTTGAACGCATTGATGTTGTTTGCCAAAACCCGTATATTAGCTAAACAAACCTCATTGTAAATACTAATACTTAGAAAAATGAAATTTACTCTCCCCCAATTAAGCTATGGCTTAGACGATTTAAGCCCAACCATCAGTAGACAAACCCTAGAATTCCATCATGGAAAGCACCATCAGGCCTATGTGAACAATTTGAATAATCTGATTGTAGGAACCCGTTTTGAGAATGCCGACCTAGAAACTATTATCAAAGAGGCCGATGGCGGTATATTTAACAATGGTGCCCAGGTGTGGAACCACACTTTCTATTTCGAAGCATTCTCGAAAAATCCTAAGGCTGAGCCCACCGGACCGTTAGCTGAAGCTATTGAGCACAAATTCGGTTCTTTTGCCCAATTCAGGGAAATTTTCAGCAAATCAGCCGCTTCGCTCTTTGGCTCGGGTTGGACTTGGCTGGTAAAGAATGCATCAGGAGAGCTTGAAGTTGTGAACGAATCC
>CAZKPD010000003.1:0-241 GCA_964554585.1 uncultured Rikenellaceae bacterium
GGGTCGCCTTCCGGTGGATGGCGAAGTGGTTGAAGGTTCATCCTATGTGGATGAGAGTACCATTACCGGCGAACCTGTACCTGTTCAAAAAGAAGTAGGCAGTAAGGTTTTTGCGGGTACTTCAAACCAAAAGGGAGCGCTACAGGTTAGGGCACTGCAAGTGGGATCAGAAACGGTGTTAAGCCGCATCGTTCAGATGGTGGAGGAAGCACAGGGTTCTAAGGCGCCTGTGCAAAAATTA
>CAZKPD010000003.1:251-49196 GCA_964554585.1 uncultured Rikenellaceae bacterium
GCCGCAATCTTTGTTCCTACAGTTATGGGTATTGCTCTACTCAGCTTTGCCATTTGGGCCATTTGGGGTGGTGAACAAGGTATGGTACAAGGGATACAAGCTCTTATTACAGTACTAATTATTGCGTGCCCATGTGCATTGGGACTTGCCACGCCCACTGCCATTATGGTTGGGGTGGGCAGAGGGGCACAGAATAACATCCTGATAAAGGATGCTCAAAGCCTTGAAATTGCCCATAAGCTGGACACCATAATCTTAGACAAAACAGGGACCATTACCGAAGGAAAACCTTCGGTAACCGATACCTATTGGAACCCCAATATACAAGGTAGAGAGCAATACGAGAGCATCCTATTTGCCATAGAGAGCCAGTCGGAGCACCCCTTGGCACAAGCTATTACCACACATTTGGATAAAACCAAAAACGGAGTAGATATTAAAAACTTCGAGGCATTGGCCGGTATGGGAGTTAAGGCTTCGGTTAGCGATGCTACCTACCATGTAGGAAACCTTGAACTTGTTAAGAGTCTAAACGTGCCTATTCCCTATGATGTGCAAACACTTATGAAAAACTGGCAAGGGCAAGGCAAAACTCACATCCTATTTGCAGACTCTCAACAGCTAATAGGCGCCTTAGCCATTACAGATAAAGTGAAAGAAACATCGAAAAAAGCAATTGAAACGCTAAAAGAAATGGGCATTGAGCCCATTATGCTCACCGGCGACAATGAGGGTTCGGCACGCATTGTGGCCAACCAGGTGGGAATAGAGAGGTTTGAGGCATCCATGCTACCCGCTCATAAAGCCCAATGGGTAGAAGAGCTGCAACGAAATGGCAAGGTGGTAGCCATGGTGGGCGACGGCATAAACGATTCCCATGCGCTGGCTCAAGCCGACATCAGCATTGCCATGGGCAAAGGTTCCGATATAGCCATGGATGTAGCAAAAATTACGCTTATGAGCTCCGATTTAAACCAGATCCCATTGGCCATTAAGCTCTCTAAGCGCACCATACTCACCGTTAAGGAGAACCTTTTCTGGGCATTTATATACAACATTATCGGTATCCCGTTGGCAGCAGGGGTGTTCTTCCTTATTGCAGGTTTTCAGTTCGACCCCATGGTTGCGGGTATAGCCATGGCCATGAGCTCTGTTTCGGTAGTATCGAATAGCTTACGGTTACGAACGGTCAAAATATAAGTATTACATCCTCTTTTAAAGCTAACGTCACCTATCGGGGGTGACGTTTCTTTTTTTTAGTCAAACTCTCAGCAACATTTTGTAATTTGGTACACGCAATTTATACCCTCCTAAATGAATAGTACTGACAACACGCTTCGCTTTGAGATAGGCCTATACTTCAAATCTCTTTTTAGCCCGAGAGGCAAAGAGACACTGTATCATCCATCTTTTGTAGCTTACGAAGAGGAGGATGATTACGACTTTATCCCTGTGGACAAATGCCTATCCCATAAGGAGGAAGTGGCTCGTTACTACCAGAGCCTATTGGAATGCGCCAAACAGGTGGGTGAGCAAAGGCCGGCCAGCCATGTGTGGATACGTCCGGGGATCTTTTATGGAGACGAAGTGATTTTCAACTTTAGCTGGTTCGATAAGCTCCAAGACAGCCTGAGGCTATACTATGAGCTATGCAACAGTAAGGACGAGATACTCTACTCCACTGCCGACCAGAGCTGGTATCTTGAGATTAGCCAATGGGAGAATCGGCTACTGTTTTTTGAGAGCTACCATGATGACCCCCCAGAGCAAAGCATTGAAGATTTTCGGCAGAAGCTCTTTATTCCTAACAGAAAATTCTTTTTTGAAATGGATGACGACGGTTTTGTCGAAAACACTTGGGCGTGGGAAAACAAGCAAAATATGCTAAAACAAATGGAACACAAAATCGCCCAAGCTCATGAACTGATCAGCTACCTAAAAAACCGCCTTGGCATAGATTACTGGAGCAATTACTAGTCAAAGGATAAAAGCAAAAATGGGCTACCAATATTTTTGGCAGCCCATTTTTGCACATTAGCTAT
Source organism: uncultured Rikenellaceae bacterium (assembly GCA_964554585.1). GTDB lineage: Bacteria > Bacteroidota > Bacteroidia > Bacteroidales > Tenuifilaceae > Perlabentimonas. The sequence continues at coordinate 2,294 of CAZKPD010000003.1, forward strand.
GTATGAAGTGACTAAAAATGTTCATAGTCTTTATCGTTACCATTGTCGGCATGGAGATTTAGATTAACCCCTTTGCCCGATTTCTGTACCCCTACCTTAGCCGTGGGTTTTACATTTTTTGCCGATGCTTCCATTGCAGCATTCCCTGCTGATACTTTTGACGTTTTCCGTTGGGTTTGAACATCCACTTTAAAGTAACTAATCACCTCTTTTAGCTGCTCTGCTTGGCTGGCCAGCTCCTCAGCGCTGGTAGCCATCTCCTCGCTTGAGGCAGCGTTAGACTGAACCACCTGGTTTAGCTGCTGAATGGCATTGTTAATCTGATCGGCACCGCTGCGCTGCTCAAGACTGGCAGCAGCTATTTCGCGAACCAACTGCGTATTTCGCTGCAAATCGGGCATTAGGTTTACCAGTAAGCCGCCGGCTTCGGCTGTTAACTCAACGCTAGACTTTGAGAGTTTCTCAATCTCATCGGAAGCAATCCGGCTACGTTCGGCCAATTTACGAACCTCGGCTGCTACCACAGCAAACCCTCGGCCATGCTCTCCGGCTCTTGCTGCCTCAACGGCAGCATTAAGAGCAAGAATATTGGTTTGGAAAGCAATATCGGTAATAATAGATATTTTTTCCGAGACCTCTTTAACGGCTGCCATGCTCTGTTGGGCCATATCAGAAACTCTGGTTATTCCCTCATCAGTTTTGATGGCAATCACCTCTGCTTCTTGCGCGTTCTGCGCATTCTGCTCAATATTGGATGCCATCTCCTCCATGGAGCTGGACACCTCCTCGGTGGATGAAGCCTGCTCAGCAGAACCCTGAGATAGCTGCTGAGAAACATCGCTCATCTGATCACTACCCAAAGCCACATTGTTTGCCCCTGTTAGCACATCTGAGATTATATCTTTAATTCTGTTCCCCATGTCATTCATGGCACGAGCCAAATCTCCCAACTCATCCTTTTTCTTAAGCTCTGCTTCGGGAATTGTAATGGTTAAATCGCCTTGTGCGTACAGCTCGGCCAATGCAACACCCTGCTTTATTCCATTGGTTAAGTAACGTGTTACTAAATGGCTGATGATATATGCCAACAACAAGGAAAGCGCAGTAAAAGCAAGGATGATTCCAAAAATGGAACCCTTAACTATCTTAAGAATATTATCAATAACTGTACTTTGACGGTCCAACTCGTCCATAATATCTTCACCAAAAATCTCCTGATCTTGTTCGTTTTTTGTGTTTATTTTTGAAATCACATCAGCATAATGAATCAAGTGGTCGGAATATTCTTGTGCAGCACGACTAACCTCTCCGTTGTATTGGTTTATCAAAAGAGAGATGAATCTTTGGGCATTTTCTAGATTAGCGGGATCATGATTTTTTTGAAACTTATGAAACTCGACTTGCGCTGCTAGTAGATTGGTATAAACAGCATGAGATTGTCCACCCCTTTTGATTATCACTTCAAGTCTCTCTACAAGCCCTTCATCCTCCTCAACCAGAACTTTTTCTTGCTTGATAAGATTATATAGTTCATCTATACCTTTCTCATACGAAACCAGATTACGCCTAACCTCTTCAAAAGCTACTTTTAACTCCTTTTGAGAAATAGAACTATGGGCATCATCCAAATAGAAGAAGCAACTGTCTATGTTTTCTTTGGCTTTTATGTATTCTTCCTCCTGACTAAGGTGAACTAAGGTTGTAGTGTTTAACCTTACATTAATAAAAAAACTTTCCGTCCAATTTATGGACTGTCCAATGAAAGTATACTTGTTAAAATAGTTCAATCCGGCAATGCCCACAAAGGCAACTACCAGTAGTAATGCAATAATAATTCCAAAACTTAGCCTAAGTTTAGTTCCCGTTTTCAAGTTCTTTAAATTCATAATAACACGTTATTTAGAGGTAATGATGTAGTGATGCAAGTCTCTTGCTTATGAGAATTACGTTCTTTATACCGTTTAAAGACACGCAAAGTTTCATTTTTTTTCCCAAATAGAATCATATAATAGCATATATCACCAAATGGAAATCAACAATCATTTTAGGCAACACACAATGGTTTTATTTGTTGTGCGTTAGTACTAATGATGGTTTAAAAAAATATGAACACCCTTTAACGTCATTAGGTTAAAATAATCATGGTCCTAAAAATGAGGAATCGGCCATTAATTTGTATTTTTACCCAAAACTTAAGCAGCAGACTATGCCTGTATCATCGGTACGTTTAGCAATCGTATATGCATTGACGCTTTTCACCCTTAGCGTCACAGCCCAAGAGGGATTACAGCAGGATGATTCTCAAGACCTGCTTAACAAGGGGATTGAACTCTTTGATAGAGGAAACTTTGTTTCGGCCCAAAAGCATTTTCTCCGGGTTATTGAGCTAGAGAGCTCTAACGGCTTACACCTAACCGGCGAAGCCGAATTTTACAACGCGCTTTGCGCCATTGAACTTTTCAATCAGGATGCAGAACACCTTATTCGGAACTTTATCAATAATTACCCCGAGAACCAAAAGGTGAACACTGCTTACTTTGAGCTGGGTAAGCTCCGCTATCGAGAGAATAAATACAAAGATGCGCTATACTGGTTTGGCCAAACCAATAAGAGCGGATTGGATAGCGAACAAAGGGCAGAAATGGTTTTCAAAATTGGGTACAGCCACTTTATGCTCGAGCAGCTTAGTGAGGCCAATCGTGCATTCTATGAAATAAAAGACGCTAAAAACAGATATGCAGCTCCGGCTACCTATTACTACTCACACATTGCCTACTCACAAAACAACTTAGCCACAGCTCTCAAGGGTTTTAAAACGCTGACTAACGACCAAACCTTTGCTCCACTGGTTCCCTACTATATCACTCAAATTTACTACATGCAGCGAGAGTACGCTGAAGTCGTAAACTATGCGCCTCCCTTTTTAGAGAACGCCACCTCAAAAAGAGCTCCTGAGATTGCCCGATTAATTGGCGAATCTCTTTACCTGCTTAAACGATACGATGAAGCGGTTCCCTACATTGAGCAATTTGCTCAAAAAACCACCTCCCTTACTCGCGAAGAGAACTATTTGGTCGGATTTGTGTACTATCGTGACGGGAAATTTACTGAAGCCACTAAATACCTCGAAAGGGTAGCCACTGAGGACGATACCCTGAGCCAAAACGCCTACTACCATTTGGCCGACTGTTACCTAAAAAATAACGATAAAGCCAAAGCCCGACAGGCCTTCTCCATTGCAGCAAAGTATGACTTTGATATGGATATTAAGGAGGATGCGCTTTTTAGCTTTGCTAAAATAACCTTCGAAACGCTTTACAACCCATTTAACGAAGCCATTGAGGCCTTTAAATCATATATCGAGCTTTTTCCAAAAAGCCCTCGAATTGATGAAGCCCACAGCTACCTAGTGCAAGCATTTACAAGCACAAAGAACTATAAAGAGGCGCTCATCTCGCTGGATCAAATAAAACATAAGGATGCTTCTATCCGACAGGCCTACCAAAGAGCTGCATTTTTTAGAGGGATAGAACAGTACCAAAACCTCAATTTTTATGAGGCTATAGAACTATTTACCCTTTCGCTAAAATATCCGGAATACAGCAAATCGCTCTCTGCACTTGCACTCTACTGGAGGGGCGAGGGGTACTACCGAACCGATCAGTTTAGTAAGGCAGCAGACGATTACAGCCTTTTCCTAGTCTCACCCGGAGCCTTTGAGTTGCCCGAATACAGCATGGGCCACTATAACCTGGGATATGCCCACTTTAAGCTAAAACGTTACGACGAGGCCAGCGTTTGGCTTCGGAAATACACCGCATTAGACCCAACGGCAAAAACCTCGTTTATGGGTGATGCATACAATCGTATTGGCGACTCCTATTTTATGCTGCGCAGCTATTGGGTGGCACTCGACTATTATGAGAAAGCCATCAATACCAACACCATTGATGTGGATTATGCAATCCTTCAAAGGGGTATAGCCTTTGGTCTGGTTGAAAGACCCGAGAAAAAGGTCGAAACCCTACTCACGTTGGTACATGGGCACAAAGAGTCAGACTTTATGGATGACGGTCTTTTTGAACTGGCCGAAACTTACCTCTCCATGGGACAATCAGCCAATGCCATTACCTACTACACTCAACTTAAAGATCAATTCCCGGGCAGTTCGTACTTTGTGAAAGCACTAGTTCAACTTGGTATTGCGGCGTATAACGAAAACAACTACGACGCAGCCATGTCCTACTACAAAAGGGTGGTCGAAGAGTTCCCCGGGTCGCCCGAAGCTAAAAATGCGCTTATCGGTATCCGAAACATCCATGTGGACAATGGCACCGTGAAAGACTACCTTGCCTACGCCGATCAGCTGGGCAGCCTTGGCAACGTAACCATGGCCGAAAAAGACTCTCTTTCGTATATTGCTGCTGAACGGATGTATATGAGCGGAAACTGCCAGAAAGCATTACAAAGCCTCATGCAGTATATCGAAGAACATCCCAAAGGGAACTTTATTCTGAATGCCAATTACTATATGGGCGATTGTCACTATAGGAATAAACAGTACGATAATGCCCTTGCCGCATTTAACCAAGTAATTCAGAAACCCAAAAGCCCATTCACAGAGCAAACCCTGCTAGCTGTTTCGGACATCTACACCCAACAAAAGAAATTTGCAGAAGCATATGAGAGCTATAGCCTGCTTGAGTCGCTTGCCGATTCACGTTCTACCCTACTTGATGCCCGAGTTGGAATGATGCGATCCGCAAAAGAGCTGAACGATTATCAAAAAATGGTTGATGCTTCGGCTAAAGTGCTTATAACCGACAAATTACCAGATGAGATGGATATTGAAGCACGATTTGCAAGAGCCACAGCACTTATGGAACTCAAACGTTTACCCGAAGCATTCAACGAATTTGCCAGAGTATCGTTAAACCTTAAGACCAAACAAGGTGCCGAAGCCAAATACAATATGGCTCTCATCTACTTTAACCAGGGCGAAATTGATAAAGCTGAAGATGAAATCTTCAACTTCGCCGAGAAGAACACGCCTCACCAGTACTGGCTAGCCAAGAGCTTTATCCTGCTTTCCGAAATTTACACCCAGAAAGATGATTTCTTTCAGGCTAAGGCAACCCTTCAAAGCGTTCTTGACGGATATGCCAATGCTGATGATGGGATTATAGACATGGCTTCAGAAAAAATAACTATACTGGTGAAAACCGAAAAGATGAAACAGCAAGGAACGCAACCCGATACAATGAACGTAAAATGGACTTTTTAACACTCAAATATTCATCCCCCATCATAAGTATGCCCATGAAAAGCTTAGCATATAGGATAATACTCTTGGCTTTGTTTACAGCACCTTGGTTAGGTTCAACCCTCCAAGCTCAGGACGAGAAGCTTACCAAAGAGGTGCAGGTGGTTCGCCCATACGAACCAACCCTATCTGATGCTTTTAAAATTAATGAGCTGCCTCGTGTAGAGGACACCATTAGTGTTACCCCCCTGTTTAACTACAACTTGGTTATGCGCCCCTTTAGGGTAAGCTCATCCGTTAGCCAGATTCCTGCAGCACGTATGGTATCAGAACCATTGGCTGTAGCCAGAAAAGGCTACGCAAGGTTGGGATTTGGTAATTACTATTCTCCAATGGCAGAGTTTTACTTCTCCAATGAGCGATCAAAGACATACTCGTATGGTGCTTGGGTAAAGCATAAATCGCTTTTTCCAAAAATCACTTTAGATAATGATCTAAAGGTTAGAGCCCCACATTATACCACCAACCTTACCACTTTTGGTAAATATGCCTTTGCCGAGTCTGCCCTCTCAGGCGATATGAGCTATAATCATACTGGGTACAATTTTTACGGATACGATACCATTCCTTTACCAGATCCTTCAGTTCCACGTCCAAATGCTGAAAAGCAAGGGGTAAATAATTTTAGCGTAAACCTGAATTACTACTCTACGCACAGCGACTCAACCCACCTGAACTATCGGGCTCATACCGGGTTCAACCATACCTCCGACAAGTTTGATGTACACCAGAATAGTTTCTCTATCCATGGAGATTTTAACAAATATTTCCAATCCGAGAAAGTGGGTGCTTCAATGGATTTTATTCACCACACCAATAGCCCAACACTATCCGCACGAAACAGCACTATTTTTTCTTTTGCACCATGGATTGGTCTGTTTGGCAAGCAGTGGAGGGTTAAAGCCGGAGCCGATTTATTATACAACGCCTACGAAAAAGGGCAAAAATTTTATATCTATCCCAAAGCTCATCTATCATACAATATCGTGAGCAACTATGTGATCCCCTACTTTGAGTTTGATGGGTATTTGGAAGACAACACTTACGCAAAAATCTTGAATGAAAACCCTTGGACTAAACCCGGAACATTGGCTACAAACAGCAGTCACAATGCAATTATCAGAGGTGGAGTTAAAGGCAATATGACCCCCCGAATTGCCTATAACATTACTGCCAGCTTCTCATTGATTGATAGTGCCTACTTTTTTGTAAATCATCTCTCCGATGACGATGTTTTTAGCAGCTATTTCGACCTTGCATATGATAACGTACGGAAAAGGAGCATTTTGGGTGAACTAACCATTGCACCCACCAGTAGCATTACGCTATCTGCCTTAGCCCAATATTCTTCCTACTCCATGAAAGAGTTGGAAAGACCCTGGCACACCCCAAACTTATTGGGGAATATCACGGCACGATATAGCATTCAGGATAAGATTATACTGAAGTCGACTTTCTACTTCGAGGGGCAACGATATGTGATGCTTAATGACGGATTGGCCACGCAAATTAAGGGCATTACAAACCTCAATCTCAATCTTGAATATCGATACAATAAAAGAGCATCTGCCTTTGTGGATATCAATAATTTGCTAGCAAAACGATACGATTTGTGGTACTTGTATCCCACCCATCGGTTCCACATCATGTTTGGGGTGTCCTACGCCTTATAAAATAAGTTTCATTCATTCTACTCGGAACGGGTAAAGCCTTTGGCATTACCCGTTTTGCTTAAATCTATTTTTACCATTTTAACGATATAAAGGGTCTAAAATCAAATCCACTACAATCAATTACCAACCTGCTGTATCACAGCACTTTTCTCCGACAGATTCGACAACAAAATATTCAAAAAATCGCATGGATAGTACACTAAAAATTGCTATCTTTGAAGGTTAAAAAAATATATTTCACCTGTTAATCATCAATAGTCAAATAGCCACTTTTGATGTTAATGTATAAGAATTAAAGATGAGTCATTTAGAAGAAGGAAAGCAGAAGAATGCACCCACCAACGGGAACAACACCTATTCAGCTGATAACATACAAGTACTAGAAGGATTACAAGCGGTGCGCAAGCGCCCTGCCATGTACATTGGCGACACCGGTAGCAGAGGACTACATCACCTAGTTTATGAAGTAATTGACAACTCCATTGACGAGGCTCTGGCAGGCTACTGCGACAAAATAGATGTAACCATCAATGAGGATGGTGGTATCACCGTGGTAGACAACGGGAGGGGTATTCCGGTGGACTATCACGAAAAGGAGAAAAGATCGGCCCTTGAAGTGGTGATGACAGTACTCCATGCAGGAGGAAAGTTCGACAAAGGATCATACAAAGTATCCGGAGGTCTACATGGTGTAGGTGTTTCATGTGTTAATGCCCTTTCCACATCGCTTATTGCCGAAATTCATCGTGATGGTAAAATTTGGCGCCAAGAGTATAGCAAGGGTAATCCTCTAGCTCCTATTCGAGAGCAGGGAGAAACCGACAAGACAGGGACCATCATTACGTTCATGCCCGATGAAACCATCTTTGACCAAACCACTGAATATAACTTTGAAACTTTAGCTTCGCGTTTACGCGAATTAGCATACCTAAATAAGGGCATTAAACTTACTGTAACCGACAAGAGGGAACTTGAAGAGAATGGGAATGGAGGAATATTTAGGCATGAGGAGTTCTACTCCACCGAAGGCCTAAAGGAATTCGTAGAGTTTCTTGATGCAAACCGGGAAGCCATCATCGAGAACACCATTCACATTGAATCTAAAAAAAATGATGTTCCTGTGGAAGTGGCCATGCAGTATAACTCATCCTTCTCGGAAAACATTCACTCCTACGTCAACAACATCAATACTATTGAGGGCGGAACTCATCTAACCGGATTCCGTCGGGCGCTTACACGCACGTTGAAAAAATATGCCGACGACTCGGGAATGCTCTCAAAGCTTAAGTTTGATATAAGTGGCGACGACTTTCGGGAAGGATTAACGGCCATCATTTCGGTTAAGGTACAAGAACCTCAGTTTGAAGGCCAAACAAAAACCAAACTAGGGAACTCTGAGGTAAGCTTAGCCGTTGACCAGTCGGTTAGCGAAGCGTTAGCATACTACTTGGAAGAAAATCCTAAGGATGCCCGAAATATTGTCCAAAAAGTAATACTTGCTGCACAAGCACGCCATGCTGCACGAAAAGCTCGTGAGCTGGTTCAGCGCAAAACGGTTCTTTCGGGCTCTGGTCTTCCCGGAAAACTAGCCGACTGCTCCGAAAGAGATCCCGTAAAAACAGAAGTGTTCTTGGTTGAGGGAGATTCGGCAGGAGGAACCGCAAAACAAGGGCGCGACAGGCAATTCCAAGCCATACTTCCTCTTCGAGGAAAAATTTTAAACGTAGAAAAAGCTATGCAGCATCGCATTTTCGAAAGCGATGAGATTAAGAATATATTTACCGCTCTAGGTGTTTCCATTGGAACTGAAGAGGATAGCAAAGCGCTTAATCTGGAAAAGATTAGATACCACAAAATCATCATTATGACCGACGCCGATGTGGACGGAAGCCATATTGCAACCCTGATTATGACCTTCTTTTTCAGATATATGAACGACCTTATTAACGAGGGATACTTATACATTGCCACTCCGCCGCTTTATCTGGTAAAAAGAGGAAAAGAAGAGCGCTATTGCTGGACCGAAGAGCAGAGAGCAAAAGCAGTCGAAGAGCTGGGGAAAGGACGTGAAGGCTCAGTGCATATCCAACGGTACAAAGGTTTGGGTGAGATGAATTCGGAACAGCTTTGGGACACAACCATGAATCCTGAGACAAGGCTACTACGCAGGGTAACTATTCAGAATGCCGTTGAAGCAGACCGTATCTTCTCTATGCTCATGGGCGAAGATGTTCCTCCTAGGCGTGAATTTATCGAATCACACGCCAAATACGCAAAAATTGACGCATAGCGGAAACAGAACGGAAAATTGCTAGTGCTTTAGTACTGCCGGAAGGGCTTCGGGCTTATATTTTCGGTCAATGCTACCATTGGGATGGTACAGCCAAGCAGAACCAAACTGTACTCCTTGTTTAAAAAATATTCTGGAGGCCACATCCCCAGTGGGGTAAAAAACGGTCCAAAAGCCTTCGGCAGTACCATTTACATATAGGCCAGATAAGTTTAGATACCCTTCCTCAGAGAAAAAGCGCCATGTCCCAACTGATTTGCCTCCATTGTAGGAACCTTGCTGTTTAGGCTGACCATTGGCATGGTAAAAAAGCCAATTCCCCTCAAATTTTCCATCCTTAAAAGGCCCTTGGCTATAGAGAATTCCATTGGTATAGTAGCTATTCCACACCCCTGATCGCTGATTATTGGTAAACTGCCCCTCCTCAGCTAGCTCTCCACCGGGATAATACTCACGATATGCTCCCGAAAGCACTCCTTTTTCATAGGTAGAAACGTTCATCACGCCTCCACTTTCATAGTACCCAATCATAACCCCTTGAATAACCCCATTGCGATAAAAGGTTACGCGCTGTATATTACCGTTCTTATAGTAAGAGTATAGCGTATCGTCAAATTCATCATTTACCTTATACCCCCGATAATTAATGCCAGCATCCTCATAGTAAGTCTCCCAAAGGCCATTTAGCCGATTATTCCGATAGGTAGCCACCAATAATAGATTTCCGTTGGGAGAATAAACTTGTGAAACTCCATGCAACTCGCCTGACACGTAAGGACTTATAGCATCTAATTGCCCATTATCATGATAGGTATAGAGGACACCCTCCAATAGATTGTTCTTATAAGTCCCCTCTTGGTAAATACTCCCATTACCGCTCCAAACGGTAAATCCGCCATTCTTTTTACCCTTTTGGTAACGGTAGATACTCTCTTGAAATCCGTTACGGAAGTAGTTTGCCCATAGGCTATCGGGCAAATTGTCGTAGAAAATACCCTCCTGTAAAAGATTCCCTTCGGGATAAAAAAACTGATACTTCCCATGTTTGATAGTATCTACACCGGAAAAGTAGAACTGAAAACACTCTTTTACCTGACCTGAGGGATAGAAAAACTGATGCTTACGAATCACCTGCGAATGACCCGTAAGCATAATTAGTAAAGTGATGAAAAAAAGGAGGTTTTTTTTCAATCTAAGCGGTTTAATGGGAAATTTTCAGAAATTAATCCACATCAATCATGATTTGAGCCCCCTCAAGGGTATACCTCGCACCATAATCTACAATTACAGCCACCGCATATTTTCCCGGACTAAGTTTCCCTTTGGGAAGACCCAACTCAACATTTCGGGTTAATTTGGGATAGGTTTCAATATCAATGTGCGGGAATTGAACCTCTTCTCCGGTATTGATATTTGATGCAATAAGAAAAACTTTGGCAGCAGTAATTTTATCTCCCAAATTATCAATGGACGCCGTAAACTGTCTCTCATTACTATCGGCACCTGTGGTCTCTTTAATTCCCGTAACTTTAAGAGAATGATTTTTATTGCTCGCTGGGGACTGGAACACCGAAACAGCAATCCTGCTAGCAACCATAACTCCTGCCGACAGTGCTTTATCGGCATCCCAAGAGGTTTGCTCAATGGTCGGTTGAACATGAAGAATGGACCAAGCAGCAACATACTCATCAACCGGAACCAGCATGGTTACCTGAACAGGGATATTCTCTCCGGGATTTAGCTCAAAAAAACTAGGGTTAATATTCAACCAGTCAGAAGCGTTACGCCTAGTGGTTGCCGGAGGCATTATCTGTTTTTTTCCATCGCTCCCGGGTATAAAGTCGGAAATAGATATGATAAAGGCGACCTTTCTATTGCTATGATTCCTAATATTCAAAACCTTGGTTTGATTCTCTCCGGGTTCAGCCGTGAAATCTAACCTTATGGGTGCAACCTCAAAATCTTGTGCAAAAACAGAAACTGCCATTTGCATAAGCATAAGAAAAGGTAAATAGTAACGTATGCTAAAACTCATATACTAAACGATTAAAGGTTTAAGTAGGGCAAATATAGAATAAAAAAATATAGGGTCTTCAATTTTAGTAAATTTTGGAATTTACAAATGCTATTTAAGCATAAATACGTAATAACATTAAAATAGGTTCATATATCCAAATATTTAATAGTCCATATTTAAAGATTTGTCTATTTTTATATTGGTAAATAAAAAAATTGGCTAGATTTGAATGCCTTATCATTACAAAGACAATGAATGTATCGTTTACTAAAATAAGAATCTTTATTCTTTTCATTTTCTTAACCTTGTTTGTGCCCATATTCTCTTATGGCCAACAGGTTGTGATTCTGCCCCCCGACAAACAAGAAGATGTGGAGCGTTATCTAGAGCTGGCCAACAGGTATAAGCAGGCTAACAACTTAGTGCAAACCTCGTTCTATCTTAACAAAATAGCCTTTATCTATTGGGAGAACAATAGCCTCCGTGAGGCAGTAAGCTATTTTACGGAGACAGTTCCTCTTTATGAAAAAACAGGGAACTATAACGATGTCAAGGTTGTATATAGCAATATCGGCCTTATTTACACCGACCTTGAACGTTTCGACCTGGCACTGGAGAGCTTTTACCGAAGCCTAGAGGTTCGGCGTAAGCTCAATGATAAAACAGAGGTGGCCGCAGGATTAATTGATGTGGCATATATCCATGGCGCACTGTCACAGCATGACAAAGCCATTCCCCTTTTAGAAGAAGCATTGGAAATCTCTCGCCAACTGGGAAACCACAGGTTAACTTTTACGTGCCTTAGCCTTCTTGCTTTTAACTACGACAGGATAGGCAACCTTGCTAAAGCTGCCACAGCAAATGAACAACTTGCCCAGATTCGAGAGCTTTTAGCAAGGCAAGAAATGCAGGTTGAGTATGAAGGAATTGTGGGTAAAACGGAAGCAGAGGTTCAACGTGAGAGGGAAGTCCGATTGGCTCAAGCCGAACTGATGGAATTACAACAGCTTAGGGCAAGGTTCTCGCGTGACTCGTTGGACATAATTGTTCAGTCAAAACAGGATTCGCTTGAAAAAGCAGAACAGGTAAGATTACAAAAAGAACAAGAGATTGAATTACTCAATTTGTCCGCTGAAAAGCAAGAGTTAGAAAAGAAGAATCTTCAAAACCGTCAACGTGCCCAACAAATCGTTATCTATGCTGTGGCGTCAGGTTTAGCATTGGTAATGCTATTACTTGGGTTCGTTGTTAAAAGTGCTCGCGACAGGAAAAAAGCCAACCAAAAGCTAAGTGAACAGAACGAACAGATCCAAAAGCAAAGTACCCAAATCCGTAAGCAAAACGACAATATCAGTAAGAGTATCAACTATGCTCAGGGTATCCAAAAAGCCCTACTCCCATCCCAAAACCGAATAGCAGAATACTTTACTGAATCCTTTATCTATTTTAAGCCAAGGGATGTGGTGAGCGGTGACTATTACTGGTTTAAGCCTATCCCGGGAGAGAATGGAATTTTCAATCATAAAACGGACAAAATTGCTATTTCTGCCATCGACTGTACCGGTCACGGCGTTCCGGGTGCTTTCCTCTCAATGATTGGATACAACCTGCTGGACGAAATTATTGAAAAAGGGATTCATGAACCCGGCCGTATCCTGCAAGAATTGAACAGGGGAGTAAGAAGAGCCCTAAGGCAAGGCGAAACAGACAACAGAGACGGAATGGATATGGCCCTATGTGTGTGGGATCCTAAAACCAAAACCATTGAATTCTCGGGTGCTAAAAACCCGTTGGTTTACGTTACCAAAGGCGAGCTAAATCGGATAAAGGGAAATAAGGAATCCATTGGAGGTGGAGTTGGTCCGGACCAAGAGTATGAAACCCATAGGGTAACCATCGATTCTACCACTTGGATATACATGTTCTCCGACGGATATATCGACCAGTTTGGCGGAAAGGAAGGACGCAAGTTTATGATAAAGAATTTTTTAGATATGCTTCACTATATCCATGAACTACCGGGAACAGAACAGCGCGAAATATTAAAAATCACCTTTAACGAATGGAGAGGGAAAAAATTCTCACAGATTGACGATGTACTGGTAATGGGATGTAAGTTCGAAGCATAAAGGGACTGGGTTTGAACAAAGAGTTTTTATTACATTTGTCATCCCAATCAGGTTGTTCCCCATCATTCTAAGGGGAACCATCAAAAACAGAGCTTGAACAGTTGTTTTTAACTTTTAATAGCTAATTTTACACTATAAATTAAGCACGCAGTGTATACTGATGCAGACTACTAACCTAAAATAACACAAAAATGAAAAAACTAGTACTTGGTGCAGCCATGCTGCTATTGGCCCAGTTAGGATTTGGGCAAGCCGTAAATGAGTCGGCCATTATTCCCGTATCGGTTACCCTTAACGCCGTTTCTAGGCTAAGCATTGAATCGGGTGGAAACATTAAATTTGTTTTTACATCTATCAATGACTATAACACCGGTTTCAGTGGGCAAACAGTGCCTCTATATCGTACAACAGTAAGTATTGCCTCTTCTAGGGATTTTACAGTTAACATGTACGCAGAATCTAGCGACTTTCAGCCAACAGATAATGCTACTAATACCCTAGAAATTGGGAATTTGGAGTATATGCTAGATTGGATTGGAACTAATCCTCCAACCACATTTGTGGGTAGTTTCACTCAAATGACTCAAGCGGTACAAGCGGTAGTTAGTGATGGATTAGCTGGTGATGGTGAAGCCAATCGCTTTGAGATTCACTGGAGATTAGGTACACCCGACAACCTTGAGGGCACCCTACTTTCGCAGGGTGATATAGCAGCTGACCACTATGTGGCCAATATCTTTATCGAGCTTGCCAACTAAATCCTTTTTGCACCCTAAAAGGGTTAACTTATAACACGCCAAATCGGTGATCCTGAGGCATCCTCGGGTTCACCGATGAAGTGTGATTAAGCGTACAAGCCGTGAAGCGACTTTACCTCTTAATACTACTTCTTATTCCATTCATTGCATCTGCCCAGCTATCGGCCGATATTAAAGTGATTGGGGGTAGTAATGTTATGTTTCATGTAAACTCGCTCAAAAAGTGGCAAGAGGGTGTTACCCTTGAGGGATGGTCTAGAATAAGGATTAGGTTTAATGAGGAGACCACTCCTACAGCAATTACCGGCTGGCAACTTAATATTAAAGCACAGTCTAATCACATCCGACATGATGGTTCCGGCAGTGACATGGACCTTGAAACGCTGGAAATACGGGCCATCAATGTGGACCCACTACAAGGAACATATACCGGAATTGCTCCTCCAGTAATGGTCCCTTTGAATAGTGGCTATGTCCCGTTAATTAGTGACAATCAAATTTCGCATGTAGATTTGATTATTACCATTAGCTATGATTTAGGAACCCACGATTGGAACAGACTGTTGGGTTATGATCCGGGTTACTATTTTGTAGACATTGAATTTCAACTGATATCTGTTGAATAATAGCAAGTACATTTTAGAGAATTGATGGAAGCCCTAAAAAAATACATATTCTTGACCATCCTTTTTCTATCTATCGCACTTTCACATAAGAGCTATAGCCAATACTTCCTACATAGTAATGAAACTGCAAACCTAGGTCTTTCCTTTTTAAAAGAGAGCATTAATGCTAATTCGGGAGAATCATTTTTTAATACCATATTTATAAAAAACAATGGAACCCGAACAGAGTTCTTCACCCTTAATATAAGTGTACCCCAAAGTTGGAAGGTTCTAGGGCAAGAACAGCAGGATTTAGTTCTAGACCCAGGAGATTCGCTTATCATACCGCTTAGGGTATCAACCCATGCCAAAGCCAAAGGCGATATAGGGTACTCTGTTATTGCATCCCTTACCGATTCCCGAGGCAACACCATTAAGAATGAATACTGTTTTATCAAAATTGCGTCTAAAGCAGACCTTAGGGTATCGGTCCCCATTGGCACCAACTATTTTGACCAAAAAACTTGGTTATCTGGCTTTCCGGTAAATATTTCAAACAACGGGAATAAGGAAGAGCTTATAAACCTAATTTTCGACCTAGAGAAGGGCATTGGTTTGGGTGACTCTTTTCTAGAAAATTTCTCTTTAGATATAATGGTCCCCCCCTATACAGATACCACTTTATACTATACAGTTAGGCTTAAACCCGATATGCTTGAGGGGAAGGAATCATTTCGTCTGCATTTAGTGGCCGAAACTCCCGGAAAACGTTTCTCGCAGTCCGTATGGTTTAGGACTTTGAATGCTCAATACAATAATTATATCCCACCAACCCAAAAAACGCTTCTTGTGGATTTCTCGGCTCAGGGACTCTTGAGTCAAGGACGTATTCCTAACTATATTTTATATTTACAGGGGAAAACGCTACTAAAAAATAATAACGATATCTATTACCAATACCGAAATCTCTCTTCTAACTCAACTGAGGCACTCTATAAGTACAACTTTATGCACATAGGTGCAAATATTAACAAATGGAATTTTGAAGTGGGCGATTCCTATATGAATCATGAAGCTTCTTTATATGGTAGAGGGATTACTGTAGGTTACACAGGTAATAAGTTTAATATTCAATCCATTGCCAACTCAGATCCTAAAACTGACATAAAAAATGCCGGATTATTTGGTGGAATTAGTTTTGGGAAGTCTTCGCTTAACCTAGGCGTTTCTGTACACGATAATCAAAGGGCAGAAGTACAAGCTTTACTTGCCTCAATAGAGCCAAAAATAAATATAAGGAAACATAATTTAAGCCTGTTAATGGCAGCAAATCCAGTAAAACAGGATAGGGATGGGCAAACAGATCATTTAGAGTATAGCTCAGAAATAAGATATAGCAGTAGTTTTAAGAAATTAAGAAACATAGTAAAACTACGATACGCAACACCAAACTACTATGGAAACTATAAGGGTAGACTATTTGGTTATCTTAGTTCTCAGTATCTTATCAATCAAACCAATAGACTATCATTACATACTACACTTAACAACAACACTCGACCAATAATAAGCAGCGGTCAAACCCTTTATAACAACGAAAACAGCAGCACTATTGCCAAATTATTTCATACTTGGGATATAACTCCCAAAGCCAACTTTTTTTACGGCCCAACGTTTGAGCGTTTCCAAAAAAACCAGATTCAAAATAATGCCGCTTTAGCTAACGATTTTATATCAAACACAGTGGGCCTACAGGCAGGCTCTCGTTTCCGTTTTGATGATCCCTATACAAGTTTTACACCTAAAATAACCGTTGGCAATGTTAATATTATTGACTTCCCTAGGCTATATGGGAATAATCCTGGACTATACACCACAAACACGAATTACTTTATATACTATCTAGATGTTAACTACCGTTCCAGATATTGGAACTTTATTGCTTCGTATGAGGCAGGCCCTAGGAATGTGTACTCCCAATTCAATTACTTCTATCTGGGTCGTTCTACAAGAACATTAAGGGTAATGCCCTCCGTAGATATGTTTTTATACAAAAAAATAATGCACTTAGAGGCGGGGATTACCTACAATAATGATATGGTGCTTAAGAATTCATTTATTAACACCTCAGCACTTTTCACTTGGTATCTTCCTCAATACTGGAGTGCTTATGCTAACGCATTTTATACTATAACTAACCGAACTACAAGTAGTGGTACAGATTCATACCAAAGTTTATACTTAGAAGCGGGTATTAGAAAAGAGTTAAATCTAAAACATCCAAGGGTAAGTTACCATACTCTTAGCTTAACCCTATTTAAAGATTTCAATGGCAACTACGAGAAAGAGTCCAATGAGCCAGGAATACCTCAGGTAATCGTCTCGCTTACTCGAGAAATTAACTTGAAGGAAGAATATATCCCTGGCAATGTAGGGAACATTGAGCTAATGAGTAACTACTTGGGAGAGGTAACCTTTACCGATATACCCAATGGAATATATAAGGTAGAATTTACCCCCATAGGAAAAGAGGTGGGTACTTTCACAAAATCTGTAGAAGAGTTAACTATAAATCTTCAAGAGGATCAGCACTTATACTTCCCATTCGTTGAGAAGAATAAGGTGTTTGGAAAAATTATCCTAAACCGTAGCAGGCTCTCGGGTATAGGCAAGATAGATGTTTCAAACGTTCGCCTAACCGTTACCGATAGCCATGGTCGTTCCTTCTCTACCCTTACCGATAAGAACGGTGAGTTTGTACTGTTTGCTCCCATTACTGATGAGTACATTGTTACCATTAACAACCTTTTTTATGAGGATTTTGACCTTCGTCAAAATAATTTTGTGGTGCAGTTTAATGGGTACAAACAGTTTGAGGTAAACTTTATTTTTGATGAGAAGGTGCGGCGAATTAACTTTGCTTCAACAGATGCTGAAAGGGCTATGGGACTTCAGCAAATTCGTCGCACAACCATTTCGGGAACCGTTAAGGATGCCAATACCCAACAGCCCGTTAGGGCTAAGGTTAACCTGGTGAATACGCGTACAAACTCCGTATTCACATCCACCAGCTCCAGTGCAACCAGTGGTGACTATAACCTAACTTTTGTGGCGGGCGATAACTACTTGCTCGAGGTGATAGCCGATGATTACTGGTATCTGTCGGAAAACTTAATGCTTCAACAGATTACCACCTTTATGAATATCACTAGGGACGTTCTGCTAAAACCTGTTACTGTGGGTTCAAGCATCGACCTTAACATCCGATTTGCTGCAAACGACTCTTACCTAGCCCCCGAATCTGTTGCCGAGCTTAATCGTCTGCTCCGTCAGCTTAAGGATAACCAAACAGTGCGTATTGAAATTCAAGGTCATTGCGATAACCTAGAGGCATTACAAAAACCAAATGTAGCACTCGACCGAGCAAATGCTGTGGGCAAGTACCTCATTGAAAATGGGTTTAGCAACTTTGCGCTAAAGAGCATGGGTAATACCACTCCCGTATCGTTTGAAGAGACCGAAGAAGGACGTGGAATTAACCGCAGGATTAGCGTAGTGGTACTCTCTAAGTAATACGACTTTACTTTTTTACCACAACCATCATTGACCAGTATATTTGGTTTTAGTTTCCCTTGCGTACGAGTTAACATGCATCTGTATCCGTAAAAACAGCTAATCAAAAGAAATAAAATAGGTACTTTTGCGGTTAATAGCTTAAACAAACTATGAATATAGCACTTATAGGATACGGGAGAATGGGCCACGAAATTGAGGCGGTTGCAATAGAACGGGGTCACAATATTGCTCTAATTATAGATCAAGAAAATCAGCATGAGCTCAATAGTAAAACCTTAGAGCCTATTGATGTGGCCATTGAGTTCTCCACTCCTGAAACCGCCCTTAACAACATTACTCTTTGCCTCAATGCAGGAGTTCCAACAGTAAGTGGGACTACAGGGTGGACAGAATCGTTGGAACAAGTTAAAGTGCTTGCCCAAACGAAACAAACAGCCTTTTTTTATGCATCTAATTACAGCATTGGAGTCAATCTATTCTTTAAGGTTAACGAACTACTAGCTCGACTGGTCAATAAGAACATGGGCTATAACGTAAGCATAGAGGAAACACATCATATTCATAAAAAGGATGCGCCCAGCGGAACAGCCATATCCATAGCGCAGACAATTTTCGGTGCATACAAAAAGTATGATGGTTGGTCATTACTACCCAAATTTTTCGACAACCAAATCCCCATTAAGTCCATTCGGGAGGGAGAGATTGCAGGTATTCATTCTGTTCTTTTCGACTCGGAGCAAGACCAGATTATCCTTACCCATAAAGCGAAAAGCCGACGAGGGTTTGCGCTAGGTGCAGTGCTGGCCGCCGAATTTACCTTGGGTAAAAAAGGTTTTTTAACAATGGATAACCTTCTTGATGTATAGCAATTGACCAAAAAGTATTAAACTTACCGCAGATTTATATTTGAAGATCTACAAGACTAGCATATGCAAAAAATGAAGAAGATTAAAGATTTCCTGAAGAACAAGTACTTCTTGTTCGCCCTGTCCACTTCCATATTTATTCTTTGGGTTATTTGGATTGGCAACTATTGGTTGCTATTCGGTTTGCCCATTTTTATCGACTACCATTTAACCCGTAAAGTGAATTGGACCCCATGGAAGAAACGTGGAGAAAAAAAGCATAGCGCAACAGTCGAATGGATTGATGCCATTATTTTTGCTGTTGTAGCAGCCACGCTAATTCGCATGTTCTTTATTGAGGCCTACACCATTCCCAGTTCCTCTATGGAAAAATCTATGTTAGTGGGAGATTATCTGTTTGTAAGCAAAGTGAGTTATGGCCCAAAAATGCCCAATACCCCCATCTCATTCCCTTTTGCACACCATACTTTACCGCTAACACAAAACAAAAAATCGTATGTGGAGTGGATAAAACGTCCCTATAAGCGTCTTGCCGGGCTAAGAGATATTGAGCGCAACGATGTCGTAGTATTTAACTACCCCGAAGGGGATACGGTAATCGTTCAATTCCAATCTAATAAAAGCTACTACTCCGCAGTTCGAGAATTGGGTCGCGAAAGGGTGTGGAGAGATTATGATATTATTTCACGCCCCGTTGATAAACGGGAGAATTACATTAAGCGCTGCATTGCCATTCCGGGAGACTCCCTTTTGATCCGCCAGGGACAAGTATATATCAACGGAGAAAAACAACAGCTCGTAAACGAGCTTCAGTACAACTATACGATCAGGACAAACGGAACAGCGATTAACTCCCGTATTCTCGACAACCTAAATATTGCAAAAAATGATCGAATGTTCAACGCTGCAGGGGGTATGTATATCATGCCACTTACCACCGAAGCTTATGATAAGATTAGAGTGCTGAATAATGTGCACTCGGTGTTAAAATATGAGAACACCAACTATAGCATGATGACCCAGATAATCTTCCCTTACTCCAATAAATACCCTTGGACCGAAGATAATTTTGGACCATTATGGATACCCAAGAAAGGCGAAACAGTAGAGCTAACTCTTGATAATCTGCCTTTGTACGAAAGGGTTATTGAGACCTACGAAGGCAACACGTTGGCTGTAAACGACAGTGCCATACTCATAAATGGCCAAGAAGCTACATCCTATACCTTTGCTATGGACTACTACTTTATGATGGGCGATAACAGGCACAACTCTGCTGACTCGCGCTTTTGGGGATTCGTTCCCGAAGATCATATCGTAGGTAAAGCCTCTTTTATTTGGCTGTCTTTGGATAAAGACAAACGCTTCCCCGCGAATATTCGCTGGAACAGAATGCTAAGAGGAGTAAAATAAGCTTAACCCCTATCACACCTTTTAAGCCTGCCTGATCCAGGGCAGGCTTTTTTGTTTCGTCAAGTTTTGTCAGCCTAACCTGAAACAACTTTACAAATAGTATGGGATAAACGGAAGAACACAAAGAATTATATCGGCAAAATTCACTAACTTTAAAGTTCCAATATTTTGCCAAATGACACATTTGAAGAAGGGAGAGCAAGCTCCACAATTTACTGGTAAAGACCAAAATGGGGATACTATCAGTTTAAATGACTTTAAAGGAAGGAAGCTAGTAATCTACTTTTATCCTAAGGACAACACCCCGGGATGCACTGCACAAGCTTGCAACCTGCGAGATAACTATCAAATGCTCCAGAAACAGGGCTACAACGTAATTGGGATAAGCGCTGACAGCCAACAATCGCATAAAAAGTTTATTGAGAAGCATAACCTACCCTTTCCGCTCATAGCCGATATAGAGCGTGAAATACTCAATCTGTACGGAGTATGGGGGCCGAAAAAGTTTATGGGTCGCACGTTTGACGGAATCCATCGCACCACATTTATAATTGATGAGCAAGGAATGATTGAAGAGGTGATTGAGCAGGTGAAAACAAAAGAACATACAGCACAAATAATTAACATATAGCATCATTAAACAGCTTATCGCACTATGGAAAAAGAGAAGAAAGAGAGCTTAAAAGAGATAAATAAAGAGAAGCTGAAAGCACTTCAGCTTACCATGGATAAGATTGACAAGGATTATGGCAAGGGGACAATCATGATGATGGGTGATAAAGCCGTGTCTGATATTCCAACCATTTCCAGCGGATCCATATCACTTGACTATGCCCTTGGGGTTGGTGGATATCCTAGAGGAAGGGTTATAGAAATCTTCGGCCCCGAATCATCGGGTAAAACAACGCTGGCAATACACGCAATAGCTCAAGCCCAAAAGCAAGGCGGCATAGCCGCCATCATCGATGCCGAACACGCATTTGACCGTACCTATGCCGAAAAGTTGGGTGTTGATGTGGAAACCCTGCTTATTTCACAACCCGACAATGGCGAACAGGCATTGGAAATTGCCGACCATCTGATTCGTTCAGGGGCCATTGATATTGTAGTAATCGACTCGGTAGCAGCCCTTACACCAAAGGCTGAGATTGAAGGTGAAATGGGTGACAATAAGCTGGGACTTCAAGCACGGTTAATGTCACAAGCGCTTCGGAAGCTTACCGCAAACATTTCCAGAACCAACACTTGCTGCATTTTCATTAACCAGCTTAGAGAGAAAATTGGTGTAATGTTTGGGAACCCCGAAACTACAACCGGAGGGAATGCGCTTAAATTCTATTCCTCCGTTCGGGTTGATATCCGCAGGATTTCTCAGCTTAAGGAGGGTGATGAATCAACCGGGAATAGGGTAAGGGTACGAATTGTTAAAAACAAAGTGGCTCCCCCATTCCGCAAAGCGGAATTTGACATCATTTTTGGAGAGGGTATTTCAAAAACCGGTGAGATTATTGATTTAGGGGTTGATCACAATATTATCAAAAAGAGCGGTTCATGGTACAGCTATGGTGAGACCAAACTGGGACAAGGTCGTGAAGCTGTTAGGGCACTTCTGCTAGATAATCCTGAGCTTAGCGATGAGCTGGAAGGAAAAATTGTGGAGGCAATTAGACAGTCTTAAAGAAGTCAATAAGCATAAAAAAGGCAGATCCTAGTGGACTGCCTTTTCTCTTGTAGTCAATCTACCTACCTACTCCAAAGAGGCAATAATGGTTTTAACCTGAGCCACTTTCTGCTCAAGCAGCTCCGAAGTTTTAGCCTCGGCAATAAATCGCAAGTAAGGTTCTGTATTGGAAGGTCTAATATTAAACCACCACTGGGGAAACTCTACCCTATACCCATCAAAATCGAACGAGGCAGTGGGTTCTTCTTGTGCGATAAAGTAATTTCGCACAGCTTCCATAGCCTCTTGTTTGCGCTCTATTTTAAAGTTGATCTCCCCCGAATTGGCATAGGTCTCAATTCGTGCTATGGCTTGTGACAATGGAATACCCTGCTTCTTAAACTTAGAAATAACATTCAAAATAAGGAGACAAGCCAGTAAGCCTGAATCAGAATAGAAAAAATCCTTAAAGTAGTAATGACCTGCAAGTTCTCCGCCATATAGCCCATCCAGTTCTCGGAGCTTAAGAGCAGCAAACGCTCTCCCCACACGCCACGTGTGTATTTCTGCTCCCATGGGTGTTAGGTATTCTCCCACTGCTTTTGAGGTTCGAATATCCTGAAGCACAATTCCCTTCACTCCCCTCTCTTCAAAAAAGTAATGCCCCAATAGGGCTATCATCAAATCGGGAGAGATAAAACGGGCATTTTCATCCACAAACATCACCCTATCTGCATCCCCATCGAAAATAATTCCGATATCACACTGCTCTTTTTTTACCAAATTTTGTAAATCGACCACATTCTTAGCCACCAGCGGATTTGCCTCATGGTTGGGAAAAGTCCCATCCAGCTCATCGTAGAGATAATACGGGCTATCGCCAAGCAAAGATTTAACCAGAAGTGCAGCCATGCCGTTGGAGCAATCTATCCCAATGCGCATATGGCTATAATCTTGAACATACTGCTTTAAAAACTCCACATATTCACCACGAACGTCAATCAGCTTAATTGTTCCAGGCTTTGCTGCCGGAGTTATGGGTTCTCCGTTCTTAATTTTCTGCTCAATCTCTTTGAGCCCATTATCATAGCCCACAGGCAATGCGTTTTCGCGGGAGACTTTCATCCCGTTATACTCTTTGGCGTTGTGCGATGCTGTAATTTGTACGCTGGCCTTAAACCCAAGTTTTGCTGTGGCATAGTAGACCATGGGGGTTGTCGACAACCCCAAATCGTACACATCTGCTCCGGCATCGGTTATCCCCTTTGTTAGGTATTTAAAGATCTCATCGGAGGAGACCCTAACATCTCGTCCTACCAATACCCTATCCGTTTTCAGCTGTCCCACAAGAAAGTAGCCAATCTTGTAGGCATCATCCCGATTAAAATCCTTATTGTATACGCCCCTAATGTCGTAAGCATGAAATGCTCCCATACTCATCTGCTTTTAGTTATTAGGTAAAGTTAAGGTATTTGATCGTTTTCGTCAAGAAGAAAACTGCATGTCACTCCCAAAAAAAGATAAAAACCCGTCTGATTTCTCCTATAGTAGTGAATGCAATTTAAACCGATAAAATATTCCTCTTTTTTTTGGGAGTTATGTTTAAATGCTCTATTTTTGCACTTGCATTTAAGGAAGGCTTAACTGCATTACTATTTGAAATTTTGCGGAAATAGCTCAGTTGGTAGAGCACAACCTTGCCAAGGTTGGGGTCGCGAGTTCGAGTCTCGTTTTCCGCTCAACCTAAAAAGCGGATCTACTCCGCTTTTTTACTGTTTAAAGGTTTTTTGTTCTTTGGGCCCGGATGGTGGAACTGGTAGACACGCAGGACTTAAAATCCTGTGGCCATTGCGGCTGTGCGGGTTCAAGTCCCGCTCCGGGTACACAACAACCTCTCTAATCTCTTGATTATGAGAGGTTTTTTATTTTTAGGATACAAAAAAAGTGGCAATTCAGCCACTTTTTTGTTAACCAAACAGTCCTATTTTTTACTGGTAATCGGGCAAAGCATCCATAAGCTTCTGCCTCGAAAAAAAGATTCGACTCTTTACTGTTCCAATCTTTAGGTTCAGCTTATCGGCAATCTCCTTGTACTTGTATCCAGAAGTATGCATCTGGAAAGGAATCCTAAAATCATCGCTAAGCTCATTAACCTTTCGGCTAATCTCATTGTGAGAATAGTTCGACTCTGGTCCCTCTTCAAAAGTTCTTCCATTGATGAGATACTGATTATCACTAGAGTCGAAAGTGGTTTTTTGCTTAACCGCTCTACGATAATTGTTGATAAAAGTATTCTTCATAATGGTAAAGGTCCAAGCCTTTATATTGGTGTTGTCCTGAAACTTATCTTGATGAGTTAACGCCTTAAGGAACGTATCCTGAAGCAAGTCTCTTGCATCTTCGGCATTAGCTGTAAGGCTATAGGCAAACTTCTCAAGATTGGGCTCAAGTTCTACTAATGCTGTGGTAAATTCTGCTGTTGACATGGCTATACGACTTAATATTGTTTTTAATTGGTCTAATTAAGTGTTTATACAAATGTACGTCAGAATTAAACAAAAACAAATAGCTTCTACCACAATCCTGGAACAAAAGGTGTGCTTTCTAAATAAAAACACTCCTTAAACGCTGATTCGGACATGCTTTAAGGATATTATTCTAAATTAGGTCTAAAGAGTAGTCACGAAAAAGATAAGAAGCTAACCCTGTGATGGGATTAACCAGGTTGTCCTAAAAACTTGTGCTTGAAATGTTTTGGTTAATGCTCACCAAGCATCTCAATAAAATGCTGAGCATTGTTTATGGGAAGCACATTAGCAGGAAGACGATTCAAGTGCAGGTTAACCAATTTACCTGTAGTAAATACTGGGATGTGCCCAGTCATACTAGCCAAATCATGAAAATAGGCAGCCAATTCTGTACCCGATTTAGAAACAGTAATAGCCGTAAAAAGATGAGTATACCCTTTTTGATTAACGATATGCTTAATCTCCTTTAGTGGAATATTTTGTCCCAAATATAGCACTTGAGCTCCGGCTTTACGGGCAATGTAGCTATAATAGAGCAGGGTTAAATCATGAAACTCCTCTTCGGGTAAAAAGAATACCACCCTTAACGTATCCGACATCTTTGATTCTAAGGCAAAAGTCTCTGCTACAAGTGCATTTCGCAAAATACAAGTGGAAAAGTGTTCATGAGTTACGTTCATGGTACCCGCTTGCCACAGCTGCCCCATTAGTCCCTGAAATGGAATAAATACATTCTCAAACGCCCACTCTATCCCCTTGTGCTCAACATACTCTTTAACCAACTTCTCAAACTGAGGAGCATCGAGATTTTTTGCATGTACCAAAAGTGTTTCAGGAGCAGGCGACTCAGAGAAATACTGAGCTCCTTTGGATACAATCTCACTAATCTCTTCAGAGGTTAACCGAGCAATTCGACTAATCCGATACCCTATACCCTGCAGATAAACAATGTTTAAGGCAAACCTTAAATCATCATCAGTATATCGTCGGATATTCGACTCGGTACGGTTGGGCGAAAAAATACCGTACCGCTGCTCCCATACGCGTAATGTATGAGGCAAGATTCCGGTAAGAAGCGATATCTCTTTGATGCTATAAGTTGCCATAGTATTAGCGAATAACACTATAACAACAGGGGTTAACAAAAATAGTTCACCAGCAATTTTTTGCCAATCAGATTTTTTTGTAAATAACAAATAATCCGTCACGCAGGGGCAAGAGCACCTTCTCCAGATTCTCATTTTGAGCAACCATTCGGTTAAACTCTACAACTCCTATTGTATAAAGATCATCCGGCTCACCCTTTAACACTTTTTCTCCCCAAAGCACATTATCGCTCAAAATAAATCCACCAGCCTTAACCCTCGGAAGAACCATTTGCAGGTACTCCGGGTACTGACGTTTATCGCCATCAATTAGCACCAGATCGAACACCTCATCCAATTCAGGGATAATCTGCAGTGCATCACCCTGGTGAAGGGTGATAATGTGGGATAAATTTGCCCGTTGAAAGTAGCTCAGAGCTGTTTCACACACCTCATCATTAATCTCAATGGTATGTAAACGCGCTTCAGCATTCAAGCCCCTTGCCATACAAATGGCAGAATAGCCTGTATAGGTTCCTATTTCAAGCACCCTTCTAGGGTTGATCATCCGACAGATAAGCTCCAACAGCTTGCCCTGAATGGGACCGCTCAACATGCGGGGATGAATACCGGTTAGATGCGTGTACCTCCTGAGCTCGTACAGCAGGTTATCTTCGGCAGATGAATGTTTGAGCAGATATTCCTCCAAATCATTATTTCCAAGAGTGCCCGATTCCATTACAGATAAATTAGGGTTGACAATTTAGCGGGATCAAACATTTCATTAGCTATGTCCAACAACTCATTTGCAGTAATCCTTTCAATACTTCTGTTAACCTCATCAACGGTATCAATAGAATTATACAGCATATAGGAACGAGCTGCACTGAGCATCAAGGCCTCGCTATTCTCTGAGGCAATAGCCAATTGCCCCATTAGCTGTTTCTTGGCACGCGTGAGCTGAAGTGATCCCAAACGGGCTTCTTTTAAAGATTTCATCTCTTTGTAAATCAGCTCCAAAGCTCTCTCAAAGTTTATCTTATCGGTACCAAAATAGATAGAAAAGACACCTGTATCCGAATAGGGTGAATATACGGCTTCCACATTGTACGAGAGCCCATTTCGCTCTCTCAAAACCATATTTAAGCGGGAATTTTGACCGGGACCTCCCAAAATATTGGTCAACAAAAGCATACCTACCCTATTCTCATGGTTCAAATGGTAAGATTGAGAACCTATGATGCAATGCTTCTGATACGTTCCTTTTTTTAGCTCTTTAAACTGAGATGCGGTATAGCTAATGGGAACACGGTTTATTTCTCTAACGCCTGTAGGAATATTGCCAAAATAGCGAAGCGCCAGCTGCTCTACCCTGTGAAATGGAATTTTTCCCATGGAGCATACTACCACCTCGTTGCTCTTATAGTTCCGGACAATAAAAGATTCTACATCAGCCTTAGTAAACCGTTTAATATATCGCTTTGATCCTAGAATATTTCTTCCAAAGGGATGCTGCGGATAGAGCAGCTCCTCAAAATCATCAAAAATAAGCTCAGAGGGCGAATCCTTGTAGGAGTTAATCTCATCCAAGATTACATCCTTCTCTTTAGCAAGCTCTTTTTCAGGAAATGTGGAGCAGTAAACTATATCGTATAGCAGCTCCACAGCCCTATGGAAATCCTCCTTAAGAACAGTAGCATGAACTACAGTCTCCTCCTTGGTAGTATAAGCATTTAGATCGCCACCCACATTCTCTAGCCTATTAGTAATGTGAAAGGCTTTTCGACGATGTGTCCCTTTAAACAGCACATGCTCTATAAAGTGAGCCATGCCATGCTCATGCTCCAGCTCGTCACGAGTTCCGGTATTAACCATAACACCTAAGTAGGCAACGGGCGACTGGGTTCGACCATGAACCAGCCTAATCCCATTGGGCAAAACGGATGTTTCGAAATCCATGTACATAAATTAGAATGCAAACCTAATCAAATGGCATGAAACCTCAAAAAAGGAAAAAAGAAGACTTTAGGTGAATTGCTTCCTTCCCTTTACCACAGATTACAAACAAACTCAACCTAATTGAACGAAAAGGGAGGCAAAATTACGAACAAATCTCTACAAGGTGTTTGCAGTTAAAAAAAGTTCTCTTATATTTGCCACGCAATTCGCATGGCATGGTGCCATAGCTCAGTTGGTAGAGCAAAGGACTGAAAATCCTTGTGTCCCCGGTTCGATTCCTGGTGGCACCACAACACCCCGAGTTTTATGCTCGGGGTGTTGTTTTTTATAACCAAACCAAGTGATTTGGGCTCAGTGTTTTGGGGTGACTGAGTGGAATTGTAGTCGCAAAAACGACACAAAGGACTACAATTAAGGTAAACTCTACTTTTCGCGAGAATTATACAAATTGCATCTCAAACCCTTATCATTGTTTCACGATTTGAATTATTATTGAGCCTTGAGGAGAGGAAGATGCAAACCTACATATCCTCCAACGACAAACATACCATATCAATCCGATACTTTGGTAACACCTTATTTTTAAGATGCTCCACCTTTAAGGCCAATAACTCAGGCTTGAAGTTTTTCTTTTGCCGTTTCACTTCTGCTACTACCGCTTGATTTTTCTCCATTTTCAGCGCAACTATATCAATTTCGTTTTGATTGCCTTTTAGTTCCCACCACGAGCCAATAGCACGATACCGAAAACTCTCGGCAAACTGTTGTTTGAAATATCTTTCTAACATATTACCCGAATAGGTTGGATAATCGGATTTTATTATAGTTTGTAAACCAACATAATTCTTTATCTCAATCAAAGAACGATTACGATCAAAATAGTTAAACCAAAAACGTATGAAATTATCCTGTATCTCGTATCTAACAGCCTGACTTCCTGGCTTTGCAAGTAAAGGCCGTTGTCGAACAATGATATTATAGTCTTCAATTAATCGTTTTAGTTGACCTCCTAGGCTTTTGTCTCCCAGTGCAGCTTCGATTTCAGGCTGTGTATTGATGCCGCCCGAAATGGCACTTAGGATGGAGAAATAGGTGGCATAGTTTTTACCGAACTCTTCTATCAACAAATTTTTCCCTTCATCAGTAAAAGGAGAATTTTCCCGAACCATGAACTCAATCATTGTGTCCGTGCTCAATCTAACATTATCACAGAACAACTCAACATATTTGGGAACTCCACCGGTAAAAGAATAGAGAGCAAGCAGATCGTCATTGGCATAACCAGGATTGTAGTCACTCATAATTTCTTTTAGCGTCGTCAAATCAAAAGCTGAAAGCTTAATAATGTTATCTGCCCTCCCAAATAACGGCTCTTTCTTGTTTTGAAATATCTTTTGCATCAATGAATAGACAGAACCCGAAACAATCAAATTCATTTTAGACTTCTTGCGATAGGTATCCCAAATATTTTGCATATCGCTATACACCGACTCATTGATATTGTAGAATTCTTGGAACTCATCGATAACAAGGTTGAAGGGTTTATGAGAAGCTAGCTCCATTAAATATTGGAACAACGAACGAAAAGTTCGTATTTCGGCAGGAACAAATGTGTTGAGCGACTGACTTACAATCGGAATAAACTCGGAACAAAGCGTTGCTTCTCCTTTACGCCCGACAAACAGATAAACAGTAGGTAAATCTTCAACCGACTTCATTACAAGGCTCGTCTTTCCAACTCTTCTCCTACCTGTTACCACAGTTAAACGAGAATGGTCATTGAACGACAGACTTTGGATCCGCTTCAGCTCTGCCAACTCGCTTGTTCTATTATAAAATTTCATATTTGAATTTAATTTTATCCGCAACAGTTACCGCCGTAACAAAGATAGCTAAAAAACTCAGACTTCCAGATTTTTTTAGCATTTTTATCGTAAGTATCATGTTAATAGCAAAATGACAAATGAAATAATCGTGTATCAATTCGTGAGGAATTGCAGATTTAGAAACTCATAACATATTGGTTGTCGATTTGGTTATAGGTACGGTTTCCTCTGTCTGGTGGTACGACTCCCAAAAAATAGCCCGCCTTTTTTGAAAGGCGGGTTTTTTTATGCTCAAACATGCGCTTTGGCTTAAACCATTTTTGATTAAAAACGTTAACTTTGCGGCAACTTATTCACACTATGGAAGAGAACAGCATACTAAGCAAACTTGAGGGTTTAAAAGCCAAATTCGAAGAAATTGGTCAACAATTAACCGACCCTAATATTACTTCGGATATGAAAAGATACGTAAGTCTTAACAAAGAGTACCGTGATTTGGAACCTATGGTTGAGGCTTACGATAAATACTACAACATCATGAGCAACATCAAATCGTCCAAAGATATTCTTATGAACGAGAAGGATGATGAGCTACGTGAGATGGCCAAGGATGAATTAGACCTGCTCGAAGAGCAGCAAGAGGCATTGGAAGACGAGATTAAACTTATGCTTATCCCTGCCGATCCGCAGGATAGTAAGAATGCGGTGCTGGAAATCCGTGCAGGAACGGGAGGTGATGAGGCCAGTATTTTTGCCGGCGATCTATACCGTATGTACACCAAAATGTTTGATATCAAAGGCTGGAAATACGATGTAACCCACTTCTCTGAGGGAACCATTGGTGGATACAAAGAGATTGTGCTCAATGTGCAAGGTGACGGTGTATACGGTATCATGAAATACGAATCGGGGGTTCACAGGGTTCAACGGGTTCCACAAACCGAAACCCAAGGTAGGGTACACACCTCAGCAGCCACTGTTGCCGTATTGCCCGAAGCCGAAGAGTTTGACATTGAACTGAAGAATGAGGATATCCGCAAGGACACCTACTGCTCTTCGGGTCCCGGTGGACAAAGCGTAAATACCACCTACTCAGCCATTCGTCTTACCCATATCCCCTCGGGTATTGTGGTACAATGCCAAGATCAGAAATCGCAGATTAAAAACTACGAAAAAGCACTTGTGGAGCTGCGCACCCGACTCTACAACCTGGAATACCAAAAGTATCTGGACGATATCTCTTCGAAGCGTAAAACTATGGTGTCAACGGGTGACCGTTCGGCTAAGATTCGGACCTACAACTACTCGCAGGGTAGGGTAACCGACCATAGAATTAACCTTACGGTTTACAATCTTCAATCAGTGATTGATGGAGAACTAGATGAAATTATTGAGAAATTGCAGATTGCAGAAAATGCCGAAAGGCTTAAATTGGCAGAGGTTTAATATTACCTCACAAACCTTTAGCACACTTTCCTAATGACAGCAAACGAACTTTATGAGAATATTAAGCAAAAAGGCAGTTTTCTGTGCGTAGGCCTTGATACCGATCTTGACAGAATTCCCAAACATCTGCTTACTAAAGAAGACCCCATATTCGAGTTCAATAAAACCATTGTTGATGCAACAGCATCGTATGCAGTTGCCTTTAAACCCAACTTGGCATTCTACGAATGCCAAGGCCCATCGGGATGGGAGAGTTTGGCAAAAACCGTGAGCTATATCCGCTCTAATTATCCCAACATTTTCATCATTGCCGATGCCAAACGCGGTGATATTGGCAACACTTCTCAGATGTATGCCCGCACCTTTTTCAGGCAAATGGATTTTGATGCAGTAACCCTATCCCCATATATGGGACAAGACACCGTTAAACCATTTTTTGAATTTGAGGACAAATGGGTTATCCTACTGGCGTTAACCTCAAACCAAAGCTATGACGATTTTCAGCTGGAGGTGAATAGCCAAACCAATAGGCAGCTATACGAAACTGTTATTGAAAAATCGAAGCGCTGGGGAACAGAAAATAACACCATGTATGTGGTGGGTGCAACTAGAGCAGAGATGCTTGCTAAAGTAAGAGAACATACCCCAAACCATTTCTTGCTTATTCCGGGCGTAGGTGCCCAAGGTGGAAGTTTGGAAGAGGTTGCAAAAAATGGTTTTAACAATCAATGTGGCCTGCTTGTAAACTCATCCCGCGAAATTCTCTATTCCGACAACAGTGTAAACTTTGCCAACGCGGCCCAAAGTAAAGCCAAAACGCTGCAACAGCAAATGGAGATGTTATTAGAGCAAGCAAACCTTCTATAACCCTTTTCTTTGCACCTATTCGAACTCCCAGCATGGGAATGATTCGTAAAATCAAATACACGTACTAACGAAAAAAGCCCATAGCTTTTTAGGCTTATGGGCTTTTCTTAATTACAATACCAACTTAACGCTTAGTTCTCTGTCTCTTCTGCAAAGGCACTATCCACAAGGATGCGTCCACAATACTCGCACACAATCACCTTCTTGCGCATCTTAATATCCAGCTGGCGCTGGGGCGGAATCTTATTAAAGCAACCACCGCAAGCATCACGGTTTACCGGAACAACAGCCAATCCGTTGCGCGCATTCGATCTGATGCGGTTATACGCATTCAACAGCCTAGGCTCAATATTTTTACGGTACTCTTCCGATTGGCGTTTCAGTTCATCCTCTTCAACCTTGGTTTCTTGAACGATATTTTCCAACTCGGTTTTCTTGTTGTTAAGATCCAGCATACGATCTGCACGCTTTTCTTCAGCCTCTTCAACAACCAGTTTTTTATCTTTTATTTGCTGGGTGTACTCTTTAATCCTCTTTTCAGATAGCTCAATCTCTAGTGTTTGAAACTCAATCTCTTTAGAAAGAGAATCGTACTCGCGATTATTGCGAACATTTTTCTGCTGCTCAGAGTACTTTGCGATAAGATCTTGCGAGTTTTTTATCTCAACCTTTTTGTTAGCCACTTCCTGATTCAACTCATCAAGCTCGCTCTTAAGGTTTTCCACGCGGGTGTCAAGTCCAGCCAGCTCATCCTCTAAATCTTGAACTTCCAATGGAAGTTCACCTCTCAATGTTTTTATCTCGTCAATCTTAGAATCAATCAGCTGAACCTCATAAAGGATCTTCAGCTTCTCTTCAACCGGCATATCATTAATTTCGGTCTTTTTTGTTTTTTCTGCCATACCTGCTGCTTATAAATAGTTAATCGGATTGGTATTCGTGCTACTTTTTAGGAGTGCAAAATTAGGCATTTTTTTTGTAAGTAGCTCATAAAAAATATCTACTGATAGCTGTTCGCTCTCATAATGCCCTATATCTGCAATTACCAGCTTATTCTCTGCCTCAAAAAACTGATGATATTTTATATCTGCTGTAATAAACACATCAACTTTTGCCCCAATAGCATTTTTGATTAGTTCAGAACCACTCCCCCCGCATAAGGCTACCCTTTGGATAGGCTTACCCAGCAGTGAAGAGTGTTTTACACATGCAACATTAAATAGGGTTTTAATCCTTGCCAAAAAATCCTCTTCAGCCTCCGGCTTAGAGAGCATCCCTACGGCACCTAGCCCGGCACGCGGATTTCTGTTGAGCAATGGAATAATATCGTAAGCCACCTCTTCGTATGGATGCGACTTTAGCATAGCAGAAAGCACTGAACTGAGGATTGGTTTGGGCACAACAACTTCTACTTTAACCTCTGATTCGTGATGTAGCTCATTTTTACTTCCCACAAAAGGATTAGTCTCGTCACCCGCCTTAAAAGTCCCTACTCCAGAAGTGTTAAAAGAGCACTCATCATAGTTCCCAATCTGCCCTGCTCCAGCCTCAAACATCGCTTTTCGCACCACTTGGGAATGGCTTTCGGGAACAAATACCGCCAACTTTACTAATCGGTCTTGCTGAGGTTCTAAAACCTGAATCTGCTCAAGCCCAATTCTGCGCGCCAGCTCAATATTTACCCCACCCCAAACCACATCCAAATTGGTGTGCGCAGCATAAATAGCAATATCGTGTTTTATGGCTTTAATAATTACTTTTTCGGTTTGGTTAGCTCCGGTAATGCGTTTAATTCCTCCGAAAATGAGCGGATGATGCGATACGATAAGGTTAGCTCCTTTAGCAAGAGCCTCATCAATAACCTCAGCAGTAACGTCCACGCAAAGCAGAACAGCCTTAACCTCTGTATGGGATGCTC
This sequence comes from uncultured Rikenellaceae bacterium, assembly GCA_964554585.1. GTDB lineage: Bacteria > Bacteroidota > Bacteroidia > Bacteroidales > Tenuifilaceae > Perlabentimonas. Next base: position 36,233 of record CAZKPD010000003.1, read on the forward strand.
CTATGAGCAGTCCTGCATTATCATAAGACTCCTGATAGCCAAGGGGAGCAAACTCCTCAATAAAACCTACTACCTCTTTAACCGTCATACGTCGGAGTTCTAAAGCATTTCTTTCACTTCGAGGAGCATTCCTCTAATGGATTTTAGGGATTCTACAACCTCAAAATTATTGATTGTCCCCTCCTTATTCTCTTCTAGCCTTTTACGGGCCCCTTCGAGGGTGAGCCGTTGCTCTTTGACCAAATGGTAGATAAGCTTAAAGTTTTCAATATCGGCTTTAGTAAAAAGGCGATTCCCCTTCTTGTTCTTTTTGGGTTTGATAATGGTGAAATTCTTCTCCCAAAATCGAATTAACGAAGTGTTAACATCAAACATGTCTGCCACCTCGCCAATGGAATAGTACAATTTTTCAACTCTTTTCTCGGAATGGGGCATGGTTTTATTCTTTTATATTTATGAGTCCTTGGGATGTTATGGTTAATGGTGATTCAGGGAAATCTATATCTGTCAATCGAATCAACTCGTTAATAACCTGATTATCGGGATCAGGGAAAGCACCCCCAGAGCCCTTTTGAACAATCGGAAAAATCTGACCCTTTACAAACTTACCATTTTTATCGACAAAAACCTTAACAATTGGAGCAAAACCATTTGGACCCTGCAAGTTAAATCGGCCATAGGTACTAAAATTCCCAAGGCTATAGGCAATAAACCTCCCCTTATATAGGTCAATAGCACGCGTTACATGGGGCCCATGGCCAAAAACCACATCGGCACCGGCATCAATCACATGACGGGCAAATTCGTATACGTTCCCTCTATCCTCACCATAAAAGAACTCTGTGGTACGGGTAACGTGCCTATGCTGCGCACCTTCTGCTCCCCCATGGAACGAAACGATAACAATATCAGACTGCTCCTTCAGCTCAGCTACAATACGCTTTGCTGCGGGAATGTCGTTTATATTACAAGTTCCCTTGTTGGGTGCAAAAGCGCAGAATCCTATCTTAAGCCCATTTCGCTCAAAAATTGAGGTAGGATGAGTCAATAATCCCCCATAGTAAATCCCTACAGAATCTAGTAGAGCAACCGTTCTTCTTCGCCCGGCATCCCCAAAATCGCCCATATGATTGTTTGCCAGGCTTAGCACATCAAATCCGGATGAAACTAAGCAGTCAACATACTTTTCGGGCATTTTAAAAGCATAGCATTTAGTGGTATCCTGACAATTTTTAGCCACCTTACCCTCATTTAAGAAGCAACCTTCTAGGTTGCCAAAGGTTACATCTGCATTGGAAAGGATATGGTTCACCTGCTCAAGAAGAGGGCTACAGTCATTTTTGGGTGGCAAATATTTTTTGCTAGGGAAATGGCTTCCCAGCATGATATCGCCAACCCCAATAATGCTAAATAAATCCTGACTCAAAGAGTCTACAGGAACACGGGAAGAGGAATGGCTTGCAAAGGAGCCAAAAAAAAGGAAAACTGTAACAGTAAAAAGGGATTGGGCTTTACCTAAAAATCTATTCATGGTTTCACAAAACAAAATTGTTTGAAGCCCACCTAGCAAATCCGATATTAGTCTAACGATTGTCCGCTTTGAGCTGCCAATTCTATGATTTTATCGTACTCCTCGGGGGTAAGGTCGTTAAAATAGAAGTTTATGGGATTGATGGGCTCATCGTTTTTGCGCACTTCATAATGCAGGTGTGGCGCCATGCTCATGCCCGTATTTCCTACCAACCCTATTACTTCGCCTCGCTTTACTTTTTGACCCGTTTTAACCAATATCTGGCTTTGGTGAGCATAAAGGGTTTTATACCCAAATCCATGGTCGATAATCACAGTGTTTCCATAGCCACGGGCAGAATGTACCACTGCAGAAACCTTCCCGTCACCTGTAGCGTATATCTCAGTACCTGTTGGCGCAGTAAAGTCCATGCCTGTATGCATCTTAAGCACTTTATAGAAAGGGTGCATGCGAACGCCAAAGGGTGATGCTACACGTTTTAAATCCTTATTTGAAATGGGTTGAATGGCCGGGATACATGCAATCATTTCCTCCTTGCGTTTGGCCAATTCAATCACCTCGTCAAATGATTTGGATTGAACATAAATTTGCTTGGCCAGCCTATCCATCCTTTTGGCCGTTTCGGCCACAATCTCTGAATTGGGCAATCCCTTGAGATCGGCATACCTATCTACTCCACCAATACCGGCCTGACGATAGGTACTGGGAACAGGTTCGGCCTCAAATATGGTGCGATAAATATTGTTGTCACGCTGTTCTATATCATCGAGTACCAGCGCAATATGGTCGAATCGCTTATTGAATACCTCAAGCTGCACAAGCAACTCCTCATTCTCTCTTTGCAACCCCCTCTCTTGAGGTGTATCAAAAAAGAAGGAGAAGATTACATAATAGATAACCGAAACCACGATGCTAAGTAGGAAGTAGTTTAACCATTTTAGCAACTTCTTCCTTAAGGATGCTCTCTCCTTAATAAAGACTAGCGAGTCTGGATTAAACCTATATTTTTGTTTTTGCATTATTCTGCTTTTGTCAAAAAGAAAACCGAGCAAATATACAAAAAGATTGTATTGCTATAGGTCTTAAATAAAACTAAAAATACAAGAATTGAAGATCAATAAGCAGAAAGTCAGATTTTTAGCTCTAGTCCATTGCAGTTACGCTATTCACCATGCTTTCGTACTCTTCGGTAGTCATATCATTAAAGTAATTCAACGGATCAACTACTTTACCGCGATAGATTACCTCATAGTGAAGGTGTGGCCCAGTGCTTCGACCGGTATTCCCAAGTGTACCTAAAATCTGTCCACGAATTAGGGTGTCTCCTACAGTAACCTTTATGGCATCAAGGTGTGCATACCTTGTTTTATACCCAAATCCATGGTCAACAATCACCGTATTGCCATACCCAAAGAACGAGTGTTGAGCATACTCAACCACTCCATTACCGGCGGTATAAATGGGGACACCCTGTTTGCCGGAGAAATCAATCCCATGGTGGAATCTACGCTCACTTGTAAAGGGGTCTTTTCGCGAACCGAAGTAATCGGATATTCTATAAAGGTCTTTAATGGACACCGGTTGGATGGCCGGTACACTGGCAATCATTTTCTCCTTATTCTTAGCCAATTCCACAACCTCGTCAAACGATTTGGACTGCACGTAGGTTTGCCAGGTCAGCTGGTCTATCTTGGTGGCTAGGCCAATTAGCAAATCGGCCGACTTGAGGTTATTAAACTCGGCATAGTAAGCAACGCCACCCATACCACCTGCTCTAAGCGAAGAGGGAATGGTATCGGCATCAAAAATGGAGCGGTAGATCTTATTGTCGCGGGTTTGCAGTTCGGCCAAAAAACGGTTTGACTCATCCACTTGACGCGCAAGCAGATCATACCGTACCAGTATTTCTGCATTGTTGCGTTTCAGTATTTTTAACTTGGGAGTATCAAAAAATGAGGAGTAGACCAGAAAAACAATAACCGCCACCAATAGGCTTAAACCAAATTGAATTGTTAAATTTGTAAACTTTTTAAGAACAGAAACCTGAATAGGCTCAAACGAAAGGGTATGGGGATTATACCTAAATCTCTTCTTTGCCATTTTATGTTCTTAGAATTGGAGCAACCGATTAATTTTAACCACAAAAATGCAAAACTAAACAAATTTAAAGCATTTATTTATTTTTGCAAAAAAATAATGTGCTATAAGTTACCGCAAAACCCAATATTTCCTTTAATCCAAACAGTAATTTTATGAATTCTAGCCAGATTAGACAAGCCTTTCTTGATTTTTTTGCACAAAAACAGCATACCATAGTTCCTTCAGCACCCATGGTGATAAAGGACGATCCCACGCTTATGTTTACTAATGCTGGGATGAATCAGTTTAAAGAAATTTTTTTAGGAAATACAGAACCTAAAAGCAATAGGGTTGCCAATTCGCAGAAATGTTTAAGGGTATCGGGCAAGCATAACGACCTAGATGAGGTGGGACATGATACATATCACCACACCATGTTCGAAATGCTTGGTAACTGGTCGTTTGGAAATTATTTTAAAAAAGAAGCCATTGAATGGGCTTGGGAACTATTAGTGGACGTGCTAAAGATTAATCCCGATAATCTATATGCCACTTACTTTGAGGGTAGTCCTGAGGATCAGCTGGAAAAAGATAAGGAGTCGTATGAACATTGGGCAAGATTCCTGCCCGATGAGAGAATCCTTACCGGATCGAAAAAGGATAATTTTTGGGAAATGGGCGAAACCGGCCCTTGCGGCCCCTGCTCTGAGGTTCATATCGACCTGAGAAGCCAAGCAGAGAAGGATAAAATACCCGGAAGGGACCTGGTGAATAAGGATCACCCACAAGTGGTTGAAATCTGGAATCTGGTATTTATTCAGTACAACCGCAGAGCCAATGGCTCACTGGTTCAGCTGCCTGCTCGGCATGTGGACACCGGAATGGGCTTTGAAAGGCTATGCATGGTTTTGCAAGGCAAACAGAGCAACTACGATACCGATGTATTCCAACCGCTTATCCAGCAGATTAGTTCCCAATGTGGAATACCCTACGGCAAGGAAGAGAAAACGGACATTGCCATGCGGGTAATTGCCGACCACCTAAGGGCTGTATCATTCTCCATTGCCGATGGTCAGCTTCCATCAAACGTAAAAGCAGGCTATGTTATCCGCAGGATTTTACGCCGTGCCGTAAGGTATGGATATACTTTCCTAAATTTCCATGAGCCATTTATCTATAAATTGGTACCTACCCTTGCTGAACAAATGGGGCATTGGTTCCCTGAACTTGTGGCACAGCACGACTTAATCTCAAAAGTAATTAGGGAGGAGGAGAATTCGTTCCTACATACGCTGGACACCGGAATTCGTTTATTAGACACCGTGATTGACCAAGCCCTAAAGGCTGGAAAGAAATCCATCAACGGCAACGATGCCTTTACCCTCTATGATACCTACGGATTCCCATTTGACCTAACAGAGCTTATTCTTAGAGAACGCAACCTAACAGTGAGTAAGCAAGAATTTGATGAGGCCATGGCTCAGCAAAAAGACCGATCGAGAAGTGCCGGCTCCATTGAAGCACAGGATTGGGTTGAGCTCTCTACCTCTCCACAAACCAAGTTTGTAGGATACGAAACCCTAGAGAGCGAAGTGACCATTAGCAGGTATAGAGTGGTTAAACAAAAGGGTGCGGAACAGTACCACGTTGTACTGAACCAAACTCCGTTTTATGCCGAATCGGGAGGGCAGGTTGGTGATATGGGAATACTGAAAAACTCTAATGAGACCCTCAATGTTTTGAACACCTTTAAAGAGAGTAATCTTATTATCCACCAAATTGACAGGATTCCTACTCATGCTGAAGCCAAATTTACGGCTAAAGTTGATACCGTTAAAAGGCAGAATACTGCAAACAATCACACGGCTACACACCTTCTACACCATGCCCTTAGAGACGTACTTGGCAAACATGTGGAGCAAAAGGGTTCACTGGTTCATCCTGACTACCTACGATTCGACTTCTCGCATTTTCAGAAGATGACCGATGAGGAGATTAGAACGGTAGAGCAAATGGTAAACCAAGCCATTAGGCAAAACACTTTGGTAGATGAGCATCGCGATTTATCTATGGATCAAGCCAAAGGCATGGGAGCCATTGCCCTTTTTGGCGAAAAATATGACGATCGGGTTAGGGTAATTCAGTTTGGCAATTCCATAGAGCTGTGCGGTGGCACCCACGTTTCCCAAACCGGCAGCATAGGGCTGTTTAAGATAGTTAGCGAAGGAGCTATCTCGGCCGGAGTTAGAAGGATTGAAGCCATTAGCGGCGAAAAGGCCGAGGAGTTCCTTTATACCCAGGTAGACGAAATTAAAACCATCAGAGCCATGCTGGGCAATCCTCCCGAAGTACTTAAAGGAGTTGAGAAAATGGTTGCCTATAACGACTCGCTTAAAAAAGAGGTTGACAGCCTGCTCAAAGAGCAGATAAAACATCTTAAGCTTTCGCTTAAACAAAACGCACAAACCTTTTCCGGAGCTTCTGTAGTTGCTGCACAGGTTGATCTCAGCAATGCCGAGTCGGTTAAGGATTTAGCCTATGGGCTAAGAAACGAATTGGAAAAGGCCTTCGTGGTTCTGGGGGTTGAAATTGATCAAAAACCGCTGCTTACCATTATTGCATCGGACGAGCTAGTTAAGCACAACGGGATTAATGTGTCCACAATTATTCGGGAGGCAGCGAAGGAGATTCTGGGCGGCGGAGGCGGACAGCCATTCTATGCCACCGCAGGTGGCAAAAAGGCTGAAGGATTGCCAATGGCCATTCAAAAAGCAGTTGAAACCTTTAAAAAAAGCATGGGATAGTATCCTAGTAACCTTACGAAATAAGAAAGGAGGCGTTAAGCCTCCTTTCTTGCATATAGTATCCTAGTATTTGGACTAATCCAACAGCTCAGCCAGTTTCTCTTTTAGAGCATCTCCCCTAAGGTTTTTGGCAATAATAATCCCCTCGGGAGAGATTAGCAGGTTCGTTGGGATTGACTGAACGCCATAGAGCTTGGCAATGGCATTGTCCCAACCCTGAATATCAGAAACATGGATCCAAGTTAAACCATCCTTCTCAATAGCAGTTAGCCACTCATCTCTGCTCCGGTCAAGCGACACACCAAAAATATCAAATCCTTTTTTGCTGTAGGTTTTGTATAGGTTTACTAGGTTAGGATTCTCTTGTCTACAAGGTGTACACCAAGCGGCCCAAAAATCGAGAAGTACATAATTTTTACCAATCACAGATGAAAGGGCAATCATATTGCCATCCTTATCGGGATGAGAAAAATCCATATACTCCTGTCCTATGGCTGTTTTCTTATCCAAGGCTACCTTTTCATTAAGAGAAACCACAAACGGTGATTTGGCAATACTCTCAAAACCCGACACGATGCTCTCTAGCTCCTCAAAATCAATCTGATTGGCCAGTTGGGTTAGGGTGATATAGGCAGATACCACAGAATTGGGATTCTCTTTCACAAATACCACAGAAGCATCGATAAGCCTCTCGCTTTCAATCATAAAATTGTTTCGTAGTTCCTCCTCTAGCTCAGGGGTCATGATGCCCTCTTGAAGTGCGGTTTGAAACTCTATCTGAATAGCCATAAGCGGTTGCGCTAGCTCTTCTTGTAAGGTATTGAACTGCATCAGCAGATCATGCTCTTTTGAGCCCAAAATATCGCTGGCCATAATATTATCGGCATGACCTTGTACTTTTACATTCGAGTTTTCGAGGAAAAAGATAATGCGCTCACCATGAATTGCAAATTCAATGGCATAAAGGTTTGGAACCTCAACATTGCCTTTAAAGGTAAACTTACCCGACTCCATCATAGTGGAATCTTTTGTTACAAGGTCATTACCCTCTAGGGCTTTAAGATATACCATTTGATTGGTTGCATCCTCAATTTTACCTTCAATCTTGTAGCCCGTTGTGGTGCACGAGAAAGCAAGCAGTGCCACGCTAAAAATTACGATTAGTTTCTTCATGTTTTGATTTTGTTATTATGATTCTTGATTTTAGTACCAAACTGTACTTTATACTTTTTATTGTGATTTATAATGATTTATAAAAATCGAACACCCTTTTTGCAGCCACAAAGGAACTTATCCTGTTGGCCAACAGCTCAGCTTCTACCTCTTTAATAATGGATTGTACGGAGGGACTGTTAAACAGATCATCGCGCAAATTCTCATTAATGGTCTGATGCATCCAGTATTTGGCTTGGCTAAGCCTATGCTCGTCGAAATAACCAGAGCGAGTAGTTTCTTGGGTATAATTTAGGATCTCATCCCAAATTTCCTGAATGCCAGTCTGCTCCAATGAAGAACAGGTATGTACCTTGGGCGGCCAATTGGATTCAGGCACGGGGAATAGGTGTAGCGCATTTTGGTATTGAACCCTTGCCATTTGAGCCTTTTTCACGTTTTCTCCATCGGCTTTGGTTATGGCTATTAGGTCAGCCATTTCCATAATCCCCCTTTTTATGCCCTGTAGCTCATCGCCGGCACCGGCAAGCATGAGCAGAAGGAAGAAATCAACCATAGAGTGTACTGCGGTCTCACTCTGTCCTACTCCTACAGTCTCCACAAAAATGGTATCGTACCCTGCTGCTTCGCAGAGGATTATGCTCTCGCGCGTTTTCCGGGCAACCCCACCCAGCGATCCTGCCGAGGGAGAAGGACGGATAAAGGCATTGGGGTCATTACAAAGGGTCTCCATTCGGGTTTTATCGCCCAAAATACTCCCTTTGCTACGTTGGCTACTGGGGTCGATGGCCAGTACTGCCAACTTACGACCCATTGCGGTAATGGTTCCACCAAGGGCTTCGATAAACGTGCTTTTCCCTGCCCCCGGTACCCCGGTTATGCCAATCCGAATAGAATTTCCCGAATAGGGGAGGCACTGCTCAATCACTTTTTGTCCAACCTCGTAGTGCGAGGGCAACGCATTCTCAACAAGAGTGATAGCCTGGCTTAGTATGGTTATATTACCTTGCAGAATACCCTCAACATAAAAATCGGGGGGTTGTATACGTTTTCGGCGCAACTGCGAACGCTCCAGAAACTGCTCGTTGACAGTAGGTGGTTGCGGCACCCCGGGATTAACCGTTAGCGCTGACTTGGCTCTTTGCTTATGCTCCATATGGGTAAAAAAATCGAACTACGAAGGTATGAATAATTGCACCTATTCCCTTGAAATTTTTGAAATGTTAGCTAAACACTAACCCCAAAAACAACAATATCATCAATCTGTTCAATTGGGCCTCGCCATGCAAGATGCTCGTTAAGCAGCAGCTCTTTTTGCAATTCCATTGGCTTATCGTGAATCTCAAGCAGGAACTGCTTAAACCGCTTGCTCATGTATTTGCGCCCGTCGTTACCCCCAAACTGATCGGGGAATCCATCGGAAAACATGTAGAACTTATCGTTGGGTTGCAATTCAATCACATGGTTAGTAAACGACCTATGGTCGTTCACATGAATGGCTACAGGCATCTTGTCTGCCTTATACTCAGTTAGCTCTCCATTACGAATAAGCACTAACGGATTATAGGCTCCGGCCCACTCTAACCTCATATTCTCCAAGTCGAGCATACAAAGGGAAATATCCATGCCATCCTTTTGCTCATTCTCCTTACCGGACTGTGAAAGAGTTTGCTTGATGATTGCTCTAAGCTTATTCAGAATTTCAGCCGGTTCCATAATCCCCTCCTTATTCACAATCTCGTAGAGGGACGAAACACCAAGCATGCTCATAAATGCACCAGGAACGCCATGTCCGGTACAGTCGGCTGCTGTAAGAATCATTTTATTCTGAAGCATGGTGTACCAATAAAAGTCGCCGCTAACAATATCGCGGGGCAAGAAGAGCACAAAATGATCCTTAAGCGCTTCATCGAGCAAACTAGGTACAGGCAGAATAGCACTTTGAATCTTACTTGCATAGCGGATACTGTCGGTAATCTCCTGCTTTTGATGTGAGATTAGCTCATTCTTCTCTTCGAGCACTCGATTGGCCTTCTGCTTTTGACGAACCATATTTATTAGCAATAGGGCAAAGGCTAGGATGATAGTCAGCCCGCCAATGGCAATAAAAATAACCAGTCGTTGCCTTTGGTTCTCTAGGTGAAGGAGCGTTTTTTCGTTACTCAAAAGCTTAATCTCCTGCTCTTTCTTTTCCGTTTCATACTTAGTCTGCATCTCGGTAATCACCTTTTGGCTCTCTTCCGAGAAGAGCTCATCTTTCAGTAGGGTAAAACTCTTGAAATTGCTGTACGCTTGGGCCAGATTCCCCTCCTGCTCATAAACATTCGCCAGCTTTTGATACGCATACATAGCCAGCTCTTTGATGCCCAGCTCATTGGAAATATTCAGCGATTTCAACAGATGCCACTTGGCCAGCTCAGGGCTAAACTGCCTAAAGTAGAAATTGCCTAAATGGAAATGGGCAAGGGCAATCTCTTGTTGACTTTTAATTTGTTCGGCCAACGATAGGGCTTGGGTCAAACTTTCTTTTGCCTGTCCCCAACTTCTTACCCAAACGTAATGGCTGCCAAGGTTAATGTTCACATTGACAATCTCTTTAGCATCCTCAGTTTGCTCAAAAATGGCTAAGGCTTTCTCATAGTATTCAAAGGCGTTGCTAAAAGCTGCAAGAATCTCCTGCGCAGGAACTTTAACTATAGAATCTTCCCACGATTCGCCATACCGGTCAACATACTCGTTTGACACCAACCTGGAGTAGTTGTTGGCAATATTGTTAAGCGAGTGCGCCACCATGACAAGGTTTTCCTCCTCCTCATATATTTTGAGCGCAGCCTGATGAAACGCCAAAGCTTTCTCTGCATTGGCTTTATTGTCTTCAGTGGCCAGTATGCTTCGTGAGAGGCTTTCGTAAACTAAACCCAGCTCGGTGGAAACTCCGGCAATAAAGGTGCGGCTATTGATCTGCTCAAAGATGGTTAAGCTCTTTTGGTATTGCTCCAGGGCTTGCTGAAAATTGCCAACCGTGCGGTAAATACGCCCAAGATTATAGTATGCAATGGCCAATCCTGAGAGATCATTTAATTGCTCTTTCAGCTCAATCTCCTTTTGATGGCTTTTAATGGAATTCTGAAAATCGCCAATGTCAAAATAGAGCCGCCCAATTCTGGCATAGGCCAAAGCAACCTCAAGCATATCGTTCTCTTCGTGCCGAATTTTCAGCGCCACATTCATGTAAACCAATGCTGAATCGGTTTTCCCCTCTCGCTGTGCTAAAACGCCCAAATCAATAAGCGCATCTGCCTCAAGCAGTCGGTTATTGGTTCTTCTGGCCAGCTCGAGCACCTCTTCCGTGTAGCTCGTTGACAGGCTGATAGAATCGAGCCAATAGTAGGCTTGCCCAATGTTGCGCTGAATACGACCGGTGAGGGCATCATCCTTTTGCTGACGTGAAATGGCCAAAGCATCGAAAAAGAAACCAAGAGATTTCTCCTCCTCGTAGTGGATGATGTAATACTTCCCTATGGCATTGAGCGCTTCAGCCTCAAAGCGTAAATCTTTTTGCAGCTTAGCCAGCTCATATGCTTTGTTAGCATAGGCAAGCCCCTCCTCCTCGTATATGCACAAATCGGCAAGTTCAAGAAGTATGGCAAACTTTTCTGTCTCCTTTGCCGTTTCTAAAACGGAAATAAGGCTATCGGATTGACAATGTGCAGATTGCCCAAATGAAGAATTTACTAAAATTAAAGCGCTAAAAAGAAAAAATAACCTGCGTAACATACCTATTCAATGTTTTACCAAAGGAATAATAAATAAATCAATTTAGTAAACATTTCTCAAAAAAACGATTACTCCTTTTTTATACTGAACTCTTTTATTTGTGCTTCTACACAAAACAACTGCGAACAATCTTGCAGTTCATATTTCTAATCAGATGTCCTTTGGACATATCTGCACCAAAAAAAATCAAACCTAGAGCAACTTAGGACTCGGTTACGAATAGAAAACATTTTCACGTGTTTTATGTTTATTTTTCAGTAATTTAAGCGCCCAATTTTAGATTCATAAACCATGAGAAAAAATCTTTTCATCGCTCTGTTTTTCATTGCCCTGCTCGGTGCTTGTGGCCAACCTCACAAGGAGGTTAACAAGCCCACTGTGATAGTCAGCATTCTACCCCAAAAATACTTTGTTGAGCGTATATCCGATACTTTGGTACAGGTTGAGGTGATGGTGCCCCCGGGCATCAGCCCGGAACTTTACGAACCAAGCCCCCGACAGCTCATGACCTTTAGCGAAGCCAACATCTATTTCTCATTGGGACTCTTGACGTTTGAGAAAACCATTCTTAAGGATATTTCTGCCCAAAACCCTCATGTACTTACCGTAAACCACTCCCAAAGTCTCAACCTGATTACCGGCGACCACCATCACGGGCATGGCTCCCATGGTCATGGACATGGGTATGACCCCCATGTGTGGACCTCGCCAAAAGAGGTGAAAACAATAGTTTCTGAGATAGAGCAAGCGCTTTCGAGTCAGTTCCCCGATTATGCACCACAATTTAAAGCAAACGCTTCTGCGTTTTTGGATGATATCCAAAAGCTGGATGAGCATATCAAGGCAACTTTTGACGGCCACGATGGGGCTAGATTTTTTATTTTTCACCCTGCACTCTCTTACTATGCTCGCGACTGTGGCCTAGAGCAGGTTGCCTTTGAAGAAGAGGGCAAATCGCCATCGGCCAAGTATTTGCGCCAAGTGCTTGAGCAGGCCAATGCCCAGGGTATTCGAACCATTTTTATTCAAAGGGAGTTTGATATAAATATTGCCAAAACCGCTGCAGCAGATATTGGCGGCGAGGTTGTGGTAATTGATCCGCTCGATCCTCATTGGCTCAACAACATGTACAGCATAACCCAAAGCATTAAGGATGCTTTACCTAAAAAGGAGATGAACTAGATGGCTAAAATTCTCGAAATCATCTCGGCTTCTGTCGGGTATGGGCACAATACCATTCTTAAGGATATCAACTTTGAGGTGCTCGAAAACGATTTTATTGGAGTGATAGGACCCAACGGAGGAGGTAAAACCACCCTCCTAAAACTCCTTTTGGGCGAGCTCAAACCCTTTAAAGGTGAGGTAAAGTTTTACAATAAAACCCCACACGAAACGCTTTTCGGGTATCTCCCCCAGGCGGCCGGTATCGATAAGCGATTCCCCATCACTTCATTGGACGTAGTCCTGTCTGGAATTATGGGTCGTAAAGGGCTGTTTGAAAAGTATAACCAAAAGGATAAGCAACAGGCGCTTAAAATGCTTCAGCGGGTGGGTGTTGAAGAGTATGCTCACAAAGCCATTGGTGAGCTGTCGGGAGGGC
>CAZKPD010000004.1:0-1132 GCA_964554585.1 uncultured Rikenellaceae bacterium
GCAACCCTTTCAGTACTGCAAAACACCCTTTCGCTGGTAACAGGGCTTAATACATCTCTGTACCCCGTTGGAAGCGGGTGCGTTAAGTCGGCAAGCCATGATATAAGCGTGTTCCCCCATGTATATCCGAGCTTTGATGGCGACCTAGCCGGTTGCCACCCGCTGGATATTAACTTTACCAATACATCGGGCGTATTTGGCGGGACCAATAACGGACAATACGTTTGGACCTTTGGTACAGGAGTGGTTTCCAACAATATGAACCATAGCCAAACCTATTTAAACCCATCGCTTACGACCAATCAAATCTACACCGGAGAGCTTAAGGCAATCTCGCAGCATGGCTGTAAAGACTCCATAGACTTTAGTGTAGTGGTTTACCCCAAACCGCAATCGCGTATGGAGCTGGTAAGCGATTATATGGCCTGCTCGCCCTTTCCGGCAGAGATTCAGAATCTATCCATAGGTAAGGGGATGAACACCACACTGGCTTTCCACTATGATTTTGGGGATGGATCAGACCTTACTCCATCCGTTCCAAAACCTGTCGAGTGATATTGTGCCATACCTAATTACGCTTCATGTGGAAACAGAGGATGGATGTGAAGACACATCGTATCAAACCATCCATGTGTATCCTGAGGTTACGGCACAGTTTGCATTTGATCCGGGAGATGCAGCTTGTAATCCGTTTACGGTACAACACATCAACAGCTCTACTAACGCTTGGTACTATGAGTGGAATTTTGATGATGGAGGGTTCTTGTCGTATTTGCACTCTCCCACCCACCTGTACCAAAACTTTACAGAGAATGACCAAGTATTTAACGTGGTGCTAACCGCCATGTCGGAATATGACTGTATGGATACCTATACGCTACCGCTTACGGTATATGCAACTCCCGATGCCGATTTTGCAATTAATCCGCCACTCAAGGTTTATCCCGATGCCACATTCGAGTTTTTAAACCAAACATTCCCTGCAGCCGACAGCTGGCAGTACAGGTGGACCTTTGGCGACGGGTATGGATCTACACAAAAACATCCTACCCCTCACACCTATGAAACGTGGGGACCCATTGCGGATGACTTTAAATACTTGGTAAGGCTTGAGGTGGAAAACGATCACTGC
>CAZKPD010000004.1:1142-47816 GCA_964554585.1 uncultured Rikenellaceae bacterium
CTGCTTTGATGCGGTTGAGCACACCCTAATCCTAAGGCCTGCTGCGCCCATCCCAATGTTTGATGCCAACCAGTATGAGGCTTGCTCTCCTCTGGTGGTTTACTTCGAGAATAACTCGCAGTATGGGCACTCATACGAATGGGATTTTGGCGACGGAACCACCTCAACCGAACGCGAGCCAACCCACACCTACTATGAGGCAGGATATTACAATGTGAGCCTTAAGGTTATTGGGGATGGCGGCGAAAGGTACTATTTTGCGGTATTCCAAGTATTCGAAAATCCTGTAGCCGACTTTGTGGTTACCCCCGAAGTAGCCATCCTGCCCGATGCAACAGTGCATATTTACAACCTATCCGAAAAGGCTACCAGCTACTTCTGGGATGTGGGCGATGGCACCACCTACATTTCGCGCGACGTGGTGCATAGGTATCAAGAAATGGGAGAATATCGCATTAAGCTAATTGCCTATACCGATAACGCTTGCGTGGATAGCACCTCCAGATTCCCTGCTGTTTGGGTAAGAGGTGCCGGTTTTATCCGATTCCCCAACGCTTTTGTGCCTAGCAAAGTGGGCCCAAGCGGAGGTCAGTATGATGACGTGGACTACAAGAATGAGATATTCCATCCGGTTTACCATGCAGTGGTTGAGTATAAACTTATGATATTTAACCGTTGGGGTGAACAGATTTTCGAAAGCAATGATATCAAGGTGGGATGGGACGGCTACTACAACGGTAAGCTTAGCAGCCAAGATGTGTACGTGTATCGAGCTGTTGGGAAATATTCCAACGGGCAAACCTTCAATGTTCGTGGTAATGTAACGTTATTAAGGTAGTTTTAACTAATTTAGATAACCAATAGCTTAGTTCTACATTAACTAGGTAATCGAAATAGAGAGATGAGGAGACTTTTCAGCATATTAATCATCATAATTTTAGGCTTTGCTGCCAAAGCCCAAGATCCGCAGTTTACCCAGTTCTACGCCAGTCCGCTCTATATTGCCCCTTCGTATGCGGGTGGCATACCGGCCCAACGGGTAGTTCTTAACTACCGCAACCAGTGGAGCTTTGTTCCGGGTACATTTCAAACCTTTAGCTTATCGTACGACCACAACTTTGAGCACTTTAAGAGCGGCTTGGGTTTATTGCTGCTGGGCGATGTGGCTGGCGATGGAAGATTGGGGACAACCCTTGCGGGATTAACGTATAGCTACGACATTACGCCAACTCCCGACATCCATATCCGTCCGGGGATTGGGTTTTACTACATTCAACACTCTATTAACTATAGCAGGCTAATTTTTGGAGATCAGCTCATCTTTTTAAATGACCCCAGCTATCCAACGCTTCCCCCTTCACAACAAATTCCGGGTAACCCGGTCGTACGCGATATTGATGTGAGCGCATCGGTACTATCCTACACCGACAATATGTGGGTTGGAATGACCTGGGATCATATGCTGCGACCGGAACGAACATTCTATGGCGATGATGCTAGAACTCCTTATAAATTCTCTGTTTACGGAGGGTATAGGATTGTCCTCAGGGGAATTATTCTTCGCCCCATAGAGGAGAGCATTACTACAGCTTTTAACCTTAAAATGCAGGGAATTTCAAAGCAGCTGGACCTTGGTCTATACTGGTATCGTGAGCCTTTCCTTTTCGGAACTTGGTATAGGGGTATTCCGCTAGCCAAAAAATATCCGGGTAGCGATGCGGTGGCTTTCCTGTTCGGGTATAAACTACATGAATGGAGTATTGCTTACAGCTACGACTTTACCGTTTCGCGGTTGGGAATCGGTTCCGGCGGGTCGCACGAGATTGCTGCCATATACACCTTTAAGGTTAAGACCAAAAAACGGTATAGAGCAATCCCCTGCCCCACTTTCTAGCGGCTAGCCAAAATCTTCTACTTGCGCAGAATCCTCTAGGGGTTCTGCGCTTTCGTTTTCGTCATACCTATGGATTCGGATATTAAATGCTGCCATAAATATGCTCATGAACGGGCTAATCAGGTTAAAAAAGGCGAAGGGCAAATAGCTAAGTACTGGAACTCCCAATACTACAGATTGAGTCGCTCCACAAGTATTCCAAGGGATAAGCGGTGAGGTTACCGTACCCGAATCCTCCAATGCTCTGCTAAGCACCTCGGGTTTAAGCCCTCTCTCGCGATAGGTCTTGGCAAACATCCTTCCAGGTACCACAATGGCTATATACTGATCTGATGCAGTGATATTAAAAAACAGAGAGGTGGCAACAGTTGTGGCAACCAATGAACCTGTGGAACGGGCAAAACGAATAATACTCTCGGTAATTCGTACCAGAAAACCTCCGGCTTCCATAACACCGCCAAAAACCATGGCCGATAGAATAAGCCAAATGGTGTTTAGCATGCCCGCCATTCCTCGGGTGGTAAGCAAATCGCTCACATGAATATCGTCGGTAGCAATGGTGATGCCTCCAAACATGCTCTGCATTACTGCCACATAAGAACTTTTAAGGTACGACTCTCCAACATTTGCAACCTGATAGATAACCTGAGGTTGAAAAACAACGGCAAACAGCGCTCCCAACAGTGTGCCCAGCATTATGGCAGGCAATGGGGGCATTCGCTTAAGAATGGCTACGATAAGAATAATAGGAACTAAAAAGAGCCATGGGGAAATATGAAAAGATGACTTTATGGCATTCATGGTAGATTCGACGCTTGCCTGCTCTCCTGTTGTTTTATAAGTAAACCCAATAACCAAAAAAATGATCATGGTGATAAGAATAGCCGGAGCAGTGGTAATTACCATGTATCGGATATGAGTAAACAGGTCTGTGCCAGCCATGGCCGGAGCTAAGTTGGTGGTATCGGACAGTGGGGACATCTTATCGCCAAAATAGGCCCCGGAGATAATGGCACCTGCCACAACACCTTGGCTAAAGCCTAAGGCATTACCTATCCCAAGCAATGCAACGCCTATGGTAGCAACTGTTGACCACGAGCTCCCGGTAGCCAACGATACCAATGAGCAGATTACCACTGTGGCAAAAAGGAATATTTTGGGATGCAAAATCTTAAGCCCGTAGTAAATCATTGCCGGAACAACTCCGCTAAGGAGCCATGTGCCCGCCAAAGACCCGATTAGCAATGGATGGCATAGCCGAGCTGATACTTTTTACAATTTGGGCACGCACATCGTACCACCTATGCCCTAACGCAACGGCAGCAATTCCGCCCACCGTTGCCGCTAAAAGTAGCGCAATCTGGTTGGCACCCGAAAGGGTGTCATCCTTAAAAAAGTAAACATTGAACGAAAGAAGAAAGATAAGCAGTATGATGGGAATAAATGCGACGAACAGAGAAGGCCTGGAGGTACTTTCCATCTTTGGCTTGGTTAGGGTAATTAGACCCCCAAGTTAAACATTTTCCCAATAGTTTTGCTATTCCCCCTGCCTAACAGCTTCGTAAAGCAAAACGCCTGCTGCCACCGATACATTTAACGAATCCACCTTTCCCTTTATAGGAATTGCCACCAGCTCGTCGGCTACCTGCAGCAAGCTATCGTCAATCCCTTTATCCTCCGACCCCATTATAAGCGCCAAAGGCGGTTTTAATTCGGTTTTCCAATAGGGCGTATCCGTTTTTTCGGTAGCTGCAACCACTCGAATACCCGAAAGTTTTAGGTGAGAGATTGCCACTTTAAGATTGTTAACCCTACAGATGGGCATATGAAGCAGTGCCCCAGCCGAGGTTTTAACTGCATCGGAACCAATGCGGGCCGAGCCCTTGGCAGGAAATACCACTGCATGGGCACCCACACATTCGGCAGTACGAACGATAGCCCCAAAATTTCGCACATCGGTTACCCCATCCAGTATAACAATTAGGGGTGCTTCGCCCTTTTCCCAAGTGCGTGCGATCACCTCCTCCAGTGGTTCAAACGCTACAGGCGACAGCAGGGCCACCACCCCCTGATGGTTTCGATTGCCATATTTGGCAAAATGCTCTTCGGACACCAGCTGAGTAGCAATCCTGTGCTGTCGCAACAACTCCATCATCTCCTTGGAGAGGTCTCCGCTCAACCCTCGCTTCACAATCACCTTATCAATCTGCTTATCGGCATGTATGGCCTCCATCACAGCACGAATACCGTATATGGTATCCACTTTATTCTGTTTCATGGTTTTCTTAAATGGCTTATTTTCCATACAATTTATCTTAATGGTTTATCGTCTCACACAACGCTTTCAAATTGTTCACTCCTCAAATGTATCCAACTCATATAAAAGTTGCTCCCAACGATGCATGATTTTTTCCAAATCTTTTTTCAGCTTGTTATAGTCGATAAAAAATTCATCGTCAATGTCCCTATTGGCCTCTTGGGGGTTGCTGAGCATGGCGTCCATTTTAGCAATCTCTTCCTCTAGTTTAGCTATCTCTTTCTCTGCATTCTGAAGCTGTGTAGCAACCCTCCTTTTGAGCTTGTCTTGCTCTTTCTTTTGCAACCAGTCCGTTTTAGCCTTCGATACTGTGGCATCTGCCATTTGCTCTTGCGCCTCGACCCGCTTTGCTTCCAAGTCAGAGAGATTTTCTAGCCTTCGCTTCTCCAAAAAGTCGTAAACGCCGCCCAGGTGCTCCTTAATTTTGCCATCGCGAAACTCGTACACTTTCGACACCAACCCGTTTAGAAAATCCCTATCATGCGAAACTACGATTACCGTTCCCTTAAAGTTGAGCAATGCTGTTTTAAGAATCTCCTTGGAACGCATATCCAAGTGGTTGGTAGGTTCGTCGAGCACAAGCAAATTGTAGGGTTGCAGCATAAGCCTAACCATTCCCAAACGGTTGCGTTCTCCGCCCGAAAGTACTGATACTTTCTTATCCACATCCTCACCCCTAAAAAGGAATGCACCCAAAATATCGCGTATCTTGGTTCTTATATCGCCCACAGCGACCCTGTCGATGGTTTCCAGCACCGTAAGGTTTGGATCCATTAGCTCTCCCTGGTTCTGGGCAGAGTAACCAATGGTTACATTGTGACCAATTTTCAGCGTTCCCTCATGGTCTAAATCACCCACAATAATTCGCGAAAGGGTTGTTTTCCCCTCGCCATTCCGTCCCACGAAAGCCACTTTTTCGCCCCGCATAATGTGGAGGGATGCATGGCTAAATACGGTATGATCACCGTAACTTTTCGACACCTCATCTACACCCACCACCAAATCGCCTGAGCGAGGGGCCTCGGGAAAGCGTATGTTTATCCGGGCAGAATCCTCATCATCCACCTCAATGAGTTCCATCTTATCCAGCTGTTTTAGACGCGATTGTACCTGATTGGATTTGGTGGCCTTATACCTGAATCGCTCAACAAACTCCATGGTATCGTCAATCTGCTTTTGCTGATTTTTATAAGCAGCCAGCTGCTGCTCCCTGCGCTCTTGGCGCAGCTCAACATACTTGGAATAGGATACCCTATAATCGTAAGCCCTCCCAAGGGATAGCTCAATGGTTCGTTCGGTAATATTATCAAGAAAAGCTCTGTCGTGAGATACAAGGACTAACGCTCCACCAAAAGACTTAAGGTAATCCTCTAGCCACTGGATAGACTCAATGTCCAAATGGTTGGTGGGCTCGTCCAGCAATAGGATGGACGGATCGCTCAAGAGAATTTTGGCCAGCTCAATGCGCATTCGCCAGCCGTGGCTAAACTCAATGGTAGGTCTAGTAAAATCGGTACGCTTAAACCCTAACCCTTGCAGGGTTACTTCGGCTCTTGCTTCAAGGGTTTCTCCACCCAGCAGGGCAAACCGTTCGCTCTTTTCGGCAAGGTCGTTAATCAGCTTGGCATAGGCATCGCTTTGGTAGTCGGTTCGCTGCTCGATGGCTGCAGAGATATCGTGAACATCCTTGCGAAGCGCAAGGGCCTCGGCAAAGGCCAGCATGGTTTCGTCTAAAACAGTACGGGTTTTTCCCATTTCCATCTGTTGGGGCAGATATCCAATCCTCACATCCTTTGGGATGTTGATGGATCCCTGGGTGGGCACCATCTCTCCGGCGATAAGCCTTAGCAGGGTGGTTTTTCCTGCTCCATTCTTACCCACCAACCCAACCCGCTCTTTGGTGCTCACCAAAAAACCTATCTGCTTAAACAGGTCAAAACCGCCAAAAGATACTGTTACCTGGTTTAACGAAATCATTTTACCAAATCCGATTAATGGGCAAAAGTAGAAAATAAAGAGCAATGCACAAGTTGGGTACAGCGCAGAACAACATACTATCTTTAAAAAGCATAATGAAATAGGGACTAAAGACAATTCATTATCTTTACAACAGGAAATGGAGTTTCTCCCTATCTAACCACTCTGAAAGCTTAAACCTGTTACAAGCAGGACATTATTTATGGGTTTCAATATACAGCATTGAGCGTTTTGCAATTGGTTAGCCAGCGGTTCTTTTCGATATATAGTTAATCAAAACCATTTCTTTAAAAAGAAAAAATGAGAACAATGAAAAGCAGAGATATGCAAACAAACTTGTTTTTTAACCCTTGGCACCATGTAAGTCCGGGCAATGAGATTCCAAACATTGTAAATGGAATTATTGAGATTCCAAAAGGGACAAGGGCCAAATACGAATTAGACAAAGAGAGCGGACTGTTAATATTAGACAGAGTTTTATACTCTTCGGTATATTACCCTGCAAATTATGGGTTCATCCCACAAACCTATTGCGATGACGATGACCCTTTAGATATTTTAGTTCTATCGCAAATAGATGTGGTTCCGCTTTGCATTGTACCTGCAAAAGTAATTGGCGTAATGCGGATGCTAGACAACGGCGAAGCAGACGACAAAATTATTGCCGTTAGTGCAGGTGATCCGAGTATCAACCATATTAATGATATTTCGGAACTTCCTCAACACTTTATCATTGAGCTACGAAATTTCTTTGAAGACTATAAAAAGTTAGAGAACAAAAGTCTTGTAGTAGAAGAATTTTTTGGGAAAAGGATAGCAGAAGAAATCGTACAAGACGGCCTAAAAATGTATAAAGAATTTTTCTCAAACAAAAAACAATAGATACTTACACCTAATCAATAGCTTGTAGGAATTAGTTTGCCTTTCGTTCACTTTTCATATATTGGACTCGTTTAAAAAAAATACTCTTTTGTTATGAAAACAGCCATGGTAACAGGAGCCACATCGGGAATTGGCGAAGCCACTGCAATTTTGTTGGCACAAAATGGATATAAAGTGATAATTACAGGCCGTAGGCGCGAAAAGTTGGATGCTTTGCGTAGGCAAATTGAAGAAGAGTTTGGAGGAACTGTTTTTTCGCTACCCTTTGATATAAGAAATAGGACAGAGGTTGAAAATAGTATTGCATCATTACCTGAACAATGGCAAGAGATTGATGTTCTAGTCAATAACGCTGGCCTTGCCGTTGGGCTAAATCCAATTCAGCAAGGCGAAACGGACGATTGGGAACGAATGATTGACACCAACATAAAAGGGTTACTGTTCATAACCAAGGCTGTGGCCAACCGTATGGCCGAACGAGGCAGTGGGCACATTGTTAACATTGGATCCATTGCCGGGGTGCAGGTTTACGAGAACGGCAATGTGTATTGTGCCACCAAGCATGCTGTCCATGCACTCTCTATGGCTATGCGTATAGACCTTTTAAAGCATGGGGTAAAGGTTACCGAGATACGGCCCGGCCTGGCCGAAACCGAGTTCTCGATGGTTCGATTCAAAGGGGATACCGAAAGGGCCAAAACGCCTTATGTGGGCATGGTTCCACTTTCGGGTGAGGATGTGGCCGAAGTAATTCTGTTTGCAATCTCACGACCACCCCATGTAAACCTAAACGATATTGAGATTACTCCCACTGCACAGGCCAATTCGTTTTATGTTTATAGAGGATAAAGCACGCTAAGTGAAATCAATTGAATTTAAGCATATTACAGCACCAACAAGGGAAAACACATTAAATGATAAATATCAACTTGACTCTATCCATTTTTTTTGCACCTTTGTATCAATACTTCTATTTTTTTATCTGAAAATTGAGTAAATTAGCGTATGCGGATATGCTTTTTTACCCAACCATTTTTACATATTAATCTTTAACTTAAAACCATGAAAACGAAACGTACTCTACTAGCTATCACTATCCTTTTTGGTATTACCATTCTACTAAGTTCGTGTCATAAAAATATACCTTGCCCGGTTTATGCTGACAATGCCAATGCGGAAGAAGTTGTTATTGAGAGCTAGTATTTAATATTTTTTATTTAACTTGCTTCAAATCAAAATTGCTTATTATGAAACTGAGGAGAAGATATTTGGTGGCGTGCTTGCTTCTATTTTCAGCAGCCATTGTATTGGGATCATGCGGCCGTAAAACCTGTCCCGCATATAGCAGTGTTCAAACACAACAAATACAACATAACGGATAATCTAGAGAGAGCTACGCCCTGCAGTTTAAAACCTCATTGCATAGCAATGGGCTCTTAGGTTGACGGATTTACAAACAACTCTGTGATTAGTTTCACCATGATAAAGCATTTTATCATGGTTTTTTTGTGCAAAACTATTTAACGCTCTGCTGAAAATTTAAGGGAGATCGGGCTTAAACCCAATTATTAGGATATCGTCCACCTGCTCGTGCTCACCCATCCACTCATACATAGTATGCACCAGATGCTTTTTTTGAACCTCAAGGGGGAGCCTATGAAGGCTCAGTAGCAAGTGCCTAAACCGTCTATACTTAAACTTCTTCCCTTCAGCCCCTCCAAACTGATCCGCATATCCATCGGAAAATATATAAATCATATCATCGGGATAGAGGGACTCTGTATAGCTCAAAAATTGAGGTTTCTCCTGTTCGTAGGAGAATCCCACGGTAAAACGCTGCCCTTTAATCTCTTTTAGCCTATTCTCTCTGATTAGGTATAGATTGCTAAAGGCCCCGGCAAAATGTAGCGTCCTGTTCCCTTTATCAATCAGACAAAATGCCACATCCATTCCATCCTTCACATTTGAAGCCTCATCGTTAACTGTTTTACTAAAGGTGTCACGAATCCCTTGGTCTAAGAGGTTCAATATTTCAGCGGGATCGTTAATCCCCCGATCACTAATAATATTGCGTAAGAGTTCTATCCCAATTATTGACATAAATGCACCGGGAACACCATGCCCCGTACAGTCTATAGAAGCAACAAACACTTTATCTTCCAGCTCATAAACCCAGAAAAAATCTCCGCTGACAATGTCTTTGGGTTTATACATAATAAAGGAGTTGGGCAGTATCTCTTTTAGGTGCGCCTCAGACGGTATGAGCGCCTCCTGAATCCGTTTGGCATAGCTGATACTGTCGGTAATCCTTTTATTCTTTAGGAGCAGCTGCTCCTTTTGATCCTCGGCCTCACGAATAGCATTCGCGCGCTCTTCGAGCAGTCTATTCTTCTTATGCTGATTTTTAATCCAATTTACTACCAGTAGTAACACACCTATTAGCGCCAACAGAATATATAACAGTAGCGCATAAAAGGTTCTCCACCACTGAACTTTCACAATCACCTTCAGGCTTACTCCCTGAGTATTCCATACCCCTGTACTGTTTGCTCCAATCACCTTAAGGGTGTAAGTTCCCTCAGGAATACTGGAGAATATTGCAAAATTTTTATGGTTCAATGGTATCCAGTCCTCATCAAATCCTTCGAGCTTATACATAAACCGATTCCGTTCGGGTTGTACATAGTCAAGAAGCGCAAATTCAAATGATACTAACGAGAAAGGGTGCCGAATTACAATCTCCTTTTTCCCTTCAAGCGGAATTAAACTACGATAATTGGGTGCTAACATCTCTAGCCGTGTAAAGATGATATTGGGAATACGCATCGAAGACTTAACGGAATCGGAGAAAAACGCATTAACCCCGGATACCCCCCCAAAAAAGAGTTCTCCCTTTATCGACCTGTAACCGGCACCTATGTTAAACTCATAATCTTGCAACCCATCTCCTATACCGTAGTGGTAAATAGAATCCCCGGAACATGAGATACGGGCAATGCCCATATTGGTACTTACCCATATATCACCGGCATCGTCCTCTAGAATGGTGTAGATGGTATTATTAGGAAGTCCGTGCTCTTCCACAAAAAGCCTAAAATTCCCTGTCTGCTTATTGCTCTTTACTAACCCCAAATCTGTACCTATCCACAGCGAATCATGCCTATCTATATATAGGCTTATGATATCATCTGACATATACTTCCCGGCTGCATAGGCTGTCTTTTTTGAAAAGCGCTGAACAGCACCTGTAAGTCGATGCATCCTATTTAAACCATGGTTAGTGCCAACCCATAAATACTCTCCATCTTGAGCCAAAGACTGAATTTGGTTGGCAGTGAGCGTAGTAGAATCAGAGGGATTTGAGATGTAATGGTCTATTTTTTTTCCATCAAAGCGCACAAGCCCCATACGACTTGCTACCCAGATAATTTTATCTGCATCCTCTAGAATAGCATAAATACGATTACCCTTAAGCTGTGGAGTGCTCTTAACCCCATTCTGTTCAAAAAAGTCTGCAAACGATTTGGTAGCGGGATTATAAACCTGAATCCCATTGGATGTACCTATAAGAACCCTGCCATCATCAAGAGGGGTAATGGCATGCACATCATCTGCTGCAATGTGGTATGGATAAGAACGCTTGGAAGAGTAATTTACTACTGTTTGGTTTTCCCTATTATACATAAAAAGGCCCGAATACCATGTGCCTACCCATAGGATTCCGTTCTTATCCTCGTAAATAGACCCAATCATATTATTCCCAAACAGGTTACGACCTTTAGGATCTACGCTATATAGCTCAAATTTTGAATCTTGAGCAAACCACTTTATTAAGCCTGAGTATCCACCCATCCACATCAAGCCGGATTGATCCTCAACAATAGAGCTAATGCTTAAAGAGTACACTTCGGGATTTAGGGCCAATTCCGATTTGGAACTAAACCCATCTTTATCGCTATAGGCACAAATACCCTCACTGGTTGCAACCCACATAGTTCCTTTAGAATCGATAAAAAGGGAATGAATATCATTGGCTGGGAGTGCACCACACACCTCTTTTTTTCCATAATAACGTGTAAAGCCATAATCAGTGCTCGACATTCGGTTGAGCCCTTTATCGGTAGCCACCCAAATATTGCCGGAATGGTCTTCGGCTATATCCCGAATAGTATTACTAGACAGCGTGGCATTGTTCTTTGAGTCATAAACAAATCGATTAAACAAGCCCAAATCCCTGTCGAACAATAATAGGCCATCGTTAGTCCCAACCCAAAAGCGCCCTTTGGAATCCTCGTACATGGGGTACGTTTCTGAGTAATCGCTTAAAGATAAAGGGTCGATGTAATGGGGATAACGGGTAAAGCTATTGGTCTCGGGGTTAAAGCGGTCTATGGACTCCAATGTTTTAACCCAAACATCTCCCCGCCTATCGCAGTAAACCCCATACAATCGGCTATGGTTTATGGAGCTATTATCATTAGGGTTATGAAAATAGCTGGTAAACGTGCCGGAAGATCTATCCAAATAGCTAAGTCCTCCCCAAGTACTAACCCATAGGTTTCCATGGTTGTCCTCGCAAATGGAATTCACCATATTATTGCATAGTGATGTGCTATCCAGAGGGTTAGTTTGAAACTTGAGGAAAGAATACCCATCGTACCTATTCAGCCCATTCTGTGTACCTACCCATAATAGCCCATACCTATCCACATGAAGAGCCAATACCCACGACTGCGACAAGCCCGACTCAACATTGAATACTTGAGCTTGTTGTCTGCCCTGATAGCCCTCTGCATTTGCCTTAAAAAAGCAAGAGCTAACACATAGCAGTAAAACAACAAGATGCCGATTAATAGGCTGACTCATAATTCTTAAAAGTAAACATCCTCCATTTAGCAGCTAATTTTCTATAGCTCCAGTTTGACTGCTCACACCAAAAAACTGTTTTGATGGAGATTCTATAAAAGTTCCCAAGCCTAACGTATCCCAACGGTCATCAATGCGCCGAACCGTATCAGCATCCGATGTAACAATGCTAGGCCAGTCCCTCATAAACCCATCGGCAGCTTTGGTTTTCTTTGTTCCATCAATAAACAAACAGGATGCTTTTACCCCATTATCCTCCACAAAAAAGCAATCCCGTTCCGGATCGGTATTCCCCGACACATACCAAACTGCTATTGGCAGGTTTTCCAAAGGCATTTTATCGTCCACAAACAGCACTATCTTGGGAAGGTTTTCGGCTAAAGTGACGGAAATCTTTTGGGCTACAAGTCTCACATTAGTATTCACAACCTTATCAATGGAAATCAGAAGGATGGAAATCCCCATTTCCAAAAGACGAACATTCACAGCCGACACTCCAATAGGTTTATTGGTTAACGCATGTAAAACGGTTTTAAAGTTTGGTACTTGGGCTATTAGCCCAAATCCCAACTCCTCATGATGCTTTACGGTGGCATCAATTAAAAGTTTTCCGCCAAAGGATGGACGACAGGATGAATGATCCAGAATATCCAGAGGGCCTCGACCCAATAGGGTATCAAGCAGCGGATTGTAGTTTTCTGTAACCGCTTTGGCCACTTCGGCAATATTGTGAACATCTACCGTAGAATCGACAACCACAGCTATCTTATTGAACATCATTTGACCGGCTCCCCATAGCGCATGGCCCACCTTATAGGCCTGTGCAGGATACGATTTTTCAATGCTAACCAAAGCGATATTATGTGCCACTCCCTCAATGGGTAAATTCATGTCAACCAATTCGGGCAGCATTGTAATTTTTATGGGGCTTAAAAAAATGCGTTCGGTGGCTCGAGCCATATAAACATCCTCCATGGGAGGCACTCCCACAATGGTTGCCGGGAATATGGCATCCTTACGATGGGTAATACAGGTTACATGAAACTTGGGGTACCAATCTGCCAGTGAGTAAAATCCGGTATGATCGCCAAAGGGTCCCTCCCACGCCAAATCTTCCTGCGGATCCACAAAACCTTCAATCACAAAATCGGCATCATGGGGAACATACAAATCCACCGTAATCCCTTTGACCAGCTTAACCCTTTTGTTTCGTAAAAAACCGGCCAAAAGGTACTCATCCATATTATCGGGCAAAGGTGCAGTAGCCGCATAGGTATAAACCGGATCCCCTCCTAGCACAACAGCTATGGGCATACGTTTACCCATTTTTTTATATTCGGCAAAATGACGTGCCCCTGTTTTATGCCTATGCCAATGCATCCCTGTGCTATTCTCAGTAAACACCTGCATACGATACATCCCCACATTTCTAATCCCGGTGAGAGGGTCTTGGGTATTCACCATGGGAAGTGTAATAAACCTCCCACCATCATGTGGCCAACATTTTAGAATAGGTAAAAGTCCTAAATCAGGATTATGTATAATAACCTCTTGGCTTACCCCTTTGCCGGATACGGTACGGGGCAACCACTGGGCTACCTTTTTAAGGGTGGGGAGCATTTTTAGCTTGGCTGCCAGCGATGGCATAGGCTGTGCTATCTGCTTGAAAAGGGAGTTAATCTCACGAGCAGCATCATCAGGATTGGCAATACCTAGTGCTAAAGCCATTCGTCTATCGGAGCCAAACGCATTGGTAAGTACCGGGAAAGAAGTTCCGGTATTCTCAAAAAGCAGAGCTTTGCCTCCATCAGATTGCTTACAAACCCTATCGGTAATCTCAGCGATATCATAAACAGGATTGACATACTCCTTAATCCTGATGAGTTCTCCCTGTTCTTCAAGGTTCTTTACAAAATCCGCTAATCCCCGAAATGCCATAAATGCCACCTAATAATAGGATGTGAATATACAAAAAAGGGTTCAACCATAAAAGACTGAACCCTTCTAGAAAATAGATATTTTGATTAACGTAGGTATTTAAAGCCTTTTCCTAGGTAATGGCCTGACGAACCTAGCATTTCCTCTATACGAAGTAGCTGGTTGTATTTCACAATCCTATCGGATCGGGAAGCTGAACCGGTTTTAATTTGACCTGTATTAAGGGCTACTGCCAAGTGGGCAATGGTAGTATCCTCAGTTTCACCAGAACGGTGGCTCATCACAGAGGTCATTGAGTTAATATCGGCCATTCTAACCGCATTAATGGTCTCGGTAAGCGTCCCTATCTGGTTAACTTTTATAAGAATACTGTTCGCAGCCTGTTCTTTAATTCCCTGGAGCAAACGGTTTACATTGGTAACAAATAGGTCGTCACCAACAAGTTGAATCTTGTTACCCAGCGTTTTATTTAGCAACTTCCAACCATCCCAGTCATCTTCAGCCATACCGTCCTCAATGGAAACGATGGGGTACTTGCTTACCCAGCTCTTCCAGTAGTCTACCATTTGGGTAGGGGTAAGCTTATCGCCCGACGATTTATGCAGATGGTACACATTTTCTTCGGGTAAGAAATACTCCGACGAAGCGGGGTCAAGGGCAATAAACACATCTTCGCCTGGTCTATAACCTGCTTTTTCAATGGCCTGCAAGATAAGGGTAATAGCCTCTTCGTTGGATTTTAGGTTTGGAGCAAATCCGCCCTCATCGCCAACATTGGTAGAATACCCCTTGCTTTTGAGCACTGCTTTAAGGTGATGAAACACCTCTGCTCCCATGCGAAGCGCTTCGGAGAAGCGAGATGCACCAATGGGCATAATCATAAACTCCTGGAAGTCGATGCTATTGTCGGCATGTGACCCTCCGTTCAGAATATTCATCATAGGAATGGGGAGGGTAGAGGCATTCACTCCTCCCACATAGCGAAATAGTGGCTGATTAGTAGCCTGTGCAGCAGCATGTGCTACTGCCAAAGAAACGCCTAGGATGGCATTGGCTCCTAGATTTGCTTTATTGTCGGTTCCGTCCAAAGCAATCATGGCATTGTCAATCTCTTGCTGCTCTAGCACGTGCATACCAACAATTTCTTCGGCAATAACCGTATTCACATTTTCAACAGCTCTTAGTACACCTTTACCAAGATATCTGCTCTGGTCGCCATCCCTAAGCTCTACAGCCTCGTAAGCTCCAGTAGAAGCTCCGCTGGGAACGGCAGCGCGACCAAAGTATCCGCTTTCGGTAACCAGGTCGACCTCAATGGTAGGATTTCCTCTGGAGTCAAGTATTTGACGCGCATACACATTTGCAATTTGTCCCATATTCGTAATTTATTAAATAAGTTTCGTTAGTAAATTTATAAAAAATAAGGGATTAAGCAATAAGCTAATCCCTTTTCTAAATTCTAAAGATCGTGTTTCGGGTTCTTATTCAGCGGTTGCTTCGGAATCTTTATTCTCCTCAACTTTACCCTCTTCAACTTCTTTTTTTGCAGGCTTTTTCTTTTCCACTTTTGCTTCTGCCTTCACCTCTTCTTGCACTTCTACAACCTCTTCAACCGTCTCTTTGGTAGCTTTGGGTTTGGCTGGAGCTTTCTCTGCTGGTTTAGCTTCTTCCGTTTTTGCTACTCCACCCCCTCTACGGGTACGTTTAGCTTGAGGTTTATCCTCTTTAGCGTCTTTTACGTAAGTGGTATTGAAATCAACCAACTCAATAATGCACATCTCAGCATTGTCACCAAGGCGATTCCCTGTTTTAAGGATACGGGTATATCCGCCGGGCCTATCGGCCACCTTAACAGCCACATCACGAAATAGTATGGCAACTGCCTCCTTATCATTCAGGTGAGCAAACACAATCCTTCTCGAATGGGTGGTATCGTCCTTGCTTTTAGTAATCAATGGCTCCACATAAACCCTCAGAGCCTTTGCTTTTGCAACAGTGGTATTTATGCGCTTGTGCTTAATGAGCGACACCGCCATATTGGAAAGCATTGCGTTACGGTGTGAAGCGTTTCTGCCTAGGTGATTAAATTTCTTATTGTGTCGCATTTTAGTTATTCCTTGTCAAGTTTGTACTTAGATATATCCATGCTGAACGTCAGGCTCATTCCATCCAGAAGATCCTCTAATTCGGCAAGTGATTTTTTACCAAAATTCCTGAACTTCAACAGATCGTTCTTATTGTACTGAACGAGGTCTCCCAGGGATTCCACATCGGCTGCCTTAAGGCAGTTGAGCGCTCTAACCGACAGATCCAAATCCACCAGTTTGGTTTTAAGGAGCTGACGCATATGCAGCACCTCCTCATCAAACTCTTCGTGTGAATACTTATCGTCGGCATCCAGCGTGATGCGTTCCTCAGAGAAAAGCATGAAATGGTATATCAGTATTTTGGCTGCCTCTTTAAGGGCTTCTTTGGGATGGATACTCCCATCGGTAAGAATCTCGATAATCAGCTTTTCGTAGTCAGTTTTTTGCTCAACCCTAAAGTCTTCAATCTCATACTTTACGTTACGTATTGGAGTATGGATGGAGTCAATGGGAATTACGCCAAACTCTACATCTTCTTCCTTATTCTCCTCAGCAGGAACATAACCTCTCCCTTTACGGATGGTTACCTGAATATCCAGTTTCACATCGGGCTCCATTTTGCAAATTACAAAATCGGGATTGAGCACGGTGAATCCGGTTAGGAAATTAGAAAGGAATCCAGCCTTAAATTCGTTTTGTCCTTCAATGGTAATAGTAGCCTTCTCCTCATCCAAATCCTCAGCAATTCGTTTGAACCGAACTTGCTTGAGGTTAAGGATAATTTCGGGTAAATCTTCCACTACTCCGGGAATTACGGAGAACTCGTGGTCAACCCCAGATATCTTTATGGATGTAATCGCATAGCCTTCGAGCGACGAAAGAAGAATACGGCGCATCGCATTGCCAACGGTCATTCCATAGCCTGGCTCAAGCGGACGAAACTCAAATCTACCAAAGGTTTCGGTAGAATCAAGCATAATTACCTTATCGGGTTTTTGAAATGCCAGAATTGCCATTCGGTTAGGATTTTTTACTTGGAGTAAAGTTCAACAATGAGCTGTTCTTTAATATTCTCAGGAATATCCGAACGCTCGGGATTATTCAAAAATTTACCAATAAATTGGTTGCCATCCCACTCAAGCCAAGAGTATTTGCCATGTCTTTGAGCGGATAGAGAGTCGGTAATCACCTCAAGTGATTTAGATTTTTCGCGTACCCCAACCAAATCACCTACCTTAAGGGTGTAGGATGGAATATTTACAACCATTCCATTCACAGTGATGTGTCGGTGGGTTACCAGCTGACGTGCAGCGGCACGGGTAGGAGCAATACCTAAACGGTAAACTACGTTATCCAACCTTTTTTCGAGCAGTTGCAACAGTACCTCCCCTGTTACCCCTTTCATTCTCTCTGCTCTGCGGAAAGTATTTAAGAACTGCTTCTCAAGAATCCCGTAGGTAAACTTGGCTTTCTGTTTTTCAAGCAATTGAGTACCGTATTCCGATACTTTTTTGCGCCTTTTGTTAACGCCATGCATTCCTGGAGGGTAATTCTTTTTCTCAAGAACTTTATCGGGTCCAAAAATGGGCTCACCAAACTTCCGCGCTATTTTTGTGGTTGGTCCAGTATATCTTGCCATTCCTCTTTAATTTAATTGTTCGTTACGTTGAGTTAAACACACAGGGAAATTACACTCTCCTACGCTTGGGAGGGCGACATCCGTTGTGTGGTAGTGGAGTTATATCTACAATCTCGGTTACTTCAATACCGGCAGAGTGAAGGGTTCTAATGGCCGATTCACGTCCCGATCCGGGTCCTTTTACGTAAACTTTCACTTTACGTAGGCCTAAATCGTAAGCTACCTTGGCGCAATCGCCGGCAGCGGTTTGAGCTGCATAGGGAGTGTTCTTTTTCGAACCTCTAAATCCCATTTTACCGGAGGAAGACCAAGAGATAACCTGACCTGTATTATTGGTAAGAGTAACGATAATGTTGTTGAACGAAGAATGGATGTGAGCCAATCCTGTAGCTTCAACCTTAACAACTCTCTTTTTTGCTGTTCCTGATTTCTTTGCCATAGTCTGTTCCTATTTAGTAGCTTTCTTCTTGTTGGCAACGGTTTTTCTTCTCCCTTTACGGGTTCTCGCGTTGTTCTTAGTGCCCTGCCCCCTCACGGGTAAGCCTATACGATGGCGAATACCTCTGTAACAGCCAATATCCATCAAGCGTTTAATGTTAAGCTGAACAACAGAACGCAGTTCACCTTCAACCTTGGTGGTTTCGTTCAAAATCCGGCGAATGTTATTGATATCCTCATCGGTCCAATCACTCACCTTTGTGTTTACATCAACACCGGCGCCGGCTAAGATCTTTCGAGCAGTGCTACGTCCTACACCATAAATGTATGTAAGAGCAACCTCTCCTCGCTTGTTTCGGGGTAAATCTACACCTACTATTCGTGCCATATTATTTCCTTAAAAAAATTAGGGTACAAAGTTAATAAATTATCCTTGGCGTTGTTTAAACTTCGGATTTTTTTTGTTAATCACGTACAAACGCCCTTTGCGCTTTACGATTATACAATCTTCGCTGCGCTTTTTAACTGAAGCTCTTACTTTCATTGTAATTAATTGTTAGCCGTTTATTTGTAACGAAATGTAATTCGTCCCTTAGTTAAATCGTATGGAGACATTTCCACTTTCACCTTATCGCCGGGTAGGATCTTAATGTAGTGCATACGCATTTTACCTGAGATATGTGCTGTAATTACATGCCCATTCTCTAATTCTACCCTAAACATGGCATTGGATAGAGAGTCTACAATTACTCCGTCTCTTTCTATGGCAGCTTGTTTGCCCATACTAAAATTTTATTCTAAACTGTATGATTCCTCAATATACTTAAAGGTAGACAGCACGTTTGGTTTGCCCTTCTGTATGGCTACCGTGAGCTCAAAGTGTGCTGATGGTTGCCCATCGGCAGTTCTTATGGTCCACCCATCGTTCTCCTGGTATATGCCTTTATCACCTAAGTTAATCATTGGCTCAATGCATAGCACCATCCCCTCTTGCAGCTTCAATCCTTTCCCTTTGTTGCCATAGTTTGGCACTTCGGGCTTTTCATGCATCTGCATCCCAATACCATGTCCAACCAGCTCTCGTACTACCGAAAATCCGTTGGACTCAGCATGACGCTGAATGGCATAGGATATATCTCCAAGCTTATTTCCATCAACTGCCTGCTCCAATCCTTTGTATAAAGACTCTTCGGTTACCCTAAGTAGCTTTTTTACCGAATCGGAAACGGGTGGAACGGCAAAGGTAAAGGCCGAATCGCCATAAAACCCTTTGTATTTCGTCCCACAATCGATGGAAACGATATCGCCTTCCTGAAGGCGATACTTAGACGGAATTCCGTGCACCACTGCGCTATTCACTGAAACACACAGGGTATTGGGATATCCATTGAACCCAAGGAAACCCGGAATGGCTCCGTGATCACGGATAAACTGCTCTGCTATCGCATCCAGTTCAAGGGTAGTCACGCCCGGTTTTATATGCTTCCCTACTTCAGCCAAAGTGCGCGATACAATATCGGCATTCTGCCTGAGGAGTTCAATGTCTTGTTCCGTTTTTACTAATCGCATCACCAAAAGAACGTTCTTCGGGAATCTACATCCCAGACTTTCCTTTAATTCTACCGGTCTTCATTAACCCGTCGTAGTGCCTCATCAGCAAGTGGCTTTCAATCTGTTGAAGCGTATCGAGTACAACTCCCACAAGGATGAGCAATGAGGTACCCCCAAAGAATTGGGCAAACTGGTTGTTCACTCCTAACATTCGGGCAAAAGCAGGAAGGATAGCGATTAACGCAAGGAACATGGATCCGGGCAGGGTAATCTTCGACATGATATTGTCGAGAAACTCCACCGTTTTTCTTCCGGGTTTAACTCCGGGGATGAACCCACCATTCTTTTTCATATCCTCTGCCATTTGGTTTGGATTAATGGTTACAGCAGTATAAAAGTAAGTAAATGCAATGATGAGCAAGGCGAACGTAAAGTTATACCAAAAGCCGGTAAAGTCAGAAAAAGCTGACGCTATGGCATTGGTTGTTTCCGTATCAAATCTTGCGAACATCATTGGTAGAAACATCAGCGCTTGCGCAAAAATAATAGGCATTACACCAGCCGAATTCACCTTTAAGGGAATGTATTGGCGTACGCCACCATACTGTTTATTGCCCACAATTCTTTTGGCATACTGAACAGGAATCCTTCGGGTTCCCTGCACCAGCATAATTGAGAACATGAACACCATAAATAGTATGATCATCTCAACAAGGAACATTACCAAACCACCCGTCATCTCCTCTGCTCTTTGAAAAAACTCAGCCGCAAGAGCAAAAGGTAGGCGAGCAATAATACCAATCATAATGATTAGCGAGATCCCGTTTCCAATCCCTTTGTCGGTAATTTTCTCACCAAGCCACATGATGAACATGGTACCAGCAATAAGGATAATGGTTGAGGATATGGTAAAGTATGCCCCTTTTAGCGCAAAAGCGCTACTTGGCAGCTGTGCATGAAGGTTTGCCAAATAGGCAGGTGCCTGAAGAATCAGAATGGCTACGGTAAGGTAACGGGTTATCTGATTGATCTTCCGACGTCCGCTTTCACCCTCTTTCTGCAAACGCTGAAAGTAGGGTACAGCAATCCCCAGTAGCTGCACAACGATAGAGGCCGAAATGTAGGGCATAATTCCCAGGGCAAAAATGGATGCATTACTAAATGCTCCACCTGAGAACATGTCCAATAGGCCCATAATCCCATCAGCAGTTTGGCTCTTAAGAGCGGTAAGCTCTGAGGGATTAATTCCTGGAAGTACTACAAAACTTCCTAATCGATAAATCAGCAGAATACCCAAAGTATAGAGAATTCGATTTCTCAAATCCTCTATCTTAAAGATATTCTTTAGGGTTTCAAAAAAAGATTTCATTCAACTACAGTTTTACGGCTGTTCCTTGTGCGGCTTCAATTGCTTCGATGGCTTTTTTAGAAAAGGCATGCGCCTTAACATCCAGCTTTGCTGAAAGCGTTCCATTCCCTAATATTTTCACGAGGTCATTCTTTGAAGCATAACCTGCATCGATTAGGAGTTGAGGATCTATTGAAGCAACACCGCGCTTTTCGGCCAGTGTTTGTAAAACATCTATATTGATTGCTTTATACTCTTTGCGAAACGGATTCTTAAATCCGAATTTGGGCAAACGACGCTGCATAGGCATCTGTCCACCTTCAAATCCAATTTTCCGAGAGTTTCCGGAACGAGACTGTGCACCCTTGTGACCGCGGGTAGATGTTCTGCCAAGTCCGGAACCAATACCACGCCCAACACGTTTCCTCTTATGGGTAGATCCGCCGGCGGGTTTTAGATTGTGAAGTTCCATATCTTAATCACCATTATAAGGGTTTCTATTCACTACTGTTCTATGCGAACTAAGTGTTTAACTTTCTCTACCATCCCTAGTACATCGGGGGTTGACTCATGCTCAACGGTTTGATGCATTTTTCTCAAACCAAGAGAGTCTAGGGTTGCCTTTTGGCGTTTGGTTGAACCAATTCGGCTCTTTACCTGTGTAATTTTCAACTTTGCCATATCTCCTAATCTCTATCCGTTAAACACTTTATCCAAATCTACCCCTCTAGCGGCAGCTACCGCTTGGGCATCACGTAGTTCTAACAGGGCTGCAATGGTTGCTTTTACCAAGTTATGAGGGTTCGATGACCCTTTTGATTTGGCCAACACGTCGGTTACCCCAACGCTTTCGAGCACAGCCCTCATGGCACCACCTGCCTTAACGCCAGTACCTTGCGATGCAGGCTTAATAAAAACTCTTGCTCCGCCGTACTGAGCAGATTGCTCATGAGGGATCGTTCCCTTATATATAGGAATTTTAACCAAGTTCTTTTTGGCATCTTCTACCCCTTTTGAGATGGCCGAAGTTACCTCACCTGCTTTCCCCAATCCATAACCAACGATGCCATTCTCATCACCAACCACAACGATGGCTGAGAAGCTGAATGTTCTCCCACCTTTGGTTACCTTGGTTACTCGTTGTATAGACACTAACCTATCCTTTAGCTCAAGATCGGCAGTTTTTACCTTTCGAATGTTTGTATTTGTCGACATCGTTCTTAGAATTTAAGGCCTCCTTCTCTTGCTGCATCAGCTAACGCTTTTACGCGTCCATGGTACAGGTAACCATTACGGTCGAAAACCACTTGGCTTACCCCTTTCTCCATTGCGTTTTTGGCAGCTAGCTGGCCAACAAGACGGGCTTGTTCTGTTTTACTGATATTTGCTTTCTCAGCAATTTCCTTCACTTTCGAAGATGCAGAAGCGAGGGTTATTGCGTTCACATCGTCGATAACCTGAACGCTAATCTGCTTGTTGCTTCTGAATACGGTCATTCTGGGTTTTTCCGGAGTTCCGGAAATACGCTTCCGTAATCTTCGCTTTATTTTGAGTCTTCTCTCTTGTTTACTTAGAGCCATAACTACTTAACGTTTTACAGGTTATACACTAGCCGATTTACCGGACTTCCTGCGTACCTCTTCACCAACAAAGAGAATACCCTTGCCCTTATACGGCTCCGGCTTACGAAGTGAACGAATTTTCGCTGCTACTTGCCCAAGGAGCTGCTTATCTGCGCTCTTTAGGGTGATAATAGGATTACTCCTACGCTCGGTCTTAGCTTCTACGGTCACCTCCTTGGGTAGCTGAAAATGGATATCATGAGAGTATCCGAGGCTCATCTCTAAGATTTGCCCTTTGGCTTCAGCTCTAAACCCAACGCCCACCAGCACTTGTTGAATGGTCCACCCTTCGGATACTCCAACAACCATGTTGTTGAGCAACGAACGGTACAGACCGTGCATGGAACGATGTCGTTTCTGGTCGGTTGGCCTTGTCAGCACAATTTCATCTCCCTCTACTTTGACGGTGATATCAGGATCTATAGCCTGCTTCAACTCGCCTAGAGGGCCTTTAACGCTTACCACATTATCAGAACCTACTGATACAGTAACTCCCTTGGGTAAGTTTACAGGTTTTTTTCCAATTCTAGACATTCCAAATTGTCATTATTCGGTTAGTAAACATAGCATAGCACTTCTCCGCCAATCCCTTGGCTGCGTGCCTCTTTATCGCTTATTACCCCCTTTGAGGTAGATAGAATTGCAACACCAAGCCCATTGAGTACGCGGGGTAGCTCTTCTACTCCCACATAGTGCCTAAGGCCGGGACGGCTTACACGTTCAATGTGCTTAATTGCGTTCTTCTTGGTCTCCGGGTGGTACTTAAGTGCAATCTTAATTGTACCTTGCTTATCGTCATCCTCAAACTTATAGTTTAGGATATAGCCTTTATCGAATAGAACCTTGGTAATTTCCTTCTTAATATTCGATGCAGGTACCTCAACAATCCGATGATTGGCCATAATGGCGTTACGGATGCGGGTTAAAAAATCTGCAATTGGGTCAGTAACCATTTCTTTAGTATTTATGCGTTTACCAGCTTGCTTTCTTAATACCAGGGATAAGGCCCTGTGAAGCCAACTCTCTAAAAGTGATGCGGCTAATGCCAAATTGGCGCATGTAACCACGTGGACGTCCTGAAGCCGAGCAGCGATTGCGCATGCGAACGGGGCTTGCATTACGGGGTAACTTCTGAAGGGCTACCCAATCACCTTCTTCCTTGAGCTTAGCTCGCTTCTCAGCGTATTTGGCCACCAGTTTTGCTCTTTTTACTTCTCTGGCTTTCATTGATTCTTTTGCCATACCCTAGTCTTTTTTAACATTTTTAAACGGAACACCAAATTCTTTAAGTAGCGCATAGGCCTCCTCATCGGTATTCGAAGAAGTTACAAAAGTGATCTCTATCCCTAAGATTTTGGTAATCTTATCGATATCAATCTCTGGAAAGATGATTTGCTCTTGTATACCCAGACTGTAATTACCACGTCCATCAAACTTGTCGTTAACACCATTGAAGTCTCTGATTCGAGGTATCGACACGTTGATAAGTCGCTCTAGGAACTCGTACATGCGGTCGCGACGAAGGGTAACTTTAACCCCAATGGGCATCTTCTTACGAAGTTTAAAGTTCGAAACGTCCTTCTTGGAAATGGTTTGCACCGCTTTTTGACCGGAAATGAGCGTGAGCTCTTCTTGAGCAGTTTCAATCATTTTCTTATCGGCAACTGCCTGGCCAACTCCCTGGTTCAAAACGATCTTCTGAAGCTTAGGAACCTGCATCACCGAGGTGTACCCAAAATCTTTGGTTAGCTTTGGGATGATCTCCTCGTTGTATTTTCTCTTGAGGTTTGGTACGTATTTCATTACTTAATCTCCTCCCCTGACTTTTTAGAGTAGCGAACTAGTTTATTATTTTCATCTCGCTTACGGCCTATGCGGGTTGGCTTCCCGGTTGAGGGATCAAGCAGCATTAGGTTTGAGATGTGAATGGGAGCCTCTTTCTTAATGATTCCTCCCTGGGGGCTCTTGGCGTTGGGCTTGGTGTGTTTCGAAATCATGTTCACACCCTCCACAATGGCGCGCTCCTTGCTAACGAATACCTCTAGCACCTTACCCTGCTTGCCTTTGTACTCTCCCGCATTCACGTATACCAAATCGCCTTTCTTTATGTGAAGTTTCTTATTCATCGTTCTTACGATTTATTAACGGGTTACAATACCTCGGGAGCAAGAGAAACAATCTTCATGTACTTGTCACGAAGTTCTCTGGCCACGGGTCCAAATATACGGGTTCCTCTAATTTCACCCTGATTGTTTAATAGCACACACGCGTTGTCATCAAAACGGATGTAACTTCCATCGCCTCTTCGCAGCTCCTTTTTGGTGCGTACGATTACGGCTTTGGTTACTGTTCCTTTTTTTACATCGCTGCTGGGCAAAGCGCTTTTAACGGTAACAACGATCTTATCGCCTATACCTGCATAGCGTTTCCCCGTACCGCCAAGAACGCGAATACAAAGTACCTCTTTGGCTCCGCTGTTATCGGCTACTAACAGTCTGCTTTCTTGCTGTATCATGACTATTTAGCTCTTTCAATGATTTCTACTAATCGCCAGTTCTTGGTTCTACTCAAGGGCCTGGTTTCCATTATCCGAACGGTATCGCCAATATTGCAGGAGTTCTCCTCATCGTGGGCGTAAAACTTAGTGGTTTTTTTAACAAACTTACCGTAAATGGGGTGTTTTACCTTACGCTTAACGGCCACAACAATGGATTTATCCATCCTGTTGCTTACCACTAGTCCGATTCTTTCTTTTCTTAAATTACGTTTCTGTTCCATGTTGAAAGATGGCTTTACTGTTTCTGACTTGTACGCTCGGTGAGAATAGTCTTCATCCTTGCAATAGTACGACGAGTCTCTTGTATCTTCGAGGGATTGTCAAGAGGAGAAATGGCATGGTTCACTTTAAGCTTCAAGAGTTGAATCTCAAAAGTTTCAATGCGCTCCTCTAGCTCCTTAATAGATAGCTCTCTTATCTCAGTTGCTTTCATATCTCAGCTATTTTTGAGTTTGTGGATAATCACGGCGTACAACAAATTTAGTCGTAACCGGAAGTTTCTGAGCGGCTAAGCGCAGTGCTTCCTTAGCTACTTCGTAGGGTACACCCTCAGCCTCAATAATGATTCGACCCGGTGTAATAGGCGCCACAAAGCCTTCGGGAGCACCTTTACCTTTACCCATCCGAACCTCTGCAGGTTTTTTGGTAATGGGCTTATCGGGGAAGATGCGAATCCAGATCTGGCCTTCACGTTTCATGTAACGGGTAACAGCCTGACGAGCGGCCTCAATCTGCCTACCGGTTATCCATTGGGATTCTAACGATTTTATACCAAAGGATCCAAAGGCGAGCTCAGTGCCACGTTGGGCATTGCCTTTCATGCGGCCTTTCTGCTGTCTCCTGAATTTGGTTTTTTTCGGTTGTAACATTTCCTAAGTTGGGTTTAATGCGATTAATTACTTCCTTTTTTTACCACCACGTGCTCCACCGCGTGGGGCGGGACGTGCATAGCTACGCGAAGTCTCTGGTGCACTAGCCTTACCCACATTGGGAGATAGATCACGTTTTCCATAAACCTCGCCATGGCAAATCCATACTTTAACACCAAGCAACCCTACTTTGGTAAGCGCTTCGCCAAGAGCATAATCAATATCGGCACGGAAGGTGTGAAGAGGGATTCTTCCTTCTTTAAATGTTTCGGTACGAGCCATTTCGGCACCGCCCAAACGTCCAGAAATTTGAACTTTAATCCCCTCTGCTCCCATTCGCATGGCCGTAGAGATGGCCATTTTAATAGCCCTACGGTATGAGATACGACCCTCAAGCTGGCGGGCAATGTTGTTGGCAACAATCACTGCATCCACCTCAGGACGCTTAATCTCAAAGATATTGATTTGGATCTCTTTATCTGTAATATTCTTAAGCTCTTCTTTCAGCTTATCTACTTCCTGACCGCCTTTCCCAATGATGATCCCGGGACGAGCCGTGTGTACGGTTACCGTAATCAGCTTAAGGGTACGCTCAATCACAATTTTCGAAAGGCTGGCTTTAGCAAGCCTTGCATTGAGATACTCGCGAATTTTGCTGTCTTCTTGAAGCTTCTGGGCGTATTGATTTCCGCCATACCAGTTAGAATCCCATCCTCTGATGATTCCTAACCTGTTTCCTATCGGATTAACTTTCTGTCCCATTTAGCTCTAATTGTTTTGAGTTTCGTTTGTAACTACGCTGTCAAGAACTACGGTAACGTGGTTTGAGCGTTTTCTAATTCTGTGAGCACGCCCCTGAGGAGCTGCTTTAATACGCTTTAGCATGCGGCCTTCGTCCACATATATCTCTTTCACGTAAAGGTTTGCATCCTCAATGCGAACACCTTCGTTCTTAGCCTGCCAATTGGATACTGCTGACAGAATCAGCTTGTGTACTCGAGCAGCCCCATCGTTTGGGGTAAACTTAAGGATATCGAGGGCAGAGTTCACCTGTTTCCCGCGTACCAAATCAACTACCAAGCGCATTTTGCGAGGCGAAGTGGGGCAGTCGCGTAGAATGGCGAATGCTTTTTGCTGCTTCTCCTCCTTTATCCTTTCTGCTTTATCTCGTTTTCTTGCACCCATTATTTCCTGGTTTAAGATCTATTTACTATTTCCTCTTACTTCCGGCGTGTCCGCGGAAGGTTCGGGTTGGGGCAAATTCACCTAGCTTATGCCCTACCATATTCTCAGTAACATATACAGGGATAAACTTATTCCCGTTGTGCACAGCAATGGTATGTCCTACAAAATCGGGAGAAATCATGGATGCTCTCGACCAGGTTTTTACCACTTGCTTCTTGTTGGATTCGTTTAGATCAGTGATCCGCTTCTCCAACTTATACTCAATGTAAGGTCCTTTTTTTAATGAACGACTCATAGCTCAACAATTTTCAGGTTACTTTTTCCTGCGTTCAACAATAAACTTGTTCGATAGCTTTTTCTTCGAACGGGTCTTATAGCCCTTAGCAAGGATACCCTTACGTGAGCGGGGATGACCTCCTGATGCACGTCCTTCGCCACCGCCCATGGGGTGATCAACGGGGTTCATTGCCACACCACGTACTCGGGGTCTGCGACCCAACCAGCGTGAACGTCCGGCTTTACCTGATCGCTGGAGCGCATGGTCTGAGTTTGATACGGATCCTACTGTAGCTCTACAGGTTGTGAGCACCATACGAATCTCTCCACTGGGCAACTTAAGTACAGCATACTTGCCTTCGCGGGCCAGTAGCTGGGCATACGAACCGGCACTCCGTGCCATCTTTGCGCCTTGCCCTGGGGTAAGCTCAATGTTGTGAACGATGGTTCCTAAAGGGACTTCAGCAAGGTACAGCGTATTGCCTACCTCGGGAGCAACTCCTTTACCCGACATAATGGTTTGGCCTACCTTAAGGCCAGCAGGTGCAATGATATAACTTTTCTCACCATCGGCATATACTACCAGAGCAATGCGGGCAGTACGATTTGGATCGTACTCAATGGTTTTAACAACTGCAGGTACGCCTTCGCGATTTCTTGCAAAGTCGATAATCCTGTAACGACGCTTATGTCCACCACCAATATTACGTACGGTCATACGTCCGGAATTATTCCGTCCGCCGGACCTTTTCTGGGGGGCTAATAACGACTTCTCAGGTGTAGTAGTTGTGATATCGTCAAATACACCTATAATTTTATGCCTTTGACCTGGGGTAACAGGTTTTAGTTTTCTTACAGCCATTTTCTTTAAATGTTGCTAAAAAAATCAATCGTTTGACCCTCTTTCAGGGTTACGATCGCTTTTTTAAAGTTTTTGGTGCGCCCTTCAATCATACCTGTCTTGGTGTATCGTGAGCTACGCTTTCCGGCATATCTCATCGTATTCACACTCTCAACGGTTACTCCGTAGAACTCTTCAACGGCTCTCTTCACCTGTAACCGATCGGCGTTGATGTCGACGATAAAGCCGTAACGGGGCTGTTTCGCGCTCAACTTCTCCATTTTCTCGGTTACCAATGGTTTA
The DNA here is from genome assembly GCA_964554585.1 of uncultured Rikenellaceae bacterium. GTDB lineage: Bacteria > Bacteroidota > Bacteroidia > Bacteroidales > Tenuifilaceae > Perlabentimonas. The sequence continues at coordinate 29,733 of CAZKPD010000004.1, forward strand.
ATAATTATACTCATGGTTACAGGGTTTAAGCTAGGTTAAACATTTGGTTCAATGCAGCCACAGAACTTTCAACCAGAACAAGAGTACCCCCGTTCATAATCTCATAGGTATTAATGCTTGTAGCAGGAATAACCTTCTGTTTGGGGAGATTACGGATAGAAAGGTAAATGTTCTTATTGGGTTCGCTTAAAACGAAGAGGGATTTTTGCCCATTCAAATTTAAGCTTTTGCAAATATTTACGATCTCTTTCGTTTTGGGAGTGTCAAAGTTAAAGTCTTCCAAAACGACAATCAAATTGTTCTGTGCTTTTAAGGCTAGAGCACTCTTACGAGCAAGCTGCTTTAGCTTCTTGTTTAGCTTAAAGCTGTAATCGCGGGGTACCGGACCGAACACGGTTCCTCCTCCACGGAAAAGGGGTGACTTAATGGAACCTGCTCTGGCAGTTCCGGTGCCCTTTTGGCGCTTAATCTTTTTTGTGCTGCCCGATACCTCAGCACGCTGTTTTGTCTTGTGAGTACCTTGCCTTTGATTTGCAAGATATTGCTTAACATCAAGGTAAATAGCGTGTTGGTTTGGCTGGATACCAAAAATCTCATCTCTGAGCTCTACCTTCCGTCCGGTATCCTCTCCTTTTATATTAATTACGCTGATTTCCATTACTTCTCAATGATTAAGTATGATCCTTTAGGGCCTGGTACCGACCCCTTAACAATTAACAGGTTGTTTTCGGGGATTACTTTAAGCACGCGAAGGTTGATTACCTTAACGGTTTCCCCACCTGTACGACCGGGCAACGGTTTGCCTTTTAAAACACGACTGGGTGTAGAGCTTGCGCCCAACGAACCCGGTACTCGTAATTGGCCATTTTGACCATGTGAGCGTTCGGCACCGCTAAAACCGTGGCGTTTTACCACACCTTGAAATCCTTTCCCTTTGGTAATACCGGTAATGTCAACCCAAGTATCATCAAGGAAAATTTCTGATGTAATGGTATCGCCCAGCTGGTATTCCTTTTTCCAATCCTTAAGCTCTACAACCTTACGTTTAGGGGTAGTATTCGCTTTTTGGAAATGTCCCAGCATTGGCTTAGGGGTGTTCTTCTCTCTCTTCTCGTCAAATGCAATCTGTAGGGATGAGTAACCATCCTTCTCCACAGTTTTCACTTGAGTAACAACGCATGGTCCAGCCTCAATAACAGTGCATGGTATATTTTTACCATCCTCACTGAATACGGAAGTCATTCCGATTTTTCTTCCAATTAATCCTGGCATCGCTAATACAAATTAATTTTCACACTCATACTTTAATTTCTACTTCGACTCCACTAGGCAGTTCGAGCTTCATAAGCGCATCGATTGTCTTAGGTGTGGAGCTGTAGATGTCGAGTAGTCTTTTGAAAGAGCTTAGCTGGAACTGCTCTCTCGACTTCTTGTTCACAAACGTGGAACGATTCACCGTAAAGATGCGCTTGTGGGTAGGCAACGGAATGGGTCCATTAACTACAGCACCGGTAGCTTTTACCGTTTTTACAATCTTTTCGGCCGATTTATCCACCAGGTTGTGATCGTAAGACTTAAGCTTAATTCTGATCTTTTGACTCATTTTACAACAAATGGTAAATGATTAATCGATTTCTTTAACTGTTCTACTACCGAACTGTTCTACAACTTCCTTCGCAATATGGGCAGGAACCTCAGCGTAGTGCGAAAATTCCATGGATGAGGTAGCCCTTCCGGATGTGAGTGTTCGTAGTACGGTTACATATCCAAACTGTTCGGACAATGGAACCTTTGCTTTGATAACCCTTGCAACGCCCTTGGAATCCATGCTAGTTACCTGGCCTCTTCGCTTGTTGAGGTCGCCAATAACATCGCCCATATACTCTTCGGGGGTAACTACCTCCATAGCCATAATAGGCTCGAGCAAAACGGGTTTTGCCTTGGGTACAGCATGTCTAAATGCAATGCGTGCAGCAGTTTCAAAAGATAATGAATCAGAGTCAACCGCATGGTATGAGCCATCCTTAAGGGTTACCTTTAGGCTGGGAAGAGCGTAGCCGGCCAAAACACCGTTTTGCATGGCTAGCGCAAACCCTTTCTCTACCGATGGGATATACTCTCTGGGGATATTTCCGCCTTTAACCTCGTCGATAAACTGAAGCCCGACAACACCTTCGTCTGCGGGTCCAATCTCAACAATGATATCGGCAAACTTACCTCTACCCCCTGTTTGTTTCTTAAACACTTCACGATGCTCAACACTGGCAGTAATAGCCTCTTTATAGGCCACCTGTGGAGCACCCTGATTGATGTCTACTTTAAACTCTCGCCTCAATCTGTCTACAATGATCTCGAGGTGAAGTTCGCCCATACCGCTAATCACGGTTTGGCCACTTTCCTCGTCAGTACGAACCTGAAACGTAGGATCTTCCTCAGAAAGCTTGCTTAGTGCAACCCCAAGCTTATCCAAGTCTTGCTGTGTTTTAGGCTCAACAGCCAACCCGATTACCGGGTCGGGGAACGTCATCGATTCGAGGATAATAGGGTTTTTCTCATCGCAGATAGTGTCGCCGGTTCTCAGATCTTTAAATCCAATAGCAGCACAGATATCGCCCGCTTCGCAAAGCTCAATAGGATTTTGCTTGTTGGCGTGCATCTGGTAAAGGCGGCTAATGCGCTCCTTTTTCCCACTACGCGTATTATAGATATAACTCCCACTATCCAGCTGACCCGAATAAACCCGAATAAAAGCCAATCGGCCTACGTGTGGATCGGTGGCAATTTTGAATGCCAACCCACAGAAAGGCTCCTTGGTACTGGGTTCTCTGGTCAACTCTTTTTCCGAATCGGGGTGTGTTCCGTGCACAGCTCCAATATCAAGCGGGCTGGGCATGAAACTAGCAACGGCATCCAGCAAACGCTGAATCCCTTTGTTTTTAAAAGATGCTCCGCAAAGTACCGGGACAATAGACATGTCAATGGTGGCTTTACGGATGGTATCAAGGATTTCCTGGTTTGTGATGGAATCGGGGTCTTCGAAAAAGCGCTCAAGCAAATCGTCGTTGTATTCAGCCACCGACTCAATCAGCTTTTCACGCCACTCGTTTACCTCTTCAACCATACTCTGAGGAACTTCCTCAAGACGATATTGGGTAGTTTGGGTTTTGGGATCCTCGTACCAAACCACCGCTTTATTTTCAATAAGATCAACTACTCCTGTAAATGAGGTCTCTGACCCAATGGGTAGCTGAATGGGAATGGGTCTGGCGCCCAGTCGCTCTTTAATCTGGGATACCACATTCAGAAAATCGGCACCCGACCTGTCCATCTTATTAATGAACGCCAGCCTTGGTACACGATACTTATCTGCCTGTCTCCATACGGTTTCACTTTGTGGCTCAACACCACCCACCGCACAGAAAACGGCAACTGCACCGTCTAGTACTCGCAATGAGCGCTCCACCTCAACAGTAAAGTCCACGTGCCCGGGGGTGTCAATCACGTTAATCTGATACTGCTTGTTGTTGTAATTCCAAAAAGCAGTAGTTGCAGCAGATGTAATTGTTATCCCTCTCTCTTGCTCTTGCACCATCCAGTCCATGGTGGCAGCACCATCGTGAACCTCTCCTAACCTATGTGATTTACCCGTATAAAAGAGTATACGCTCGGTAGTGGTTGTTTTACCGGCGTCAATATGGGCCATTATCCCAATGTTTCGAGTAAATCGTAAATCTCTGCTCATTAATTCTGTTCTTCCATCTACATGACCATACTCAGCTCCTAGCAATAAAGCCGGGTATGGTCGATGTTAATAATATAGGGTCAACTAATCTGAAAAAAGGGGTTAAAACCTGAAATGGGCGAAGGCCTTATTGGCTTCAGCCATTTTGTGCATATCCTCTTTCCGCTTAAATGCTGCTCCCTCTTCGTTATAAGCTGCCATAATCTCAGCAGCCAACTTATCACTCATCCCCTTCCCTGAACGCTTGCGAGAGAATATGATCATATTCTTCATGGACAGAGAAACCTTGCGGGATCCTCTAACCTCCATGGGAACCTGGAAGGTTGCTCCACCCACCCTGCGGCTTTTAACCTCAACCTGTGGGGTGATGTTCTCAAGGGCCTTCTTCCAGATCTCAAGAGGGCTCTTCTCTTCGTTCTTCATCTTCTGGTCAACGATGTCAAGTGCATCATAAAAGATGTTGAACGCGATACTCTTCTTCCCGTCGTACATCAAATGGTTCACAAAACGTGTAACTTCCACGTCATTGAACTTTGGATCGGGCAAAAGTATCCTCTTCTTTGGTTTTGTTTTTCTCATTTCGTTAAGAAATCTTTTGCGGTTTAATTAACTATTTTTTCTTGGCTTTCTTAGTGCCATACTTGGAGCGACCTTGTGAACGGCCTTCAACTCCAGAAGCATCTAACGCACCTCTTACCAAGTGATAACGAACTCCGGGCAGGTCTTTAACCCTTCCACCACGGATAAGCACAATTGAGTGCTCTTGAAGGTTGTGTCCTTCGCCGGGGATGTATGCGTTAACCTCATTCCCGTTGGTTAACCTTACCCTAGCCACTTTACGCATAGCCGAGTTTGGTTTTTTGGGAGTTGTAGTGTACACACGCACACATACGCCACGGCGTTGTGGGCAGGAATCTAGTGCAGGCGACTTGCTCTGCTCAACGATTCTCTTCCTTCCTTTTCTTACTAATTGCTGAATAGTAGGCATATCTACTCTGTCTTTAACTTTTTATAGTTTTCAAAAAAACGCTAAAATTGGGTTGCAAAGGTATCCTTTTTAATTTAAAATCAAAACATTTAGCCACACTTTTATTGCTGTCCTGATAATTAGCTACCCCAAAAGCGGGCGCAAAGGTAAGGATCGATTTTTACAATTCCAAAACTAAATATGGGCTTTATCCCATATTTCTGAATCGTTTAGCATTTTCTGTTTGGGCTTGAGGCGAAGAAAAAAAGGCAATTGCACTAACTCATTAGGGATATTTGTTTTGATAAAAAAATTTGTATTTTTGAAGGCATTTTTTACGGATAAGAGCCCTCAAAGATTTTGGAATAAATTAGTAATCAATATATTGTTAAACTTCAGTTAAAGAAAAGTACGTAGAATGAAAAACTACCAAACCAGCCAAATAAGAAACGTTGCCCTTTTGGGCAATACCGGCGCAGGAAAAACGATCTTAGCCGAAAGCATGATGTTCGAAGGGAAAGTCATTGATCGAAAGGGAACTATTGACGCAAAGAACACAGTATCTGACCACACAGAGATTGAGCAGCTCAACCAGCGTTCTATTTTCTCTACCGTGCTTTTCACTGAGCTGCACGATCATAAAATAAACATTATCGACACTCCCGGTTCCGATGATTTTGTAGGACACGTGATTGCCTCTTTACGTCCTGTTGAACTGGCCGCCATGGTTATCAACGCCCAGCAAGGCGTTGAGGTGGGTACCGAGATATTTGCTCGTCATGCAGAGCAGATGGAGAAATCTATGATTTTTGCAGTGAATCAGCTGGACCATGATAAGGCCAATTTCGATCAAGCCATTGAATCGCTTAAAGTAAGTTTTGGTTCAAAGATTGCAGTGGTTCAATACCCTCTGAATCCGGGTACTGACTTCAGCGCATTTGTGGATGTGCTGATGATGAAAATGTATAAGTTTAAAGGAGATTCGGGCGAACATGAAGTGCTCGATATCCCTGCAGACGAAATGGACAGAGCCCAAGAATACCAAAGCGCACTTATCGAGGCAGCAGCTGAAAACGATGAAACCCTGATGGAAAAATTCTTTGAGCAGGGCACCCTGTCAGAGAACGAAATGCGTGAGGGGATCAGAAAAGGGCTAATTGAAAGAGGGATGTTCCCTGTTTTCACTATCTCGGCTAAGCGGAATATTGGTGTTAAGAGGTTAATGGAATTCATCATTAACACCGCTCCAAACCCTGCTCAGGTTACAGCACAAAAAACAAAAGATGGCGTAGAGATTCCCTGCAACGCTTCCGATCCTACATCCCTATTCGTATTTAAAACAGCCGTAGAATCGCACATTGGTGAGATTAACTACTTTAAAGTGATGTCGGGTAAGATAACCGAAGCAATGGACCTTACGAATACCACAAATAATGGGAAAGAGCGTATTTCTCAGATTTTTGCTATAGCCGGGAAAAAACGCGAAAAGGTAACCGAGATGTACGCAGGGGATATTGGCGGAGTAGTGAAGCTAAAAAACACCAAAACAAACCATACCCTATGCGATCCCGGCAAAAACATAGCTTTTGGGTCGCTTAGTTTCCCCAACGCAAAATTCAGAACTGCCATTAAAGCGGTTAACGAATCGGACACCGAAAAATTGGGTGAACTGCTCAATAGGGCTCATCACGAAGACCTGACCATTGTTATTGAGTACTCCAAAGAGCTAAAACAGATTATTGTTTACGGGCAGGGTGAACACCACTTAAACACCCTAAAATGGCAACTGGAAAACCTACATAAGATTGAGGTTGAGTTTCTGCCTCCTCGTATCCCATATCGTGAAACCATTACTAAGGTTGCACAGGCCGACTATCGCCACAAAAAGCAGAGTGGTGGTGCAGGGCAATTTGGTGAAGTTCATATGATAGTTGAACCTTATGTAGAGGGTGCTCCGGAACCCAATAAGTTTAATGTGAACGGGAAAGAGCTGAACATCAGCATTCGTGGTAAAGAAGAGATTCCCTTGGAATGGGGCGGCAAGCTTATTTACTGCAACTGTATTGTTGGTGGTTCTATTGATGCACGCTTTATGCCCGCTATCCTTAAGGGGATTATGGAAAAAATGGAAGAAGGTCCGCTCACCGGTTCATATGCACGTGACATTAAGGTATACGTTTATGACGGTAAGATGCACCCGGTGGACTCCAATGAGATCTCCTTTAAGCTGGCAGGACGGAACGCATTCCGTAACGCATTTAAAGTTGCGGGTCCCAAGATTATGGAGCCCGTTTATGAGGTTGAGGTACTGGTTCCTGCCGATAAGATGGGTGATGTGATGAGCGATCTACAAAACCGCAGATCCATTATCCTAGGTATGGATAGCCTGAAAGGCTTTGAAAGAATTAAAGCCAAAGTGCCATTGGCTGAGCTTAGCAAATACTCTACTGCTCTATCTTCTATTACCAGCGGAAGGGCTACCTACAGCATGAAATTTGCCAACTACGAGCAGGTGCCTGCTGATCTTCAAGATAAGCTGCTTAAAGCTTACGAAGAGGAATCAGACGAGGAATAGTTGCGCTGATGACACATTAATATTAAAGGGCTGTTCACACAAAGAACAGCCCTTTTTATTTACATATGGGTGCAGTGTTTTTTTTAGGATGGAGCTTGCTGTTCCTTTTTTTTATTGTATATTTACCTCATGGGAAACCTCTTTTTACACTACATGCACGAACAAGTGCGACGTGAACGGGCGCAAACAGCACCTGAACCCGGTCCTGTTATTACCATCTCTAGAGAGTATGGATGTTATGGTAAGGAAGTTGCCAAGCTGCTTGTGGACAAGATTAACGCCCAACACGCCCTTGAGGAGAAACCCGAATGGGTTGCCATTAGCCATCAAATATTACACGATGCAGCCAGTTCGCTTAAAGCAACCCCCAATGAGATTGCACATATTTTTGGGGCGAAAGAAAAATCAATGTATGGCGATCTTGTAACCATCTTCTCTAAGGACAAGTACATTAGCAACCACCAAATTAAACGGGCCCTTGCCGAAATTGTGCGCTCCTACTCCATCCAAGGGAATGCCGTTATTGTGGGTAGGGCCGGTTGCGTTTTGGCCAAGTCCATTAAAAACTCCATCCATATAAGGCTCATTGCTCCCTTCGATTGGCGGGTACAGGTTATCCAACGTCGATTCGACCTATCGGAGGCTGACGCCATTGATAAAGTAAAAGAAACCGATAAGCGTCGTGAAACGTTTATGGAATTTTATCGGGGGAACAAACCCGATAGCGAGCTGTTCGATCTTATTCTAAACCGGGCAACTCTTAGCACCGAAGAGATAGCAGACCTTATTTTAAGGTTTGCCAAACTTAGAGGATTAACCTAATCCCAATTCCTTTATCTTTGCCTGCCAAACAGAACAATTGCAGCTTTGCTGTGTTGTTTTGACATTCTATGCTTATTAAACAACTTATTTTCTAATACTATGAAACACCCATGTAAGGCAGCTTGCACAACCGAGCTTGCGAGCTCACCGAAGGTAATCACGCATGAACAACCGAGCGTTTTTTGCGAGTTCGGCGCAGCCAAAATATGGGTGTTCCATCCGCCCAACCCCAATGCCTAACAGGTATGGGCCAAAGTATTTGTAATCAGTAACCTAAAATTTTGTACGGATGAAAACTGCTGAAATTCACACCTCAAAAGGTGTAATGAAAGTTAACTTTTACGAAAAGGATGCACCCAATACCGTAGCCAACTTTGTTAAATTGGCCGAGTCGGGGTACTATGATGGTCTCGCATTCCATAGGGTTATTCCAAACTTTGTTATTCAAGGTGGATGCCCTTTCTCTAAAGACATGAACGACCCACGCGTGGGTACGGGTGGACCCGGCTACCAAATTAATTGCGAGCTTACCGGCGGGAATCAGTACCACGACCGTGGTGTTCTCTCCATGGCACACGCCGGACGGAATACCGGTGGGTCGCAATTCTTTATTTGCCATAGCAGGGATAATACAGCCCACCTAGACAGAAATCACACCTGTTTTGGGAAGGTGATTGAGGGAGTGGAGATAATTGACCAGATTAGACAAGGGGATGCCATAGAGAGAATTGTCATCATTGGATAGACCAAAGATATTCACCATAAAAAAAGGAGGGATTTCACTAATCCCTCCTTTTTTATTCGACTGGACACCTACCGGTAAAGGTGCAGATGACCCTTATACCCCTCATTACGATACCGTCGGTTATCCCATCCGGTGCCATCGATAATATAGAAATAAACCCCTTCACTTGCATCGCTGCCTGTTCCATTAATCTTTCCATTCCATCCCTCCCACTCTCTGGGGTTTCCGCTAAACTCGTACACCTTTTTGCCCCAACGGTTGAGAATGGTAATATGGAATGTTTTTATGGAAGTCACAGCAGTTTCCATCTCCTTGAGGATAAAGAAGTCATTGACCCCATCACCATTAGGACTAAACACATTGGGAATGGATGAGGGGTTAATATAGGATGTATCTACCACCACCTGCCTTAGTAGGGTGTCAAAACAGATGGCTTCAGCAGATATTTTCTTTGACACATGCTCTACACCAAAAACACCGGGCACAAAAAACTTTTTTGGGGGGTAAGACTCTATTCGCTCATCTACTCTGGATTGATCACGCCAAGCGATGCTATCGGCCTTTTTTTTAAGCACCAAATATTCATCATTGATAATATTCCAGAAAAGGGAGTCGGCATTTTCTGCGGTACTTATCAGCTGCATTTCCAACAATGCCTCTCCCCTGGGTAAGTCATCGTTTTGGATCTCCCAGTTGGGTAAATTATCAAAACTGGTATTAAAAAAGAGGTCAAGCCCCACCTTAGTGGCTATGGCCGAGATCTCATCGGTTTCAACCACCATATCGCCTCTTCCAAAAGGGCTGGCTACCGTTAACCTATAGGCCGCATCGAGCAATGGGCCATAGGTTTTCCCATTCTGCTCATTCTCAAACTCCACATCAATAAAAGGTAACCCCGGTGCTATAGAAGGAACCTCGAGCAATGGGTTTAACGACTCAAAAACATGGTTGGTAAAATAGCTGTTGCCCGGTAAGGCAACCCGCTCGTGATGTGCTGGACTCGAAATATCAAAATAGGCAAACTGCGAATTAATATCATAAAAATTAGGAGAAGTAGAGAGGTAGAGCCCCAAGGAATTACACATATTGCTATTGAGAGTAAGCGAGTTAAGCTTCACATCGTCAATCATCACCCATGCCACATAGTACTCAACGCTATCAATCAATCCATTATGTACCTTAACCCGATACCCCCCCGGACTTGCCGACAGCAGGGTTGAGCCAGTCTCTCCTGTAAGGGGTACAAACCGATTGTCTGTGGGTGATACCTCCGGATTATACCTATACCACTGGAAAGTTGCCGGGGAATCATCAGAAAATTTCGCTTGTAACCATGGTTCATTCCCTTGGTAAAAAACAAAAATTGAATCCTGAATTGAGGTGGCAGCGTATTGGGTTAATCCCGCCCAATCCCTATCAGGAGCATAAGTCTGAGATAAGGTTTGCTTTTGCCCTATCAACAGAATGGACAATAGTATAGTATGAAAAACAAGGTTTTTACGCATTTCGAAACAATGGTTATAAACGGACTACAATAATAGCTCTTTTTGGTGTGCACACCGTTAAACGCTTACTAAAAATAACGGAAGAGGTTACACAAAATTGCAGCCTTCGCTAAAATGGTTTTTCCTTACCCTAACAGAACAACGGTAAGAGCCCAATAATATTAATCCCCTATTTCTGCAAACTATCATATACATATTGGCATTTATTTTGAATAAAGAATGGCAATGCCGTCTTAACTTTCTGATAATTTACATACTTTTACTATTTTATGAACAGTATAGTTCGGATTACTGATTTTTAAACTGAAAGAGCTAACTATGTACAAGAATTTTATCCTCACTATTGCCTTAACCGTCGTATCCTTCACCCTGTTTGCCCAATCCCCTAAGGTGGGTGATTTGGCTCCCGAAATCTCACTTGAAACCCCCGACGGAAAAATTGTAAACCTCTCTGACCTGCGCGGCAAACTGGTTCTTATCGATTTTTGGGCAGCATGGTGTGCTCCTTGCCGTAGGGAGAACCCTAACTTAGTGGATGCCTATAACCGCTATAAGGATTATCAGTTTAAAAGTGGCGAAGGGTTTGTTATCCTTAGCGTGTCGCTGGATGTAAAACGCGAAAATTGGGAAAAGGGCATTGAGGATGACAAGCTGGACTGGCCCTATAATGTGAGCGATTTACTGGGCTGGAACAGCACAGCTGCCAAGGCCTACGGAGTAAGAAGTATCCCCTCGAGCTTTTTGGTAGATGCCGAAGGGGTGATTATCGATGCGAATTTGAGGGGTGAAAAATTGGAAGCTGCACTTAAAAAATTACGTGTTCGACGATTTTGGTGGTAAGCCTCTTTTCCAAAATTCCCTATAAATAAGTGTAAATAAAACCCACAAAATAATGGCTCGAAAGATTCTCCTAAAAACTCTAAAAGTTTTGCTAATCGTTTTGGCAAGTATACTACTGCTAGTGGTGTTACTACTTGCTATTGCCAAACTCAACGAGAATAGGATTACGAACATTGTTCTAAACAAGGTTTCCGTAATGATTGATGCACCCGTTAAGGCGGATAGTGTTGCATTACTACTATTAAGAAAATTCCCATATGCCACAGTTGAGATGCATGGCTTTAAAATGGGACCATGTAAAGATTCGACAATCCATGCCACTTTTGGCTCAGCCGACGATACGCTGGTTAGCCTGAACAAACTCTATATCTCCATTAACTCTAGACTTCTTCTCCAAAGTAAAATTGAGATTGAAGGGATTGAGGTAAGCGGCCTTACCCTAAACTATATGGTAGACTCCCTTGGGGTTAGCAACATTGACTTCCTCATGTCTGCCGATACCACTCAGGTAGACGAAGAACCTACCCTGCTTGACCTACTGCTAAAAGACCTTACCGCACAGGAAGTTTCCCTTACCTATCGCGATGATCAGCTGGGTGCAAGAGCAAAACTGTATATCCCCGAACTACAAGTTAAAGCCCGAATGCTCAACGAGCATATTCGCGCTGAGATTCTGGGAAGTGCACAGGTGACTAATGTCTATTTTGATAGCACTAATCTGCACCTAATGAACCAAACCGCTCTCGATTTTGCCATTGACTATAACGACGGAAAAGTAGCTATTGATAAGTTTGTTGTACAAACCGATGGAGCAAAACTCTCCGCTCAGGGGCAAGCTATTCTGGCTGACTCCATGTATGTAGACCTATCCCTCTCGCTAGTGGATGGAGATATTAAAGAGCTGAGCAAATATGCTCCTCAAGAAATGCTCAACGAGTTTGGAGTAAAAGAGATACGCGGAGAACTGAATGCAACGGCCACAATTCAAGGCTATGTGTACGACACCCTTTTACTCCCCTCTGTGGATGCCGCTTTGGAATTTAAGCATGGAAACCTAACAACTGCTGATTACCCGGAACTACGTAAGTTAGCATTAAGTATGGTTGTTAAAGCAGATGATTTGTACAATCTACAGACTGTATCAGCCCGGCTGAATCAGGCCAACATCTCGACTAGGAATAGCAACTTTTCGCTAAGCGGAAATCTATCGAACCTAGATAAACCAAACTACAGCATTAGTGCACGCGGTCTTATTGATTTTGACGAGTTTGCCTCATTCATCCCCGACAGTACGGTGGAGTACCTCCACGGAAAAATGGTGTTTAACCTCAAAACCCACGGAACGCTTCCCGACAGCATCGGGCTGCACAATGCCGATTACTTTTTGGACAGAACCACTTTAGATTTGGCCTTTAAAAACATCTCCACCGCTTTAGATTCTGCCACTGTAATCCAAAACCTATGCGCCAAATTTAGCTATCGTCCCAACAGGCAAATAGCATTGCAGAGATTTGCAGCAGAAATTCCATCATACCAGATCAAGGTGGATAGCGCAGCCATACAGGCCACCCTTTTAGGGTTGGTTAAGGATATGGACAACATGGGAGTTGACGTGCATTCGTACTACTTGGGAATGGGCTCAAACACCTTAGGAGGAGACCTAATGGTACAGGGATTGGCAAAGCCGACGTTTAGGACCAACTCTACCCTTAACCTTAATTTTGCCGAGCTTCGGCAATTTATCCCCGACACGCTGATTAGCCACATTGCGGGAACCGCTACGCTAAACCTGCAAAGTTTTGGCACGGTTGATTTAGATTCTATTGACAGCTATATTATGCCCATCGCCTTTGAGCAATCAAAGATTAAGGCCAGCGTTAGGGATTTAAGCGTGGCCTTACCCAACGATACCCTGATGCAGCTGAATAGCCTGTCGCTAAATTTCGCCATGGCCAATGACACCATGCGCATAGATAACCTGTTAGCCAATGCGCACGGTATCGATTTTTGGATGGACTCTACTCAAATTCGGAATGTATACAAGGCTTTCTTCCTAGAACAGCCGGATAGCAAGGTGATTGTGACCACTCACATTACCCTGAGCGATTTGGATTACGCCAAATTTGCCCATCTCATGGTTGAAGATTCAACCCAAACAGAGGACCCGCCATTGGTAGAGGATGTAGCTTCGCAAGAAGAATCCACGTTTATCCCCCACTTTATAGCCAACGGAACGGTTAAAGTAAAAAGCGTGAAGTACAATGATATTTTACTTAATAACCTCTCCACAAAATTTAGGGTGGATGACAGCCTTTACATTGCTGACAACTTCAGGTTTGAGGCTTTTGGCGGATCTATGGTCACCTCTGTGCTGTTTGATACCCGCTACAGCGATAGGGCTAAGGTGGAGTTTGACAATAAAATTAATGGTATGGATATCCGCCAGCTGCTCATTGATGCCGCAGAGTTTATCCCCGATGTAATTACCTATGAAAATGTGGAGGGCAAGCTCACTAGCGCTATCAATGGGAGACTATTCATAACCGGAGACTCTATCCACTACGATAAGATTGCCCTATTGGGTAAATTTAAGTTGGAGGACGGAGGAATATACAACTTTGAACCCGCCATGGAGCTAGCCAAATTCACCCAGCTACGAGAGCTAGACAGGATCGTGTTCCGAACCCTAGAGAGCAGTATCTTTGTATACAACAATAAGATTTTCTTACCCAAAACCGATATTGTCAGCAGTGCCATTGATATCTCGGCCTATGGAATGGAAAGTTTTGGCACCGACTATGAGTATCACCTCAACGTTCACCTTAGCGATGTACTCATTGGTAAGAATAAAAAGCTGCTTAAAAAACAGGGGATGGAAAGCGACATGTTCAAGGGCGACGACAAAGCCGATCGTAACGGACTATTCCTAGTATCGTATAAAAAAGAGGGAAAATCAAAACATGGATTTGACACCAAACAGCTACAAAAAATGATGCTCACAACCATCAAGGTACACGAAAGGGGATTGAACCTTATATTCCATCCACAGCTGTTAAACTTTAATACCGATATTGAACGTAAAGAGCGAAGGGCAATAGACAGCAACTAAACCATGAAAAACAAGCATACCATAGCTGCAATAATAATCTCCCTGATACTAGCTGCTATCATAGCGTATCAGGTGGTTACCCTATTTGCCAACAAACGTTCAAACACTTCCATAGAAAGCATAAACCAGCCCAAAGAGCTGGATATTATATTTGGTTCGCCCTCGGCACCATTTTCCCTATATATGTACTCCAGCTACTCCTGCGTTCACTGTCAGAGGTTCTTTCAAGAAGTGCTCCCACAGCTGGAACAGGAGTATATTAATAGTGGCCAGCTGAACCTGATTGTCCGAATGGTTGACTTTAGCGATATCCCCCAAGTGAATGATGCATACAGAATAGCTGTTTGTATCCATCGTTACGGATACTATGCCCATCTGCACGAGCTGCTGTTGGCCAATTTTAGGGTGGTAACAACCGACGATTTCAGCGAAATGATAGACGAATTTACCCAAGCCGACGATCTGGTTGCCCAATGCTTTTACGGGGGTGAAGCGCAGGAATACCTAGACAGCATAAAAAACGAATTTGAACGTTTACACTTTAAGGGTACTCCCACTTTTGTCATAAACAAGGTGGCATATACGGGCTACATGAGTTTTAAAAAACTCTCAGGTATAATTAGTGAACAATTTTTCTTGGATAAACCATAATATTTTTAATAATCTCTAAACTCTATTAGTCATGAACAAAAAGATCTATTTAATCCCTCTTCTATTAGCAACAATCCTATTTGCTATTACCTGGGGATGCAAACCCGAAGAGCAAGAGGATGTATGCGAGGCTTTTGACCTAGTAGCAAAGGTTGATTGTGATGTTGCAACAATCTGTTGCCCTATTGATGACGGAAACTGCTACATTACGAATCCGGATGGAGGCGAGAATTTTTACTGCGACAAAACCAAAGCAACGCCATCAGACCCTGACGGATGCAGCGAAGCAGAAGCAGCTTATATAGCTACCTTTTGCACAAAAGGGATTACCAAAGAGCAAGAGGCTGAGGTGAGGTATGAGCTACAGCAGCACTTCAAGCAGCTAATGACTAAAGCACGTCACTATTCTGTGTGCATGTAGCACTCTTCTGCCTAAGTTTTACAAATCAGCAAATGGGCCACTCCATTTGCTGATTTGGTTTTAAAAAGTTATTCACATCTCACCAAAGCTATTTTCAGTTCTAAGGAATGCCCTTAACTTTGCATAAATATTCAACTTTTAACATTTAGCAAAGTGCAATACCTAAACGAACTTAACGACGTACAAAGAGAAGCTGTAACAAACATCGACGGGCCTGCCCTGGTAATAGCAGGTGCCGGTTCGGGAAAAACCCGTGTACTCACCTATCGGGTTGCACATTTGCTCAAAATGGGCGTAGCCCCGTGGAATATCCTCGCCCTTACCTTCACCAATAAAGCAGCCCGCGAAATGCAGGCACGGATAGCAAAAATGGTAGATGAAAATACAGCCAAACAGCTATGGATGGGCACTTTTCACTCCATGTTTCGCCGTATTCTGAAAATGGAGGCCGATAAGCTTGGGTTCCCCAACACGTTTACTATATACGACACAAGTGACACCAAGAGCCTGCTGAATTCCATTATTAAAGAGCTTAAGCTTGACACTCAGACCTACAAAGCAAACGAGGTATATGGTAGGATTTCTTCGGCTAAAAACGATTTAATAACCCCACAGGCCTACGCCAACAGCGTACAGCTAATGGCTTACGACAGGCAAACCCGAAAGCCGGAAATAGCCAAAATATACTCCATGTATGTACAGCGCTGCCGTAAGGCATCAGCCATGGATTTTGACGATTTGCTACTCTATACCAATATCCTGTTTCGCGATCATCCCGATGTTCTACACAAATATCAAAACAAATTCAGGTACATTTTAGTGGATGAGTATCAGGATACGAACTATAGCCAATACCTAATCGTTAAAGCGTTGGCCGCCAACCATCACAACGTTTGTGTGGTAGGTGATGATGCTCAGAGCATCTACTCGTTTAGGGGTGCACGCATTGAGAATATCCTCAACTTCCGAAACGATTACCCTCATTATGCGCTTTACAAGCTAGAACAGAACTACCGTTCTACCAAAGCCATTGTTAACGCTGCCAACAGCGTAATTGCCCGTAACAACAAGCAGATTCAAAAAGTTTCCTTCTCGGAGAACCTTGACGGCGAAAAGCTTAAGCTTATCAAAGCCTATACCGATCAGGAGGAAGCACATATGGTGGCGTCAGCAATTCTGGAAATTGTACACCGGGAGCATGCTCCTTTTAAAGAATTTGCCATCCTATGCCGTACCAACGCCCAATCGCGCCTGTTTGAGGATGCGTTGCGAAAGAAGAATATACCCTATCAGGTGTATGGGGGGCTGTCGTTCTACCAACGCAAAGAGGTTAGGGATACCATTGCTTATTTTAGGATTACCACTAATCCCAACGACGATGAAGCGTTAAAGCGGGCTATCAATTTCCCTGCACGGGGAATTGGCAAAACAACCCTCGAACGGTTGGAGGCCACAGCCAATCAAAAGCAACAGAGCATATGGGTAACCATTGAGCAGCTTGGCACCGACAGTGCAGGGCTAAATCCTGCTGCCATCAGCCGAGTAGTCAATTTTTATAACCTAATCAAGAAATTTGGTGCCCTAGCCTATACCGCCGATGCCTACGAAACGGCAAAAACCATAATCCTCGAAACCGGATTGCTAAAGGAGTTTAAGGCCGATAGCAGCTTTGAGGGAGTGGCTCGCCTTCAAAATATTGAGGGTCTTTTAAACAACATCCAAGAGTATATTGATGAACGGAGGAAGGAGGGCGAAACCGAAACCCTTTCGCTGGTAGATTTCCTAGAGACCGTTTCGTTGCTATCCGATCTGGACACCAATGATGCTAACAATGCGGATAAAACTTCCATAATGACCTTACACTCGGCCAAAGGCCTAGAGTTCGATTACGTTTTTTTGGCCGGACTGGAAGAAGAGCTATTCCCATCGCATATGTCCATTGGATCGCCCGAAGAGCTAGAGGAAGAGCGTCGTCTGTTTTACGTGGGCATCACCCGAGCCGCCAAGCTGGCCACGCTATCGTATGCCCAAACCCGATACAAATGGGGTAACCTAACCTCATGCACTCCCAGCCGTTTTATTCGTGAGATTGATCCACAGTGGATTGACACAACCACGCTAGAACCTTCATCGTCGGGAACAGCTATTCGCAACGGATTACAAACCAATCCCTCACAGTTTGGCCGAATGGCCACGGAATCAAGCCCACAACCCTTTACCAAAGGACGGCGATTGACCAGAATTACCCGAACCGACAGCCCTGCACCATCCGAAACCGCTCAGACAGCTTCCAACGGAACGCTTAAGGTTGGCTCCAGGGTGTACCACGACAAATTTGGTAAGGGAACGATTGCATCCTTTGAGGGCGAAGGACAAAATGCCAAGGCTATTGTAAACTTTGAGAGCTACGGCCAAAAAAATCTTCTGCTCAAATACGCCAAGCTTAAAATTCTGGGATAACCAAAACATTCCAAATCGACCGTTGGATATACTGTAGTTTGTTATCTTTGTAATTGCAAAAAGCAAACAAACAGTTTAATCAGGTAACCCATGTCCCGAATACTTGTAATTGACGACGAAAGAGCCATTAGGAACTCGCTAAAAGAAATTTTGGAGTACGAAAACCACGAAGTGGAGCTGGCTGAGGATGGTCCTTCCGGCATTAAAATGGTTGAATCAGGCAGCTTGGATGTGGTGCTGTGCGATA
>CAZKPD010000005.1:0-45073 GCA_964554585.1 uncultured Rikenellaceae bacterium
CCCTTTCGGCTATGGCATCATCATTGGTAACCAATGCTCCTCCCTCGCCTGTGGTCAGATTTTTAGTGCCATGAAAGCTAAAGGTTGAAACATGTCCTTGGTTGCCTGTATGCCTGCCTTTATACAGAGAACCTATGGATTGGGCTGTGTCGTGCACTACATAAAGGTTATGCTTATCGGCAATAGCCATTATCTCATCCATCTCGGCGGGTATTCCACCATAGTCAACGGCCATTATGGCAACGGTTTGGGGCGTAATATAGCTCTCTAGCTTACCTACGTCAATGCTGCCATTATCGGGATATACGTCCGATAAAACAATTTTCAGGTTATTGTACAAAGCTCCCAAAGCTGTAGAGGTATAGGTGAAGTTGGGTACAATAACCTCACTACCTGCCGGAAAATTTTTAACCCTAAAAGCCAACTCCAATGCCGAAGTGGCTGAGTTTACAAAGAGCGCATGTTTTACCCCAAGATATTCTGCAAGCAACCTTTCAAACTCTCTGCACTCGGGTCCATCTCCCGAAATAAATGTGGAACGCAATGCCCTATCCACCACTGCAAAATCCTCTTCATCCAAATGGGGTTTATGGATTAAAATGGGTTCCGAGGATACTGGCGTACCCCCATTTATGGCTAAGTTCTTATTCTCTTTATTCATAACAAAACAAATTTCAAATTAGGGCAAATTTCAAATTGGCAAATTTTTACAATCACTCTTACACGAACGGTAGTTGAGGCTCTCGAAACTACCGAGTAGATATTCTTCTGAAGGTGCCTTCGAGTGCATTTCGAGAACCTCAATGACCACATCTGGCACCCCATTAGATATTGTCATTTTTATCCCTATATGCTTTAGAAAGGGGGATAAGTTCATTATATTCGCCTTTAATAAGTGCTTCTTTCTTTTTTCTACTCCAACCTTGTACCTGCTTTTCTCTATAGAAAGCATCGTCTATTCGTTGGAATTCTTCGTAATAAACCAGTTTGACGGGCAATCGGCTTTTGGTATGATTGGCTCCCTCACGTGCTTGGTGCTGTGCAAGGCGCATCTCAAGGTTATTTGTACTTCCTGTGTAGTAGCTGCCATCGCTACATTCAAGTATGTATAAATATCCTTTCTTATCCATTGATGCTTATTTAATGGTTTTGATATTTATAGTTTTTTGGGGGCATTGGTGCCTTCGAGAACCTCAGGCACCTTTTTGAAAATCTAAATTCTATTTATCCCTCTCCTGCAATATGGGGGCGGTACAGGGCCATTTAATATCTAATTCGGAATCATTCCACAGATGGGTCATCTGCTCATCTGCATCTATATACTCTCCATCGTAGGCCAATTTATAATGAAAAACGGCATGCTCCGACTTAACGTAATACCCGTTCACAAACCCCGGCGGTATCAAAACTTGTTTATAGCGATCTGCGGACAATTCAAAAGCATCCCACTTTTTATAGGTGGGCGAATTGGGTCGCATATCAACTACAACCTCATATATTTCTCCCCATACACACGATACCAATTTCCATGTTTTATAATCACCATGCAATCCTCTAAGCACATTGTACTTACTCTGTGCAAACTTATCATGTAAAAATGTCAACTCTTTTGGTAAGTGCTGCTGATAATTTTCTGCATTAAAGGAGGTATATATATTCCCCCTTAAATCCCAAAAAACTGAGGGCTCAAAAATCAAAACTTCTGGAAGAATAGTAGAATGGGTTACTTTTAATGCTTTATATGACATCGTATTAATGATTTTGGATTATTGGCTCAAGATTAGCGGTTTCTTCTGTGCAATTTATAAAATATCTTCCATCTGCGGCGTTACATCGAATCCAGAATCGCGTAGGAATTGGTCTTTTCGCATAAGCTTTAAATCTGAGGTCATCATATCATTTACCAAATATTCAAAATTATGCTTCGGCTCCCAACCCAACAACTCTTTTGCCTTTGCTGCATTGCCTTGTAAAAAATCAACTTCCGTAGGTCTAAAGTAAAAAGGATCCACCTGAACTAAGATATCCCCTTTGTTTAAATGTCCCGGCTTAATCCCTACCCGTTCTTCAAAAAGATATTGGTCAATACTACTTACTACACCCTTCTCATTCTCTCCTTTCCCTACAAACTCAAGTTCTACCCCAAAATAACCAAAAGCTCTTTCACAAAACTGACGCACAGAATGTACTTTCCCTGTGGCTATTATAAAGTCATCCGGTTGATCATGCTGAAGGATTAACCACATAGCCTCTACATAATCTTTGGCATGCCCCCAATCACGCTTGGCATCAAGGTTACCTAAATACAAGCGATTCTGATATCCTAATGCAATATTTGAAGCTGCTCTAGTTATCTTACGGGTAACAAAGGTTTCGCCCCTCAATGGCGATTCGTGATTAAAAAGAATTCCGTTGCTGGCAAACATGCCATATGCCTCTCTGTAATTAACGGTTATCCAATAGGCATATAATTTTGCAACACCATAAGGACTCCGTGGGTAAAAAGGTGTTTTTTCCGTTTGGGGTATCTCCTGCACTTTCCCAAAAAGTTCACTGGTCGAGGCTTGGTAGAGTTTTGTTGTTTTTTCTAAACCCAAAATTCTAATGGCCTCCAATAGTCGTAACGCACCTATTCCATCAGCATTTGCAGTGTATTCTGGTGTATCAAAGCTAACCTTTACATGACTTTGAGCAGCAAGATTATAGATTTCATCGGGTTGAAATTCTTTGATAAGCCTAACCAAATTAGTAGAGTCGGTAAGGTCAGCATAAGCGTATGAAAAATTGTTGTATTCTTCGCGATTCTTACTAAAAAGATGATCTATTCGTCCGGTGTTAAATAGTGAAGAACGGCGCTTAAGTCCAATAACTTTATATCCTTTTTTTAAAAGTAGTTCGGCTAAATACGCTCCATCTTGTCCTGTGATACCTGTAATTATTGCTTTCTTCATGTATAAATATTTTTTGTTTTACAATTCTTTTACTTAGAAGTTTCCTTTATCGAATCGGTGCTAACCAGCCTGTTGTTCGCTTATTCGTGAATCGTTGATAATGCCTTTTGGGCTGATTCGCGCATTTGCAGATTTGCTGATTCGCGCATTTGCAGATTCGCATACTCACTTTTGCTTTAACTTATTATAAAGACTATTCAACTGGTTGGTGATTTTTTCGTTCTTTTCTCGTAACTCCGCATATTTCTTATCATCAATCCAAGTAAAATCATTGGCTATAATAATAAAGTTTATAACCTCAATGGCCGACCCAAAGGCTTGATTGATAAATCTTGCTTTATCCTTTTCAGTGTTACGTGACATGCCTTCGGCAATATTGGCTGCTATACTTAAAGCAGCTCTTCGTATTTGCATTACCATGCCATAACGTTCATCTTGAGGGAATCCATAGGTAACCTCATAAATGTCTTTAACAAAAGAACGCGCCTCTTGCCAAACTTCCAATCGCTCAAAGTAGAACTCTCTCATCTGTTTGTTATTCGCTTATTCGTGTATTTGCTAATTCGCCTATTCGCGTATTCGCGTATTCGCTTATTTGCTAATTCGCCTATTTGCGCATTTGCAGATTCGCGAATTTGCCTATTTGCGGATTTGCGTATTTCCAGATTCGCTCCCAACAGTATTGCCGGGGTAACCCATTCTAGCGTTTCTCCTTTACTTCCCAGTAACCTCCTCTATTAGAGCCAACCCGTAGAATATAACCTGCTTTTTTAAGCTTAACTATCCTCGCTTTTGTGGCGGTTATTCCTCTTTTTATCCCCACTGAAATTTCCGCTATGGTAATTTCCTTATTTTGCTCTATTAAAAGTATGATTTGTTGATCGGTATTATCAAGTTTTGGGTCGGCCTTTGGGTCGGTTTTTGGGTCGGTTTTTGGGTCGGTTTGAGCAGCAGCTGTGCTAACCTTCTGATTTAAGTATGCTAAAGTGACCATAAAACCCGCCCCTACCTCCTTTACATCTAGTGTCATGGTTGGATATTGGGCTATAGCCTCTCTTACTCTAAGAAACCCGCTTCCATATTTTTCTATATCCCCGGTAAGATAAAAGGCTTCGGCAATTAGCTTATTCCGAGCATAGGCCGGGTATGAGTCGGTTGCTAAATCTTCTACGGTTAACCCTCCATATAAGTTCCCCGGGTTAAAAAACGTAATCGCGTTATCAAAAATTTTCACCTGTACATCTGCCGAACTAAGGTAATCCCTATGCACCAAAGCATTTAAAACTAGCTCTCTAATCGCGCTTAGCGGATATTCCGGTATCTCTTTCCTCTGTGTTGATGTACCCGTGATTTCAAAAGCATACTTGATATGCGACAGAATATACTTCATTGTCTCCTCTACCGCATCAAAAAGTGGTAACCGTAACATCTTGTCATCAATAATCAAAGAGGTTGTTTTAAAACGACCTAAATGAATATTATAGGGTATCTCATCAGAAAAAAGTAGTGTTGCTGCGTTGGAAACGCTATCATTAGAAAGTAATCTTAACTTTTGGAGTGCCTCTTGTGCCGTACCCGATAATCGGTATCTCCCCCTTTGGTTTACCCTCTCAATAAACCTGTTTACGCGATCCCAATTTATATTATCAATGGAACAGTTTACCGCCGGATATGAATCCCATGATACCTGAAGTGTTTGTAGTGTTAAATCTGATATCTCTGTCGGACTTAACTGATGGTTTGAATTTCCAACCCGCTTATAGTATCTACCTTTACAAGACACCGGTTTAACCGGGAACTCTACAACAGAAAGTTCAACAATCCGGGTGCCTTTGTATTCAATTACTCTGGAATTAGGAACTATGGATGGTTGCGTTTTGTTCTTTATTTCATTTGTCCACCGCTGAACCGTTTCATTACCAACAGTAAACCCTTTTACAGGTTCTCCACTATCAGAAACACCCACCAACACTTTACCACCATCCGTATTCACAAATGCGGTAAGGGTTTCAATGACCCCATCATTAAAACTAGATTTAAATTCTATATGCTGATTCTCTTGCATCATGTTTTAGTGAATCAGTGCTAATGCGCTTATTTGCTTATTCGTGTATTCGCAGACCTGCCAAGGCAGGTAAGGTTTGGTTATACTTATTTGTGCTCATTTGTGCCTTATTTGTGTGTATTTGTGGACAGGTGGGCTCTTTTTTATCCACAAATGGACACAAATACTTTTATCCACAACCGAGCGTTCCCGAGACTTCGGGAGTGCGAGCTCAGCGCAGCTAATTTTTCACAAATGGGTAAACACAAATGGACACGAATTAACACGAATTAACACGACTGGGTTTACGTCTTTCCATGTTCTAAGCTGCAACCTGCCTGTCGGCCGATAGGCGCACCGGTTCATTGCTTTCTGATTCGGTGCTACGCACCTCTGTTTACCTGCTCTCTTTGTATGTTACCCATAAATCGGTGCTAACCTGCCTGTTGTTCGCTTATTCGTGAAACGGTGTTAATGCCTTTTGGGCAGATTCGCGCATTTGCAGACCTGCCAAGGCAGGTAAGGTTTGGTTATACTTATTTGTGCTCATTTGTGCCTTATTTGTGTGTATTTGTGGACAGGTGGGCTCTTTTTTATCCACAAATGGACACAAATACTTTTATCCACAACCGAGCGTTCCCGAGACTTCGGGAGTGCGAGCTCAGCGCAGCTAAATTTTCACAAATGGGTAAACACAAATGGACACGAATGCTTGTTTCTCAAATGGGAAACACAAATGGACGCAAATTCTTTTTCTCAAATTAACACGAATGGAATTTACGCATTTACACTCTTCATTAAAAATTCTCGTAATCCTACTGCCGGAATCCCCTCTACGCTGTTTCCTGCAAATGATTGGGAGGTTACCACCATTTTAGGATAGTTATCCTTAATTTTTAGTAAGTTACCAAACTCTCGCTCTGCCGTCGTTTCCTCTTTTAGCGACAAGGCCACCTGAAGATAGAGCCTCTCGCCCTCTTTCTCGGCTACAAAATCAATCTCATGGCTGCCTACAGTACCCACGGTTAGTCCATAACCCATGACTTTTAAATGGTTATGCACAGCATTCTCCATTATCTTGCCCAAATCGGGCAATCGGTAGCCCCACAGCGCATTGCGTATGCCCAAATTCTCAAAAAAGTATTTCTCCCCAAACTCAAACAGCCGCTTTCCCTCCACATCAAACCTACGCACAGGGTGAATTAGAAAAGCATTGGCCAGATGCTGTATGTAAACCTGCACCTGGTTGGGCGCAATATTTATCCGTTGGGATTTTAAAAAATCGCTAATGCTCTTGGCAGAGAATAGGCTGCCCGTGTTGGATGCAAGGAATAGAGTAAGCTGCTCCAGAAAAGGGGTGTTCCTAACCGCATAACGGTTAACAATATCTCGAAATAGAATGGTAGAATAGATGTTCTTTAGGTACTCAAAAACCACCTCATCGGTTAGTGGCAGATGCTTGAGATAGGGTAACCCCCCATATTTTAGGTAGAGTTCCAAAGCTTCCTCGCTATCCTCCCCATTGTGAAACGCCAAGAACTCTTGGTAGGTAAGGCTGTAAACCGGAATCTCAATAGAGCGTCCGCTCAGCTGCCCGGCCACATCAACCGACAGGAGATGGGCATTGCTTCCGGTACAGTACACATCCATTGAGGGGTTGAGCATAAATGATCGTAGAGCCAAAGGGAATTCCTCAATTTCCTGTATCTCATCGATAAACAGATAGTTTTTCTTTGTGGTTGATGCCTTTTCTTTAACGTACGTATCAAGGTGTTGTGCGGTTTTTATGGACGAGAATGCTAAATCTTCCTTGTTTATATAGATAAAGTGCGATTGGGGCTGCTGTTTTCGAATAAGGTCCATAAGCTGGAATAGCAGATAACTCTTACCCACCCGTCGTTGACCTGTAAATACCTTAATCATAGGGGTGTCAATAAATGGTTTAACCCTGTTAAGATAGATGGGGCGCGGTATATAGGATGGGATTTGGAAGGACATGTTTATATTTATGTTTTTAACTTTTTGTAAATATGGCAAATATTATAGGTGTGTTTTTAGTTTTTGGTGTTTATTTGTTTATTCGTGAAACGTGATAATACCTTTTGGGCTGATTCGCGCATTTGCAGATCTGCCAAAGGCAGGTAAGGTTTGGTTATACTTATTTGTGCTCATTTGTGCCTTATTTGTGTGTATTTGTGGACAGGTGGGCTCTTTTTTATCCACAAATGGACACAAATACTTTTTCCACAAATGGACACAAATACTTTTTCCATAAATTTTCACAAATGGGAAAACACAAATGGACACCAATAGGGGAACGCAAATTTTCACAAAGAAGAGAACACAAATGGACGCAAATAAAAATGGGTCACTTATAGGATAATCCTTTTGTACTGTAATTTAGTTGTTCCAAAATTTAAAAGTAATCCTAACTTTTTACCGGTCGCTTTTAGGTAATTAAGAACTTGTGCAATATGCTCCGGAGCAATACCCTCCATAGCTTTAAGCTCAACAATTACCTCGTTGTAACAAATAAAATCTGCTACATACTTCTTATTTAGCAATCTTCCCTTAAATGTAATATCCAAAACTTGCTCTCGAAGAAATGGTATTCCCTTTTCAGATAGGACAATAGATAGAGCCTCTTGGTAAACTGCCTCCAAAAATCCGTGACCCAGTTCTCCATGCACCTCCATGGCTGCACCAATGATATTGTAACATTCCTCTTTAAAGGGGTATTCTTCCATGCTTTCTTATTGATTTGTGTGTATTTGTGGACAAGGGGGCTCTTTTTATCCACAAATGGACACGAATACTTTTATCCACAACCGAGCGTACTGTGCGAGCTCAGCGCAGCTAAATTTTCACAAATGGGAAACACAAATGGACACGAATGAGATTAATAATCCACTAAAATACCTTCCTTATCCGGTTCCACCATCCATTTCCATTCTCTTCATCGCTATAGTATCCGCCATAGCTCTTATACTCCCCATAGGTGTAGCCGTAGGCATATCCATACCCATAGCCGTAGCCATACTTAAATCCTCGGGGTTGTTTAAAATCGTTAAGCAGTAGCGCCATATTGGTCATGCTCTTGGTGCGGTTTAAATCCTCTACCAGCGTAAGCACATTTCGAGAGGTGTAACGGTGCCTTAGCACAAACAGGGTGGCATCGGCATGACGGCCAATAAGTACCGCATCGGTAACCACCGCCACGGGGGGCGAGTCGATAATGATATAGTCATACTCTTGCTTTAGCTCTTCAATAAGCTTATCCAGAACGCTACCGGCCAACAGCTCTGCCGGATTGGGCGGTATGGGGCCCGCTGCCAGTACCTGCAGATTGGGTACTTGGGTATCCTGTACCACATCCTGCCACCTATCCCTGCCGATAAAATGGGTACTTAGCCCTCGGCTGTTATCCACACTAAAGAGACTGTGAATACGCGGTTTCCTAAGGTCCAACCCCAACAGGACTGTGCGCTTGCCTAGCATGGCTAGGCTTATGGCTAAGTTTGAAGCAATAAACGATTTTCCCTCGCCTGTAATGGTGGAGGTGATCAGTACCACCTTATTCTCCTCCTTACCCAGCATAAAGTCCAGATTGGTACGCATGGCCCTAAACACCTCGGCAAATGAGGATTTGGGTTTTTCGAATACAGGCAGCATACTGTCGAAATGGTTGTTGCCAATGGTTCCCATAAGCGGAACTCGGGTTTTTTGGGATATCTGTCCGGGATCCTGTATGGCATTATTGAGCTGGTCAAACAGCAGGATTAGCGCCATGGGAATTAGCAGCCCGATAAAAAATCCCATTAGGTAGTTCATCTTCCGTTGGGGCTTAATTATGGTAGCCATCTCGGGTAGTGCACGGTCAATTACCCTATTATCAGACACGTTGGAGGCTTTTCCAATACCCGCCTCAATGCGTTTCTCCATCAGGTAGGTGTAAAACTTCTCGTTGATGCTATACTTACGCTCCATATTTACCAGCTCGCGCTCGGTAACCGGTAGCAACCGCAGGTGATCCTCCTGTTTAGCTATCTGACCGTTTATCTCCTTTATGCGAATCCCGTTAATCTCGCGCATCCCTTCCAGCTTCTCAAACAGCAATGCCACCAAACTCTGTATATCCTGATTGATGCTTAACACCTGAATATTATCGCCACTAAGCTTAAGGCTTAGGCCATCGCGCTCCATGGCCAGCTGGTTGAGCTGCGAAACTATTATGGCTATATCCGAATCGTCAATACCAATAGTGGCCGGAGCAATAAGCCCTTTAAGCTCGCCTTTACTCTTTAGGTATCGCTCCAGATAGTCGAAATAGTTAAGTTGGAACATTAAAACATTCTTCTCTGTATAGAGCTTTTCAAGCCTTTCAAGCATGGCTCGTCCCTCAACGCTCAGATCCACAATACCCTTTCCGGTTCGGTAGTTCTGCAGTAGCAGCTCTGCCCTGCGCAGGGAGTCGGTAATCTCGCTCAGCTGCTCATCCACAAACTCAATGGTATTGATGGCTGTTTGCATCTTCTCGTTCAGATCGTTGCGGATATAGACCTCCATCAGCTTATTGAGGAAGTCGGCCTCTTGCCTTGCTACAAACCCTGTAGAGGAGAGGGTAAGCAAGCTTCCCTGCTTATCGTTAAGCTCAATATTGAGCTTTTTCATGTAGCTTAAAGCTAGATTGTGCTCATTATTAACTACAAAATAATACCGGTTAGATTGGGGCAGTCGCTCATACTCCACATCGGGTGCCCACTCAATGGTAAATGAGAATCGGCTATCCTCATATTTTTCGCCAAAGGCTTGCCTCTTCTGATCCTTATCATCCCCAAAATCCATTAGGTACTCCTTATCAGATATAATATTTATATAAATAGGATATCCGGTGGCGTTTTCAGCTGATGTATCAAGATGCACTATAAAGGGCGAACGGTCGTACAGCTTACTTTCTGCTATTCCCCTTCGACCCACATTCACATAGGTAATCCCAAACCCTGGCAGCTCATCAATGGCAGTGCGGGCCAATGAGTAGGAGTGCAAAATGCCTATCTCATTCTCAATGCGCTTTCGTTCCGGCGTCAGGTTCAGCTCCCGCATCAGGGTCTGTACGCCCTGTCCCACCTTTCGGGCATCGGCATTGCCCACCAACAGTGAGGCCTTAACCGAATACACCTGTTCGGAGTAGCGGTTTACCAGATAGGAGACAAAAAGACCGGCAAAAACGCTAATTACAATCCAGTACCACTTGGAGAGGAACAGAAAAAAGTATCGCCTTAGGTCAAGGGTTTCTTCGGGCATGGGGGGGTAAGTATTCTTGGGTGCTTCCATTGCTATAGGGTTAGTTGCTTGGATTTACTATAATTTATTGGCCTTTAAAGGTGTTAATAAAGTTGTAGAGCAGTATAAAAGAGCTTAGCGTTGAAAATCCTAGGGTGATGTAGGGCACATTCATTTGGAACACCTTATTACCTATGGGCTCCACAATCACCACATCGTTGGGTAGCAGGTAAAACGCCTCGGAGGCCAACACCGATCTATCGTTTAGGTTAAGCCTATAGGTTTTGTTTCCCTCCTGGGTAGGACGAACCACCAGTACCTTTTTGCGGTCGCCGTTATCGCTAATATCTCCGACAGTGGCTAGGGCTTCAAAAATATTCAGGTTATCATTAAAGTTCCGGAAGGTTCCCGGACGGCGTACCTCTCCCATAATGGTTACTTTAAAACTGGCAAGTTTTACCACAACCGAGGCATCTTTATAGTGCTGATTTACCTGCTCTTGAAGCAGTTCGCGAGCTTCTTGCAGGGTTTTGTCCATCAATGGAATAGTACCAATAAATGGGAGTTTCACATTCCCTTCGGGGTCAATGGTGTAGCCCTGTAGGTACAACGAAGACTCGTCCCTGGTCTGGTTTTGGTATTGCACCCCGGTGGGATTATTAAACGAGATGCTTATTTCGGGGCTGGGTGTTACCAGCTGAATAAAAAGGATATCGCCCACGGCGAGCTTATAGGCGGGTGGTAAAATATGGGGTAATTCAGTGGTTTCGTCAATATTTTTCATGTAAAGCAGCTGGCTGCGTCTGTTACAAGACGCAAAAAGCACCGATAAAACCATTACCGTTAGTACAATCCTATTCTTGGTTATCATGGGTTGATGGGTTAAGTAAAATGCCGATTTAGGAAAAAATAAATTCTTTGCTACCTCCCTATTGTGCTGATTATGTTTATGTTAAATTTTTGGTCTTGGCACACTTCGTGCCCGTGAGTCCCATTTATGGATCACCAGCAAAAGGGTTTTGTGTCGTAACCTACAAAGGTAATAAAGATAATATACCTAACTATTTGGTGCAACGTTTTAGCCGGGTTAGTTTTGAAATTAGTGAAACGGGGTGCGAGAGGTTCGGGGTACGGGTTTCGAGTTCCCTTCGACAAGTGTAAGGTGACGCTAAGTTCTTAGTTTTCATCTTTCTGAAATCTAAGTTCTAAATTCTGCCCTCTAAACTCTAAATTCAGATTTCTAAATTCAAATCGACAATACTATTAACCATTGAGCAGCGTTTTATAAATTGAGTGTGGGTTGAATTAACATCTCTTTAATCCTCATTGCAAAAAAAGTATTATTTTTGATTCATACTAAACCAAATCAACCATGGATACTAACACTCCTAGTCCCACCCATGTATCAGCAGAAGTGACTAAACCTAAAAGTAAAGCCATTGCTTTTTTAACTGCGCTAATTGTTGTGATGGCATTTATTCTGCTCGTTTTAGGATGGTTCTACTATGCCGAACGGAAGGAAGCTGCCGAAACTCAAACTTTGCTCACTGCAGAGAAAGATTCCATAGCGCTTAATCTGGAACATATTATGCACGAATATGCGGAATTGGAAACGGATAACGAGAAAATCCAAATAAAACTGGAGCAGGAGCAGGAACGTGCCGAAAAGCTGATGGCCGAACTTAAACAGGTTAAGTCGGTAAGCTATGCCAAGATAAAGGAGTACCAAAAAGAGCTTGGAACCCTTAGGGCTATTATGCGCGATATGGTGCATGAGATTGACTCGCTAAATACGCTAAATCAACAGCTTATTGCTGAGAACATTAAGGTTAGACAAGAGTTTACCCTTTCACAAAAAACAGTTGAAAACCTTGAGAAACAGACGCAGGAGATGACCCAGACCATTGCCAAGGGTTCGGTGGTTACGGCTCGCAACATCCATCCGATTGCAATAAATAAAAAAGGCAAAGAGGTGACAAAAGCCCGAACTACAGATAAGATTAAAACCTGTTTCACTCTTTCCGAAAATTCTATCACCAAGCCCGGATTAAGGGAGGTATATATGCGTGTGGTGGGTCCAGACGGATTCTTATTAGCTCATTCGGATACCCACCTATTCGATTTTGAAGGCGAAAAAGTAGTTTACTCCGCTTCGCGTGAGATTGACTACCAGAATGAGGATGTGGAAATGTGTATTTTTTACCATGCCGAAGGATTAGATAAGGGAATCTATGAGATTAGCCTTTATATGGATGGTCATCTAATCGGTTTTAGCCGTTTAACCCTGAAGTAATAGATTCTCTATAGCTGATAATGACAAAACCCCTCCTTCGAGGGGTTTTTTTATGATCGGTGATAAGCTATTTTGGCATTGCAAGTGTTATACCCGCAAAGGGAACTAAACCTACAGCATAGCGAAGTAGTCCAAATAATAAATTTTAGTTTATATGCACCTTTAAGTGAATAATCTGTTTATGAGTTGTTAGCTTTTTTGTGGTCAATTTCTAGCTTATTTTTTTGCATTGTAATGCTCCAACCCTATATATACAAATTCACGAAAAAAGCAATAGCATAACCCAATAATTAGCTCCGATTTGCTAACAACTTTTGAGATGAAAAAGGAGGATTTTAACAGAGAAAGTTATCATATCTCGTAGTAAATGAACAGCTGTTAATAAAATTTGGAATGAACTGACTTACACCACTTATAGAAATTAATAGCTGTTAAAAATTTGTTATAACACATATAATAACCAATTTTGCAAGGTTTTTAAAATATTCTTTCCAACCGTATCAACAGGATATCATTATCATAATGTTTTAAAATTTTTTTAAAAAAATAGATTTTAATATTATGTCTGTTAATAAGATTTTTTCTTCTTCGAAAAATGGAAATTCTAAGGAGGAATTTACGGATAATACCTTTTTAATTTCTGCGATTACAAAGCTAAAAGAGCAGAAGAACGCCATTATTTTGGCGCATTACTACCAACCGGCAGAGGTTCAGGATATTGCCGATTTTGTTGGAGATAGTTTGGGCCTTTCGGAACAAGCAGCACAAACTAATGCAGATATAATCGTGTTTGCAGGTGTTCATTTTATGGCCGAAACGGCCAAAATTTTGTCGCCTAATAAGAAGGTATTGCTTCCCGATTTGAACGCAGGATGCAGTATGGCCGATTCTTGTCCTCCCGATGAGTTTGAAAAATTCGTAAAACAGCACCCAAATCATAAAGTAGTTACCTATGTTAACACTACTGCAGAGATTAAAGCGTTGAGTCATGTTTGCTGTACCTCCAGTAATGCAGTTCAAATTGTGGATAGTTTTGATAAATCGGTTCCTATTATTTTTGCTCCTGACAGGAATTTGGGTAACTATATAAAACAGGTATCACAACGCGAGAATATGGTTATTTGGGATGGTGCATGTCATGTACACGATCAGTTTTCGTTGGAACGAATACTTGAGCTAAAGGATCAAAACCCAGGGTCTAAACTTATTTCGCATCCCGAGTGTCAGAAGCCGATTCTAATCGTTTCCGATTTTATTGGTTCCACCGCGCAATTGCTTAACTTTACCAAAAAGGATGATGCCCAAACCTATATTGTAGCTACTGAGGAGGGAATTATCTATCAGATGCAAAAGGCTAATCATAATAAGAAGTTTATTGCTGCACCCCCATCCGATTCGGATTGCTTGTGTAACCAGTGTGAATTTATGAAGCTAATCACCTTGGAAAAGATTTATAATAGTTTACAAACCGAATCTCCGGAGATATTTGTAAAACCCGAAATTATTTCCAAATCAGTTAAACCAATCAATAAGATGCTGGAAATATCTAAAAGGCTTCATATTATTTAAGTTTAACCTATTTTATTAAAGCATATGTCGAACGAACTCTTCCATAGAGACTTTAAGTTAACCGATACCGAAAGGGAATTGGAACGGAAAGTTAGACCCGAAGAGTTTGATGAATTTCGTGGACAAAATAGGGTGGTTGATAATCTTAAAGTTTTTGTTCAGGCAGCAAAAATGCGGGGAGAAGCTCTAGATCATGTTCTTTTACATGGCCCTCCCGGATTAGGAAAAACAACTTTGGCCAATATCATCTCCAAAGAATTAAACTCACAACTTAAGGTTACCAGTGGTCCTGTTCTTGATAAACCTGCCGATTTGGCCGGATTACTCACCAATTTAGAACCCGGAGATGTTCTTTTTATTGATGAGATACATCGTTTATCTCCTATTGTAGAAGAGTATCTATACTCGGCCATGGAAGATTTTCGAATCGATATTTTGATTGATAAAGGACCCAGTGCACGTAGTATTCAAATTGAGCTAAATCCATTCACTCTTATAGGAGCAACTACCCGTAGCGGTTTACTTACCGGTCCGCTAAGAGCCAGGTTTGGTATAAAATCGCTTTTGGAGTACTACGATGCCGATACCATAAAAAGTATTGTTATCCGTTCGGCCGGAATCCTTTCTATTCCCATTAGCGATGATGCTGCAAATGAGATTTCGCGAAGGAGCCGAGGAACTCCTCGAATTGCCAATGCTCTTCTTCGACGCGTTAGAGATTTTGCTCAGGTTAAGGGTGATGGAAATATCGATTTGCAGATTGCTAACATTGCTTTGGATGCGCTTAGCATTGATAAGCGTGGTTTAGATGAAATGGATAATCGGATACTTACAACCATTATTCAAAAATTTAATGGAGGCCCGGTGGGTTTAAATACCATTGCCACAGCAGTAGGTGAGGATAGCGGAACCATTGAAGAGGTTTATGAACCCTTTCTTATCAAAGAAGGATTTATCAATAGAACACCCCGTGGTCGAGAAGCAACCCTTTTAGCAATTAAGCATTTGGGAATAGAGGGATTAGGAAAGCAACAGATACTTTTTTAGTCCAGTAGCAGAGCTATATTCTTTAGCTGATTTTTGTCTTTCAACGCCACATGCTTCTTATCTATATTTATTATTCCCTTCCTTTTAAGTTCTGACAGAAGACGAATAACCGATTCTGTAGCTGTTCCAATTATATTGGCCAATTCTTCACGGGTAAGGATTATATTCAGGTTTCCCTCTTGGGTCACGCCAAAATTTTCTTCAAGCGAAAGCAGAACTTCGGCTAATCGTTGACGTACAGTTTTTTGTGCAATATCTTGCATGAAGCTGTTAGCCTGATTTAGCTCTTTACAAACCAGCTGTAACAGTTTAATGGAAAAATTTCCGTTTTTTCTAATAAGGTCAAAAATTACCTCACCCGGGATGTAGCATATAACTGCTTCCTCTAAAATTTGAGCTGTTGTACAGGCAGGTTCATTGCTAAGCGTTGATCTATAACCCGTTATATTTCCCTTTTTGGCAAATGCAACAATTTGCTCTTTTCCGTCGGGACCGGTTTTAAAAGCTTTTACAATTCCACTTTTAATAAAGTAGATACCATTAATTCGATTTCCCTCGTGGTAGAGGAAATCACCTTTCTTATAGCTATTCTTAACCAATTGGGTTTCGACCCAAACTAGCTCTTCAGGGGTTAGCGTACTAAAAATAGTTGGTTCAGTTCCAAAACACTGCTGGTAACTATCACTCCTATTCATAGTTTTTACAGTTTATAGTGCTGATTTAAACTGATTTAAAAATCGGATATCGTTTTCCGAAAACATACGAAGGTCTTTTACCTGATACTTTAGCATAGCCATTCGTTCAATTCCCATCCCAAAGGCAAATCCTGAATATACTTTAGAATCAATTCCGTTACTTTCCAAAACAGCAGGATCAACCATTCCGCAGCCCAGTATTTCGAGCCACCCACTATACTTGCACACCGAGCAACCTTTTCCTCCGCAGAGGTTACAGCTGACATCCATTTCGGCCGAAGGCTCTGTAAAAGGGAAGAATGAAGGACGTAATCTAATCTTTGCATCTTGTCCAAATAGCTGTTTAGCAAAGTATAATAGGGTTTGTTTTAAATCGGCAAATGAAACATCCTTGTCGATATATAGTCCTTCTACTTGATGAAAAAAGCAGTGAGACCGTGCTGATATAGCCTCATTCCTGTAAACCCTACCCGGGCAAATAACCCTAATGGGCGGTTTATGGGTTTCCATGGTTCTAACTTGTACCGATGAGGTATGAGTACGTAGAATAATTTCTGGATTACTTTGGATAAAGAAGGTATCCTGCATATCTCGAGCAGGGTGTTCATCTGGAAAATTTAGTGCTGAAAAAACATGCCAATCATCCTCTATTTCTGGTCCTTCTGTTATTTTATATCCTAATGACCCAAAAATTTCATACATCTCTTTAAGTACAATGGAAATAGGGTGACGTGTTCCAAAAGTTTCAGGATACTTGGGCATGGTTGTATCCACAGCAACCACAACTTTTTCCGCTTTATCGAGCTGTTCTTTGTATTCTACAATCTTTTCAAGAGCAGCATTTTTTAGCTTATTAATATGCTGTCCAAGTGTTTTCTTTTCTTCTCCGCTTAGCTCTTTTAGCTGGTTAAAAAGTTGTGTTATTTCACCCTTTTTCCCCAGTAGCGAAACACGAAATGCTTCAAGGTCTTTATGGCTAGGAGCATTGAATGTTTCAATAAGCTCCATTATTTTTTCTAGCTTACTATCCATTATATATAGTTATTTAACAATTCTTATCTTCATGGCTACCCGTTGTAAGGGTTTATCCGAATTATCTGTTTTTACCGCAGCAATTTTATCTATAACCTCTAATCCATCTATTACTTCGCCAAAAACGGTATAGTCACCGTCAAGGTGAGGAGTTCCACCTAAAGTGGTATAAGTTTCTATCTGTTCTGCGGAGAAAGCAAAAGGCTCCATATTGTTCATTATTTGATCAATTGTATCCCTGAGTTCACCATAAAGTTTATTGTAATTGGGATTTATGCCCTTTGCAATTTCTTCTTCAGCCTTTTGTAAAATAAGAGTGTTCACCAAATTATTCATTCTGTTTTGGCTTTTCTGCTGGCTCATGGAATTTAGCTCATTTTCTGTAAATTTCTTTCCCTGAACTATATAGAACTGTGTACCGCTGGAACGTTTTTCCGGATTCACCTGATCACCCATTCGAGCAGCAGCCAGTGCTCCTTTTTTATGGTATAGCGTCTCAACAATCTCTGCAGGAATAGTTTTTGCCAATTCATTTAGCTTTGCTGTATCGGCTTTTAGCTTGTCGCTTGTTGCAGGATCTCCACCTTGGATCATGAAATTTTGGATAACCCTATGAAATATTACATCGTTATATGCACCCAACTCAATTTTCTTTATAAAGTTATCCCTATGGATTGGGGTTTCATTATATAGCTTTGCCCTTATTGTTCCATATTCTGTTTCAATGATTACCTGTACTTCTTGGTTCGATCCCTTTCTTTGGTTAACATTACATGAGGTAAGGCTAACGAGGATTAAAAGAACAATGGCAAGAAATTGTTTTACGTTCATTTCGATTGATGTTTGGTTTAACACTTGCAAAAGTAGAAAAAACCTAAGGTTAATGCAGTCAATAATTTATATTTTTGTGCTTTCACTCCGTTCTAATAAGGATATAAACAAAATTAAGGCTCTTTAGCTCTAATTTTTTGATAAATAGCTTTAGCTTCAGGAACTGTTCTATCTTTACTTTTTTAAAATAAGTTTATGCATTATTTAAAGCGACTAGCAGGGCAAACCGCTCTTTACGGTTTAAGTAGCGTGATTCCGCGCTTGCTTAACTATATGCTCGTCCCTTTCCATACTAGAATTTTCGATCAACCTCAGTATGGAATAATCACTGAGATGTATGCCTATATGGCATTTCTGCTTATTGTGTTGACCTATGGAATGGAAACCGGTTTTTTTCGATTTGCAAGTAAAGAAGATAATTCTGGTACAACCTATTCCACTGCTTTCTATTCCCTTCTTACCACAAGCTCGCTTTTTATTGTCCTCATTACGCTTTTTGCATCGCCTATCTCTAATGTGTTAGGGTATCCTAACAACCATGAATATTTAATATTTTTAGCTTCTATTATTGCCCTCGACGCTTTTAGCGCTATTCCTTTTGCTAAGCTCAGATTACAGAATAAAGCATTGCTTTTTTCTGCCCTAAAAATTACAGGAGTGACGGTTAACGTTTTTCTAAACTTTTTCTTCCTCAAGATTTGTCCAAACTATACTGCTCTTAGCTCATTCCTTATTTTTAGCCCCGAATCTGCTGTAAATTATGTCTTCCTTAGTAATCTGATAAGCAGTGCTTTGGTGGTTCTTATTTTGATGTTTATACCCGGTATTTTACCTACTACTTTTAGCTTTTCAAGGCTTAAAGAGCTTTTAATCTATTCATTTCCATTACTTGTAAGCGGTTTGGGTGGAACTACCAATGAATCATTTGACAGAATTTTTCTTAAACATCTTATTTCTACCGATAATGATCCTTTATATGAATTAGGAATCTATGGGGCTAATGTGAAGTTAGCTGTTCTGATGGTTCTTTTTATTCAAATGTATCGCTATGCTGCAGAGCCTTTTTTCTTTAGCCAAGAGGGCAAAAAAGATTCCAAAGAGATGTATGCCAATTTGCTTAAATATTTTTTAGTATTTACCCTGTTCATCTTTCTTGCCGTAGGATTATTTACTGAGGTCTTTCAGCTACTTGTAGGTAAAGGTTTTAGGGAGGGATTGCCAGTAGTGCCTATTCTTTTGTTGGCCAACCTTTTTTATGGTATTTTCTTTAATCTCAGCATTTGGTATAAGCTAACCAATAAAACATGGTATGGTGTTTTATACACATTTAGTGGCGCATTTATTACTCTTATTCTCTATTTTACACTAATCCCTTTAATAGGCTATTATGGAGCCGCAATTGCCCGTTTGGTTTGCTATATTGCCATGTCTGTTATGTGCCTAGTTGGAGGACAAAAGCGCTACCATATCCCCTATGATCTTAAAAGGCTGGGAACCTATCTTTTTGTAGGCCTACTTCTTTTTGCCATTGGTTACTTCTTGCCCTTTACAGCAAAACCTTTGGTTTATACAATTCGCATAATAATATTAGGTATTTTCTTTTTAACCTTTTTGTACTTAGAAAAAATTTCCTTTAAACACCTATTCCAATTCCTTCGTCATGAAAGTAAAAGTAGTTAACCATTCTAAGCATCCTTTACCCCAGTATTCCACCGGCTTAAGCGCAGGAATGGATCTAAGAGCTAATCTGGACAACCCCATAACGCTTAATCCTCTAGAAAGATGTCTAGTCCCAACTGGTTTATTTATTGAATTACCCCAAGGC
Organism: uncultured Rikenellaceae bacterium; assembly: GCA_964554585.1. Lineage (GTDB taxonomy): Bacteria > Bacteroidota > Bacteroidia > Bacteroidales > Tenuifilaceae > Perlabentimonas. The sequence continues at coordinate 19,571 of CAZKPD010000005.1, forward strand.
TTTGAAGCTCAGATTAGACCACGAAGTGGGTTGTCCCTGAAACGAGGCCTTACTGTATTAAATTCACCTGGTACTGTCGATGCGGATTATCGGGGCGAGATATGCGTTATTTTGATAAATATGAGTAATGAGCAACAAGTAGTTGAAGATGGTGAGCGCATTTGCCAAATGGTTATTGCTCAACATTCTACCATTGAATGGGATAGCGTTTCCCAGCTTGACGATACGCAAAGAGGAGCGGGTGGATTTGGGCATACTGGTATTAAATAGTTAGTAATGAAGAGAAAGGTAACCCTATATACTTTTGCCTTACTTATTGTCTTGTCATTTTTTGTCACGGCATGTACTTTTCCGTTGGCCGTAACAACTACAAGTTCAAACTCCCTTTTGCTGTCGCAACAGTACTATTACAATGGGTTACAAAATCGTCTTTTTGGTAACTATAAAAAGGCACTTCAAAATTTCCGTTATGCTCGTTTTCTTGATCCTACCAATGATGCAATTCATTATGAGTTGGCTTTAACTTTTGGTGCTATTAATCAGACGGATAGCTCTATTAACTGTCTGCAAAAAGCTCTTCTTATTTCTCCCGATAACGCATCTTATCATGAGCTAATTAGAGATTTGTATACCCGGAACAATGATATTGAAAATGCTTTATTTCATCAGAAAGCACTGACAGAAAAAGATACCTCCTTTATATACAACAAGTTTCAACTTGCAATTCTTTATGCCTCATTGGATAGCCTTGATAAATCGTTACACATTCTTGAAAGTTTCGATTCCGATGAGGGATTTAACCCTTCTGTTATAGAGCTAAAAATGAAAATTTTTCTTCAGAAGAACCAAATCGAAAGTGCTTCAAAGGAGCTTAACAAGCTAAAGAACTTTTTGCCCAATGACCCCTATTTAATGCTTTTTGATTCCCAGCTATTATTCTCTCAAGGTTACGATAGCCTAGGTTTTTCTCTTTTAGATACTATTATTTCTAAACATCCTGATTACACAAATGCAAAGTTTGAGATGTTTAGCAAGCAGTTAACCTTTGGCAGTACTGATAGGGCATTAAATGTACTTACAGAAATTTTTTCTGATACTCTTATTGCTGACCATGACAAAGCTAATCTGTTTTATCCTTTACTTTTTGAAAAGAATTTTTATATCAACCGTTTAGCTCAATTAGATTCCATAGTTTCAATAGGCTTACAAATACATCCATTATCTCCTTATCTTAGCCATATTAGCTTTGAGCACTATCTACGTTCTAATAACTTGGTTAAAGCGAAACAGGTTCTTTTGAATATTCTTAACAAAAATCCTAATGCGCTTAATGTCGACAATTTTGAACAGCTCTTTCAGCTTCAATTTGCTCTTAATGAAATACCTGAACTTATTCAGTCGTTAAATCGTGCCATTTCACTTTTCCCTCAGCATGCTAATTTTTACGTTCTTAAATCATTTGTTTATTCTGAACATGGTCAAATGGATTATTCGTTATCAGCATTAAAACAGGGAATTCAAACAGTATCAAAACCCGATGAAAAATCTGAACTTTATGGTGCTTTAGGCGATTCTTATTTTCAAATTTCAGAAAAGCGCAAAGCTTTTAGTTCATACAATAAGGCATTAAAACTTAACCCTAATAATGCCCGAGTACTAAATAATTTTGCGTACTACCTTGCGATCTCCCACACGAGTTTAAAAAAAGCCTTACTCTATAGTTCTCGAGCTGTGGAATTGGAACCCAATTCCAGCACCTATATTGACACAAAAGGTTGGGTACTTTTTACCATGAAAAGATATGAAGAGGCTAGAGATGTTCTACGTAAGGCTGTGGCCAAAGACGGTGGTTCTAGTGCTGTTATTACTGAACATTACGGTGACGCGCTTTATATGTCGGGGAATAAAGAAAATGCTTATATTTACTGGCTAAAGGCCAAAGATTTAGGAGGTGATTCAGAAAGCCTTAATTTAAAAATTAAATCTAAGAGCTATGTTCCCTAAATTACAACTAGTTGTACTCCTTTTTTCTATTTGTATTTTTAGCTCTTGTAGCAGTAAGTTAACTACAACAGCTACCTTTTATCCAATCGATTATCTCTCTTCTATCGATTCATTAGAGATTCTTACTCTAAAAGCTGATTCGGTAATAATTCCATCCGGTAAAGGACGATTAACTTACGATGGGGACTTACAAAATTTTACTTTCTCGCTTTCGTCATACAGGGATTCCCTTTTAACGGTTAACCTTTTTTCCTCTTTTTCCCGTCCAATTTCTACTGTCCTCTTTACTGCTGATTCCGTTGTTTATATCGATTACTCTTATAAACAGATTTATGAATTGGAATATACAACACTTTCTTCTCTTCTAGGATTTTCGACAGATTTGCATATCATTCAACAAATTTTCTTTTCCCCCGATTCTGTAAATTTTCTATCGACGCCAAAAATTGATAATCATTTTGATGCTTCTGCAAATGAATTGTTTATCAAGGGTGTAGGAAAGGTTTTTTCTGATAATAGTAATTCTTTTGCTCCTCTTTCCTATCTTTTTCATTTTTCAAAAGTTTCTAAAACAATTTCACGTTTTTCTGTTTATGATAACTATAATCCGAGTATCATTCTTTTGAATTATGTTTTTGCAGAATCTAAAAGTTTACCCTCCGAGATTGATTTTGCTTTTTCTTTGTTTAATCATCATATTGATGTAGAGCTAATTCCAAACTTTAACTCTAAAAACCAGTTAAAGCCTAAGACCTTTAACAAAAAATCATTTACTGTTCAGGTAATCGATTATTAATATGTATAGGCTTTTACTATTCCTCTTATTAACTTTCTCGGTCAATGTAATGGTTGCGCAAACCATTCAAGATCTTGAGAAGCAAAAAGAAAAAACCGAAAAGGAGATTGCCTACTCAAATAGGCTACTGGATAAGACTCAAAAAGATAGGATTAATTCTATTAATCAGCTAAATATACTGACCAAGAAATTGGGATTGCAGAGCAAACTGGTTTCTCAAACACAGTCTCAAATTAATTTATTGGAACTTGATCTCCAACAAAAAGAGCTGCTTATTTCTGACCTAAAGAAGGATTTAGAGAATCTCAAAACCGAATATGCTAAGCTGATACGATACGCAAAGCGAAATAATTCAAGTCTCGATTTTTTAGTTTTTCTTTTCTCTTCCAATGACTTTAATCAAGCCTATCGTCGAATGCGGTTTTATAAGCAATTCCTTGACTTTAGACAGAAACAAGCAAAAGAAATTGTAGAAACTCAGGATATAATCCGAAAGGAGATTAATGCGATTGAGCAAGTAAAGCTTTCTCTCAATTCTGCCAAACTAGTTAAAACCAATGAATTAAATAACCTAAAAAAAGAAGAGAAAAGCTATCAGCAAAACATAAATCAGCTTAAACAACAAGAAAAAAAGCTTCGAAAAGAGATTGATGATCGTAAACGATCTATGAATGCTCTGGATAAAGCTATTGCTGATCTTATTGCCGAAGAGGCCAAAAAAGCAGCATCTGTTGTTCGCGATGGAAGATACCTAAAATTATCTGCCGGATTTCAGGGGAATAAAGGAAGGCTTCCTTGGCCATCGCCTAATGGGATTATTACTGGTAAATTTGGAGAGCATAACCATCCCGTTTTAAAAGGCGTAAAAGTTAAAAATGATGGTGTTGATATAACAACAGACAAAAACAGTCCTATTAAAAGTATTTTTGATGGAGAGGTTAAAAAAATTGTTGCTATACCAGGTTTAAACATGGCTGTTCTTATTCGACATGGTGATTATTTAACCGTATACTCAAATATTACCAAAGTATCTGTTAAGGTTGGTGAAACTGTGAAAGCGCTTCAAAACATTGGTCAGGCTTATACAGATGTTTCAACACAAAAAGGAATTTACAATCTACAAATATGGCAAGAGAATAAAATTTTAAATCCAGAGGATTGGCTTTTGCCATAAATATCAATCTTTCCTTTATTTTTGAAACTTTATTTACAGGATAGGGTATAAGGAGTTGATATAAGTATAGACAGTTATGCAAAAGGAAATAACAATTGAATCGAAATTAGAGAATCTATCTGTTGTTGAGAATTTGGTGGATGAAATTTCAAGTAATTTTCCTTCCTCCGAAGACGTATATGGTAAAATTCTCATTGCTACCCTCGAAGCTGTTAATAATGCTATAATCCATGGAAACAAAATGGATGCTTCTAAAACTGTAATCATTGGATTTAACGTATCAAGCCGCAAATTACGGATTACCATTCAGGATATGGGTCCCGGTTTTGATTATCATCATGTTCCAGATCCAACCCTACCCGATAATTTAGAAAACATTTCTGGCCGAGGAGTGTTTTTAATGAAACAGCTTGCTGATCAGGTCGTCTTCAATAATACAGGATCGCAGGTTGAACTAACCTTTTTACTTTAAATCGTGGCAATTCATTTTTTTACCGAAAACTACCCTTTTAACTTAAAAAATAAACGTATTCTTAAGCGTTGGATACAAGAAGGAATCCAATCATATAATTGTCGGTTGGGTGATATTAACTATATTTTTACAGATGAAAGTACGATTGTAGAAATTAATAAAAGTTATTTAAACCATCTTTATCCAACTGATATTATTACTTTTCCTCTTGCTGACCACCCAACTATTTCTGCAGATATCTATATTTGTATACCCGTTATTAAGGATAATGCCTTAACCTATAATGTTTCTTTTTTAAACGAGTTGCATAGAGTTATTATGCATGGAGTTTTGCATTTGATTGGGTATAATGATTCTACGGATGAAGAAATAAAAAGGATGCGAGCTGCAGAGGATTTGTGGCTTGATCATTTAAGTAATATGCTAAATGCTTAAAGATTTTGATGTAATAGTTGTGGGAGGAGGGCATGCCGGTTGTGAAGCAGCGGCTGTTCTCTCTAACCTCGGCTCCTCGGTTCTGCTAATTTCCATGGATCTTTCAAAATTAGCTCAAATGAGCTGTAATCCTGCCATGGGGGGAGTGGGAAAAGGACAGATTCTTCGCGAGATTGATGCTCTAGGCGGGTATTCTGCAATTGTTTCAGACCGTTCGGCTATTCAATTTCGTATGCTTAATATGTCAAAAGGACCTGCAATGTGGAGCCCTAGAGCGCAGTGTGATCGAATGGTGTTCTCACAAACCTGGCGCGATATATTAGAGACTCTTCCAAATGTTAGTTTGTGGCAGGATAAAGTTACTTCTTTACAATTTGACGGAAACACTGTAACTGGTGTTAATACTCAAATGGGTATTTCTATTCGATCAAAAGCAGTTATTTTGACTAATGGTACTTTTCTTTCCGGATTAATACATATAGGGAAAGTGCAGTTTCCTGGAGGAAGGGTAGGAGATGAATCTTCCGAAGGATTAACTCACCAGTTATTATCAAAAGGGTTTACTTCCGGAAGGATGAAAACCGGAACACCCGTTCGAATTGATGGTAGAACTGTAGACTATTCCAAGTTAGAAGAACAAAAAGGCGATGAGCAGTTTAGATATTTTTCGTTTCTCACAACAACAGACAACACCCTTCCAAAACGCAGTTGCTATATTGCCCAAACGAGTCAGCATGTACATGATATTTTAAGAACCGGTTTTGGAGATAGTCCATTACTACAAGGGACAATAAAAGGCATTGGTCCACGTTATTGCCCCAGCATTGAGGATAAGCTTCACACCTTTGCTAGCAAATCCAGTCATCAATTATTCTTAGAGCCTGAGGGAGCAACAACTTATGAAATGTATTTAAATGGGTTTAGTTCCTCATTGCCCTCTAATGTTCAGTACAAAGCTTTAAGAACCGTTAAAGGATTTGAGAATGTGCATATACTTCGGCCAGGTTATGCCATTGAATACGATTTTTTCTCTCCGTTGCAGTTAAAACACACCCTAGAAACAAAGCTTATTTCAAATCTGTATTTTGCCGGTCAGATTAATGGTACAACCGGTTATGAAGAAGCCGCTGCTCAGGGGTTAATGGCTGGAATTAATGCTCACCAAAAATTACAGGGCGCAGAAGGCATTATCCTTACCCGAGATGAAGCCTATATTGGTGTTTTAATAGATGACCTTGTAACCAAAGGTGTTGATGAGCCTTACAGGCTTTTTACAAGTCGTGCCGAATACCGTTTGCTTCTTAGGCAGGATAATGCTGATCAAAGGCTAACCCCTTTGGCAATTAGGCTTGGCCTATCCTCTGTCAAAAGGGAGCAAATGTTTATTGAAAAGTACGAGAAGGTGAACGAGCTCAAAACATATATCCAAAGAACTAGTCTTGAGCCAGAAATTATAAATCCCTATTTAGAGAGTATTCATACCAATCCAATTAACCAGAAGAGAAAAGCTGTTGATGTGCTTTTAAGGCCTCAGGTTAATCTTGAAGAGCTTGTAAATGCTGTTCCTGAACTTTTCCAGAAAGTAAATTCGCTTCAGTCTTTTTCCCTTGATATTCTTGATACAGTTGAAATTAATCTTAAATATGAAGGCTATATAGAAAGGGAAAGACAAGTTGCAGAAAAGATAATGCGATTAGACTATGTTTCTATTCCTTCGGATATTGATTATAACAATTTTAAGTCAATTAGCATTGAGGGTAGGCAAAAACTATCCAGGGTAAGACCGGAAACTATTGGACAAGCAAGCCGAATTCCGGGAGTATCACCTAGTGACTTAAATGTTCTTTTGGTATTCTTGGGTAGATAATGTTCCATGTGGAACAATTTCTTCCTAACTCCATATATTATCGTGTTCCACGTGGAACATTCAAGTAACTATTTAACCCACCTAATCGCCAACACAATGAGGATTTCTACATACACCATAAAAGGGAACTTGGTTGATCCCGAGAAAAGAACCATCGAGAGCGTTATAATGGAGGTGGTAAATGGGAAGATTGAACGGATTGAAAAGACATCCCCTGTTGATGGGCCATTCATCCTTCCCGGATTTATCGATTCCCATGTGCACATTGAGAGTTCTATGCTTACGCCTGGGCAATTTGCTAAGATGGCAATAGCTCAAGGAACAGTTGCAGTTGTAGCCGATCCTCACGAAGTGGCCAATGTTGCAGGCATACCTGCAATCCGTTTTATGATAAACGATTCGAAACGGGTTCCTTTACACTTTTTCTTTGGGGTTCCCTCTTGTGTTCCTGCTTCACCATTCGAACAGAGTGGAGCTATAATAGGGGCAAAAGAAGTTGCTCAACTGATAGCACAAGACGAGTTCTTGTTTTTGGCCGAAATGATGAACTATCCTGGCGTTATTAATAATGACCCCGAGGTGTTAGGAAAGATTAATGCGGCATTGGCTGTTGGTAAACCCATTGATGGACATGCCCCTGGTGTATTGGGCAAAGAGTTGGAGGTTTATGCTAATGCGGGAATTACAACCGACCATGAATGTACATCAGTAGAAGAGGCAGAAGAAAAAATTTCGATCGGGATGAGTATACTTATAAGAGAGGGGAGCGCGGCTAAAAATTTGGATTCTCTGCTACCTGTGCTTAAAAAGTATCCACAAAGCGTCATGTTTTGCACAGATGATTGCCACCCCGATTATTTGGAAAGGGGTCATATTAACAGTATTGTTGCCAGGGTTGTTAAACAGGGCTATGATCTTTTTGATACCCTATATGCCGCCTGTATTAACCCAAAAAAACACTACAATTTATCCTTAGGTAAATTAGAGGTTGGCTGTAAGCCCGACTTTGTAGCTGTAGATGATTTGGTTGAATTTCGGGTGTTACAAACCTATGTTCAAGGGGCTAAGGTTTATGATAATGGTACAATCCTTTTTCAATATGAGCCATCAGTTCCTGAATCTTTCCCTTTTCGAAGCACATTGCCTAAAGAAACTCTATCCGTTCTTGTGACAGGAGATAAGATGAACGTTATTGAAGCGATGGAAGGGGATTTGTTAACTAATCGATTGGAATTTGATGTATCAGCAAACAAGGGACAAGAGATTGTTCCTGACCCTTCCATCGATTTGCTTAAAATTGTATTACTGAATCGATACGAAGAATCTCCACCTCAAATAGGCTTTATAAAGGGATTCGGTTTAAAAAGTGGAGCCTTAGCGGCGAGTATTGCGCATGATAGCCATCATATTATTGCTGTTGGATGCGATGACAAAAGCATTGAGAATGCGCTTAGCTGGATTCTTAAAAACAAAGGTGGACTTTGTTTCTTCCAAGACGAGGAAGGGCAAGGAGTAGAACTTCCCTATTATGGATTGATGTCGGGTAGAGATGGAGTTGAGGTTAGCCAAACTTACATTTCGATTAATAACCAAGTTCGCCGCGCCGGTAGTTCATTATCCAGTCCTTTTATGACCCTGTCTTTTATGGCACTTACCGTTATCCCTAGACTTAAGCTAAATCATAATGGCCTTTTTGATGGAGTGCACTTTAGACCCATACCCCTGTTTCAATAAAATAGTGTATTTTTGTTTATTAACGTTTTGCAAAATACCTACTCCGGCATTTTTTGAATAATCAGGTCCATGGTAATTCCCTATATTATTGCTGTATTTTTGGCGCTAAACATGGGGGGCAGCGGCACCGGGCCCTCGTTTTCGGCGGCCTATGGGGCAAATGTAATTAGCAAAAGAGCAATACCCATTCTATTTGGTGTTATGGTGATGCTGGGGGCTTTTTTTGCAGGAGGTAAAACCGCAAAGACCCTAGGATCGGGCATTGTAAATGCCTACCTAATGAACAATGTAATTACTTCTATTGTTCTTTTTGCTGTAGCCGCCTCCATATTTTTAGCAAACCTATTTGGTATCCCCCAATCGACAAGTCAATCTGCGGTTTTTGCGCTAGCTGCTGTTGGGCTCTACTTTAATGATTTTAGTGGCACAAAACTTTTTATTCAGATTATTCCATCTTGGTTTGTGTTGCCTATAGTCTCTTTTTTGTTATGCTTTTTAATAGGGAGGTACATATATAGACCCTTTAGGAAAAGAGGGATTACTATGTCTTTACGGTTTAATAACAGCCCTTTATTAAAATGGCCACTGCTAATTGTTTCACTTTATGTGGCATTTTCTATCGGATCAAACAATGTGGCCAACGCAGTGGGACCCCTCATTTCAATGACAATGAATCAGTTAAACCTTAGTTCAGGAACAGCGTACTTAATTGTTTTTGTGCTAGTTACGCTAATAATTGCACCGTGCTTTGGGTTTGGAAGTTCCATTTTTGGTGGAAAAATACTTCAGAAAACCGGGAAAGAACTTTTTTTGTTCGGGCGAATTGAGGCTACCATAATTGCTTTTGTTTCAGGTTCAATGCTGTTGGCAGCTTCCCTGTCCGAAGGGATTCCCACCTCTTTAGTTCAGCTAAATGTGGGTGCAATTCTGGGGATCGGAATAGCAAAATTGGGTTCACAGAATATTCTAAGGAAGACAGAGGTGCAAAAATTCTTTTTCATATGGATTATATCTCCGGTAGTTGCTTTTTCACTAACCCTTTCCTTAATATACATTGGGGATAAAATGAATATTCTGTTTTAATCTATTACACCACAGTCCCATGGATACGAGGATGTTAACCCATTTAGTTGAAACTCTTCCGCATCAGCCCGGAGTGTATCAGTTCCTAAACCACCAGGGAGAACTAATCTATATTGGGAAAGCCAAGGATTTAAAAAAGCGGGTCTCATCCTACTTTACTAAATCGCATCAGCAGAATGCTAAGCTAAGAGTTTTGGTATCTAAAATCTACGATATTAAGCATATAGTTGTAAATACCGAAAGTGATGCTTTATTGTTAGAGAATAACCTTATTAAAAAGCATCAGCCCCGATACAACGTGATGCTTAAGGATGATAAAACCTATCCATGGATTTGTATAAAGAATGAACCTTTTCCACGATTGATTGTGACGCGAAGGGTTGAGAATGATGGTAGTATGTACTTTGGACCCTATACTTCGGGCGTGGTTTTAAAGGCCATGCTCGACCTTATTAAATCTCTTTATCCACTTCGTACCTGTTCACTAAATCTCACACCTAAAAATATTGCTGAGGGGAAGTTCAAATCGTGCCTTGAATTCCAATTGGGAAACTGTTTAGCTCCTTGCATTGCAAACCAAACCCAGGAAGATTACGATAGAAATATTAGGCACATAGTAGATTTGCTTAAAGGAAATATACAGAATATTAAGCGCGGCATGCGCAAGCAGATGAGTGAGCTATCAAAGCAGTATAGGTTCGAAGAGGCTCAAGGGCTGAAGGTTAAGTTGGAAATGCTTGAGCGCTATCAAGCTAAATCTAGTATTGTAAGCCAATCGTTAGTCAATTTAGATGTATTCTCTCTTGCCAACGAGGAGGGGTTTGTCAGCGTAAACTATCTGAGGGTTAACCGCGGAGCGGTAACGCAATCATACAATGTGGAGCTGAAACAGAGCTTGGACGAAACCGATGAGGAACTTCTTTCCACAGCAATTGCAGAGGTAAGACAGCGCGTTGGTAGTAATGCCAAGGAGATTATTGTGCCTATCATGCCCGATTTTACCATAGAAGGAGTGAGGTATACCGTTCCTGTTCGTGGCGACAAGTATAGCCTACTCACCCTTTCTCATAGAAATGCTAAGGCTTTTATCCATTCTAAGAGGCTTCGTAAGGAAAAACAGGATCCTAATATTAACCTAAACCGCAAACTGGAAACCCTTAAGGCTGACTTTAGAACAAAAGAGTTGCCCCGATACATTGAGTGTTTCGATAACTCTAATATTCAGGGAACAAACCCGGTTTCTGCCTGCGTAGTTTTTAAGAATGCTCAGCCAGCCAAACGTGAATACAGGCTTTTTAATATAAAAACTGTTCAGGGAATAGATGATTATGCATCGATACAAGAGGTTGTACGCCGCAGGTATAGCCGAGTGGTTGAGCAGCAAGAGAGCCTTCCACAGCTCATTGTGATAGATGGAGGTAAAGGTCAACTAAATGCTGCTTACTCAGTATTAAAAGAGTTGGGTATTCAAGAAAAGGTTCAAATTATTGGGGTAGCCGAACGGTTAGAGGAAATTTTCTTCTATGGCGATCCGGTTCCTCTCTATTTGGATAAGCGCTCCGAATCCTTAAAAATTATTCAACAGGCACGTAATGAGGCACATAGGTTTGGAATTGCTCATCATCGTAACAGAAGATCAAAAGCATTTTTACAATCGGAGCTAACGGGAATTAAAGGAATTGGGCCCACAACCGCACAAGATTTACTTAAAACATTCAAAAGCCTTGATGCTATTTCTTTGGCTAGCCTTCAAGAACTCCAAAAGGTAATAGGCAAAGCGAAGGCTGAAATTGTATTTAACCATTTTAAAGCTAAGCCAGAGAGCTAAAGGGAAAATATAAGTAGGAGAAATATTTTGAAAAATCTTATCATTGTATTCTGCCTAAATGATTCTATATGGCTATTCCAATCAAATATATTAACTAGCGCTATGCTTCAATCCCAAAGATTAAAAGTATGATTAGAAAACTCTTCCCATTTGTTTTGATTGCTTTTTTTGCCCTTCCAATACAAGGGCAAGCTAAGCCAACTGGAGAAAGAAAACTCCAAAAGGTTATTGCCAAACAGCACGTAAGCTCAGGCAATAGTTTATTAGTAGAAAATAATTCGAAAACACTTCGAGACATAAGCTGTATGCCCGAGGCAACCTATTCCAATGCACCAACACAGCCAAGTACAGCCTATGTGTCCAACCCCAATCCCGGTTTTCGAATGGCCCATTTGGTCCATGGTTTTCCAAACCCCATAACAGGCATCCGGATTTTTGGTCTTCAGGGCATGAACACTGTTTTGGGTTGGATGCCCATGAATGCTGTTGATGAATTAACCTTTGAAATATCTTTCTATACTGATAATAATGGCAATCCGGGGACTTTGATAGAGGATTATACCCAGGTTGTTACACTATCAAATAACACCACCAACGAGTGGTTTGGTGAGGGCTTTGAGATTTTTTATTACGATTTCTATCCTTCCGAACCCATAAAAAACCTACCCAACAACTTTTGGATTAGCGCGGTAAACATTGATATGGAACCCTGGTTTATGTGGATTGACGACCCATACGGCGATGATATCTCTATGCAGTATGATATTGAGCTAGGCACATGGACGGAAAAAAACTATCCCATCGGGATTTGCATTGTCCCGTTACCCGTGTCGCCCAGTGCGCCCAATGAGCCTACTAATCTGAATGCGATACCCGGAGACCTAGGAGCGCTAAGCGCAAGTATCACGTGGAACAATCCCACCACAACCTTTGGGGGTGGAGCTCTTACCGAGCTGTTATACGTGGAACTATTTGTGAATGATAGCACGGAACCGGAGTATGTTGTCAATAATCCTGTGATTGGAGGAGAAGAAACCTATGAGTATACCGCCCATGGCGACGGGTTATATAAGTTCACCGTTTTAGGAACAAACTCCTATGGTACAGGCCTTTACCAAAGCAAATCCGTATGGCTGGGGAATGATGTTCCTGCCAAACCTGCCAGCGTTATACTTTCTCCCATAGAAGGTGGTGCTCTGCTGCAATGGGATGCTCCCTCAACCAGCCTACACGGCGGGTATATTGATCTACCCGATATCCGATACACGATTACCCGTTTTCCTGAGGATATTGTTGTGGTTCAGCAGTTTGAAGGAACAGAGTTTGCCGATATTTTTAACCCTCCCATTGGGAGCTATTACTACAAGGTTAGTTCTACAAACACCTTTGGAACAGGGGGTTCTGCTGTTTCTAACCTTTCGGTTTTAGGTGCGGAAAATGTGTTGTTGTTCGAAATGTTCGACGAGATTCCAGAGGGTGGGCTGCCCGACGGCTGGACCTCCGAAGGAGTTGGCGGAGCCAATTGGTGGGTGTATAACTCTGATTTTTCCGGGGGCAATGTGCCCGAAATGGTGCTTAATTGGGAACCCATTTTTGTGGGTCTTTCCCGATTAGTTACTAAACCCATCGAATTGCAGGGCCAGGAATTTTTAAGAATTTCTTTTAAGCAATACTTGGATAACTATTGGCCTGACGGAAGCACAGTGGCATTGCAGGTATCGTTTGATGAAGGTGAGTGGATAAATCTTTGGGAACAGGAGATTGTTGAGAATATCCCCAAAGAGAAGGCAGAGTTTTTCTTTACTGTGCCCACAGGAGCCAATAGTGCAAGAATAGGCTGGGAGTTTAATGGCGACTCATACATGATCTATGCTTGGTTTATTGATGATGTGGTGGTGGATCCGGTTAATGAACACGACTTAAAAGCGGTATCACTTAAAGGAGACCTTTTACCAACTGTTGGTATTGAAAATAGCTATCAAGCTGTGGTTCAGAATGTGGGATTTGCGTCCCAATCAGACTATACCGTTAAGCTGATGAAAGAGGGTGGAGTAGAGGTAGGATCACTTGATGGTATACTGCTAGAGTTTGGTCAAACACATGAATATCAGTTTGTTTGGTCACCAGAAGAGGAGGACGAATCCATTTCTTTTTTATATACGCTGGTGGTATTTGATAATGATGAGTACACCGGAAACAATAAAAGCCCTAACCTTAGGGTGCACGTTCAGCCCGAAGGAACAGTTATAACGACCATTGGAGATGGTAATGAGAATGTGGTGTTACCCTACAACTTTCTAAGGGAGTATAGCCTATCCCAAACCCTATACTATAACCATGAAATTGGAGTGGGCGGAGGAGCCATCACAGGTCTCCATTACGTTAACTTTTTTGATGAGGAGCTGACGGCTTCAAACATATCCATATGGATAGGCGAAACCGAAGCAACAGCCCTTTCCGGGGGCTGGATTGATCCCGCATCCCTACAGCTGGTATTCAGCGGAGCCATTGACTTTTCTCAAGGGATAAGGCAAGTGTATATCCCATTGCAAATACCCTATTTTTATTCGGGTAAGCATTTGGTGATCTACTCTTATAAGGAGGATGCGAATACGCACATCGGTAAAATTTTTAAGAATACCTACGATCAGAATTCATCAAGGTCAAGATTTATTTCTGATGGCTCGCCCTTTAACCCCCAACAGCCAACAGTATCGGGCTCCATGGCAACCGATTTCTATCCCAATATCGGAATATACTTCAATACAAGCGGATTGGCTGTTCTGCAGGGTGTCGTAACTCATAATGGGGAGCCCATAGAGGGGGTTGATGTTATCATTGAGGGCACAGGACTAAAAGCAACCACTTTGGCTGATGGATCATACCTATTCTCAACCGTTACAGCCGGCACTTATGCTATAACCTTTTCTAAGATTGGCTATGAAACCCATACACAAGAAGATGTAGAGATTGAAGGAGGGGAGATTACCATATTAAATATTTCCCTTGAAGCCCTTTTAGCCTTTACGGTTCAGGGCATTGTTAAAGGCAATGATGGCGAACTGCTAATGGGTGCTAAGGTTTTTCTCGATGGGCTTGAAAATTTTATTGTCAGCACGAATAGTGATGGTGAATTTGTTATACCAAATGTTTATCAGGGTTCTTATAACCTGCTGATTACTAGTTATGGATATAATTCCGTATTTCAGAATGATGTTTTGGTAGATAATTCCATTGCAGTTGGCGAAATGATTAATTTGGGAGAATTTGTACTGGCCGAAACGGTTGTTCCCCCCTATTTGCTTTCTGTAGATTTAGATGCAGATCATCGAGACCAAGCACTTTTTCAATGGGACAAAACTTTTAGCGGAACCCTACTTCTAGTCGATCATGATGCCAGTAACGTTATACCCCAATATGTAGATGCCGGAGGGTTGGTTAAAGCAACACTTCAACAGTTAGGCATTACTTTCGATGTTTTTGAATCCAACTCCACGCCTCCATACAATGGACCCAGCTACCAGAAAATGAAGGGGTACGATGCGGTAATATGGGTTAGCGGCGAAGGGTGGGCACAAGGACAAACCATGACATCGGCGGATATGGTAAACCTTTCTCAATACCTAGATGGTGGTGGTGTTCTTCTGCTGTCGGGGCAAGATTTCCTTTACGATGTTTATCAGGGAGCACAGCTACTTACGTTTACATCGGGTCAATTTGCGTATGACTATTTGGGCCTTCGAAAAGTGTTTCAAGATCAGTGGTGGAACGGAGAGCATCCCACATTCCACTATCAGCATGCCAGCGGATCAGAGGGTTCATTTGCCCAAGGGTTAACCCTTAATCTTCAGAATTTGTATGGAGGGAAAGAGGGGCTAACCACAGACAATGTGCTTGAGCACGTGGGATCACCCGTAATTGATATTAATGAGGAAATAGGGGGTATAGCAGCATTACGCTATCAGAACACCGTTTTTACTTCGGCCAACCTTGAGGCCATGGAAGATGAACAGGCTCGTGCAGCATTTATCATGAAGGGTTTAACCTCCTTTTTTGAAGAACGTTTACTTAAAACTTTCCAAGGGTACACCATCCTTTTGGATGGCGAGGTGGTTGCTACTGCTCATTCAAATGTCGAATTCCTATTTACCGGGCTAAAACCCAAAACAACCTATACAGCAGGGGTAAAAAGTGTTTTCATTACAGGGGAGTCGCCGGTGAAACAGATCTCATTTACAACATATCCACCAACCAGCGTAACCGACGGTTTACTTGATAATATCAGTGTATACCCTAATCCTTTTGGAGCACAGCTTATTATTTCTGATGCAGAAAGAGTTAAACGGTTAACCATTTCCAATATTTTGGGTCAGACTGTTGTGGATATTGAACTCAATGGCCAATCGCAAGTGAATACCCAAAGAATTGACGCAGGCATTTACATAATTACCTTAGAAGGTCAGGATGGACAAAGATCGCTGAGGCGTATGATTAAAAGATAGTCTTTACCTAAATGAAAAGGATAAAAAGGGTGCAGCATACCGCCGCACCCTTTTTTGTTTGTAAAAACCGCTTGTTTCTTAAACAATTGATTAAAAGCGAACTTTTCGTACTAATCGATTATTATGATGTGAAAAAATCTTCAAAATGGGAGTTCTTTTTTTCCATCCTTTTTGTGAAAAAGGAGGTTTTTTATATAAAATGAAGGATTCTTGCAAGAAAAAAGTCAAAAAATATTTAAAAAAATCCACCCCTTATTACAATACTCTAAACCTCTGTCTAATAGTTATTATATAACATCCATTTTACATAAACTAACGTTCAAATGACCATGTTTCATAGCATTAATAATTGTCAAAAAATCTTTTATTAGAAAAAAAAATATACCTTGAGCTCTTTATTGGGAATATTTTCAAATAAAATTTTTAAAGTTTTTTGCCTATGAAACAGACCTGTTAAATTAAAATCTAAAGAATGAAACCAATTACTAATCTTAACTTTTTTTAACTATGAGAAAATTATTAACTTTTGTATTTGCAATCGTTGGATTCTCTTTTCTGTCTTTTGGTCAAACCACAGATTTTGAGAAAATGATGATGGAGAGAGAGGCGCAGCTGCAGCAAGAGCTGTCCATCACTCCCCAATTCTTGCAGTCTCCTACACAGGAAACTTCACGCTCTATGACCTGTATGCCTGAGGCAACCTACACCAATGCACCCGTGGATTATAATAACGCTTCTAACTGTAATACAGATGCTGGTTACCGCGGTGCTCAGCTTGTTACCGGTTTTGGATACCCCATTGGAGGCATTCGTGTATTCGGTATCCAGGCAATTCTTTCCGGAGGTTGGGCTCCTGCGGAACATGTAGATCCTGCTACCTTTGAGCTTAAATTTTATAACAATAACGCTGGCGTTCCCGGTGAAGAAATCACCGAATTAGCACAAACTATTCAGCCAATCCGTACTACAACGGGAGAAATGTTTGCAGGTTCTTTTAATATTTTTCATTGGGATTATATCCCTGCAAATCCCATTACCGGACTTCCCGAGGAGTTTTGGATTAGCCTAGCCAATACAGAATCTGACTCTTGGTTTATGTGGATTGATGCCATTGGCGGACAAGACAAATCCATGCAGTTGGACATTGAAGAAGGTATATGGAGCCAAAATGATGAACCATTTACCCTTTGCTTGGTTCCTGTTTTAGCAGAACCAGGAGCCCCCGGTGAGCCTGCCGACCTTGACGCCGTTGCCGGTGCAATGGGAGCTTTGAATGCAGCCGTTAGCTGGACTAATCCCAGCTTAACATTTGACGGGGAAGCCCTTGCCGACATTGACAAGGTTACCCTTGAAGTAAATGAGGTTTTTGAACAAGAATTTACTACTCCCGCAGTTGGCGGAGCATTAACGTATGATTTTACCGCCACTGAGGCTGGAATGCATAAATTTTCAGTTTATGCAACAAATAGTGTAGGTGATGGTCCTACTGTAAGCAAGACTATCTGGATTGGCAATGACAAGCCCGCAGCTCCCCAAAATGTGGTGCTAACCGCAACCGCTAACGGAGGTAAAGTTACTTGGGATGCACCCACCGAAGGGTTAAATGGAGGTTATCTTAACCCTGCCAATACCACCTATACCGTTATCCGTCTGCCCAACACTGTTGTGGAAGAAGACATTACCGGAACTGAGGTGAATGATGATTTTAATCCCAGCATTGGGAATTACCAGTACAAGGTAATTGCCAGCAACTATATTGGAGAGGGTGGATCAGCGGTATCTAACGTTGCACTATTGGGTGCCGAAGGTATCCTTTTCTACGAACCCTTTGATGGAGTTCCTGTTGGAGAGCTTCCTGCCGGATGGGTAAAAGAGGGTTTTGCAACCGCAGCTTGGTCTGTTCAAAATACAGCTTCTGCCGGAGGAACTGCACCTGAAATGAGACTCTACTGGAGCCCCCGCTTCACTGAGATGAGCCGTTTGGTTACCAATTCATTTAGCCCTGCTGATCATGAGAACCTACGCTTTAAGTTTAAGCACTATTTAAGCAACTATTTAGCTTCGGGCAATACCTTGGCCGTTCAGGTTTCTTTTGATAACGGTGAATGGGTAAACCTATGGAGTCAAGAGCTAACCGGATCCTTTGGACCTGTTCAACAAGAACTTTACATTACTGTTCCTGCGGGTACCACAGAAATGAGACTTGGTTGGGAGTTTAACGGAGATGTGTATAACATTAACAACTACAACTTTGACAATGTAATTGTAGAGCCCGTAGTAGAAAATGACCTTGCAGCTATTACCATAACCGGCAACGTAACACCCACCGTTGGAGAAGCTACTACCTATACCGTATCTGTTCAGAATTCAGGTACTGCAACCCAAACAGCTTATTCCGTTAAACTAATGAAAGCGGGCGGAGTTGAGCTAGCTTCGGTTGACGGTGTGGCCATTGATTTTGCCGAAACTAAAACCTTTGATCTCGTTTGGACTCCGGAAGCAGCGGACGAAGGAGCAGTTACTGTTTACGGAGAGGTTGTGCTTGCCTCCGATGAAATTGCAGGCAACAATAAGACTGCTAATTATGTGGTTAATGTTCAACCTGCCGGTATAAACGCAATTACCATTGGGTCGGGTACCAACTACCCACCATCACGTATGCCCTTTGACTTCTACTGGAAGAATAGCTTTACACAAACCATCTACTATGCTGATGAGATTGGAATAGGGGGTGGAGCTATCACGGCTCTTGCCTACTATAATAATTTTACCTCTAACCTTACCGATAAAGCAGTTAAGGTGTGGATTGCTGAAACAGAGTTGGAAAACCTAAGTGGTGGTTGGATACCCTTTGATGAGTTAACGCTCGTTTATGACGGAACCATGAACTTCCCCAGCGGAGAGAACACAATTCTTATACCCTTTGATGATCCATACATCTATGGTGGAGGCAACCTAGTAGTTTATACTAACCGCGTTTGGGAAGATGGGTATGCTAGCAGCTTGGATAGGTTCTATGGGACAGAAGATCCGGGTTCTTCGAGAAGCCGTCATCTCTATGCCGATGGAACAGCACCGCTAGATCCCGCAAATCCGGGCGCAGGATCTGTTAACAATTGGCATCCCAATACCACCATCTTCTTGAGCACTGCAGGTTTGGCCGAGATTACCGGGAATGTGGTTGATGCTGATACCGGTGAACCCATCGAAGGAGTAATGGTTCAAACATTCGGTGCTAAGGCTAGAACCTTTACCGATGAGGATGGTATGTTCCACTTCATGCTCATGCCGGGTACCTATAACCTAACCTTTGATATGTTTGGTTATGAGAGCAGAACATACTCTGACCTTGTGCTTGCAGAAGATGAGCATAACATTACCACCTTTGAAGACTTTGAACTTACTGCAATCCCAACCTATACTGTAACGGGTACAGTTAAGGGCAATGACAACAGTACTCTTGCTAATGCTAGTATTCTACTTAGTGGATATGATAACTACGAAGCCACAAGTGGATCGGATGGTACGTTTACCATTACAGGTGTTTTCGGAGGAACTTATAATCTTAATATAACCCGTGCCGGATATGAAGTTTATAACCAAACCGGTGTCGTGATAAATGAGGATAAGGATTTGGGTACTCTCACCCTAACCGAGATTATTGTTGCGCCATACGCGCTTATGGTTGAACAGCTGAATGACAATGCAGATGTTAAGTTTAGCTGGAACAACTTCGTAGGCTTTAGCGATGATTTCGAAAGTTACGATGATTTTATCATTGCCAATATCGGGGAGTACACCCTTTACGATGGGGACGGTTCTTCAACCTATGGGTTTACTGGAATACAATTCCCCAACACAGGGTACGTGGGATCATACATTATCTTTAACCCCTTTGAAACCACACCTACGCTGGCTGAAACTCCGGCTATTCTACCCCATAGTGGGAATAAATTTATTGCTTGCTTTGCTGCAGAGAATGGACCCAATAACGACTGGTTAATTACTCCAAAATTCAATGCATTAAGTGGCATGAAGTTATCCTTCTGGGCTAAAACTTACATGGACTATGGACTGGAAGAGTTTAGGATTGCCGTTTCTACCACGGATACCAATACAAGTTCATTTGAGTTTATTACTGGTAAGATTCAGGCTCCCCTAGCCGCTTGGGCACAGTTTGAGTATGATCTTAGCGAGTTTGCTGGCCAAGAGATCCACGTAGCTATTGTTTGTGTTTCCAATGATGTGTTCGTATTTATGGTTGATGACCTTGATGTAAGCCTAGATACAAAAGTTGCTGGTAACATTCTAAACTACACTAAACCATCATTTGCATACTCTAGCGTAAAGAAAACCAGCAAGGATTTCTTAGGTTATAAGGTTTATCTTGATGGTCAGCTGGTATCGGGCGCTACCCCAATCACTGCCGAAGAGTTTACCTTCCAAGGATTGGCTGTGAACGAAACCTATACTGCAGGTGTACGTAGCGTTTACACTTCGGGCGAATCTGATATCGAGACCATTATCTTTACTCCTAAGGCTTACTACACCGTTAAGGGTGTTGTTAAAGGAACCGAAGGACCGCTTTCAGGTGTTGAGGTTAAGCTAGATGCTAGAACTACAACTACCGGTGCTACCGGTGCATTTGAATACGCAGATGTAGCCGAAGGCATTTACACGTTGTCTATTACCCATACAGGTTATGAGGCATACACTAAAGAGGTAAATACAGCCAATGCTGTGGGTAAGATATTAGACCTTGGTGATATCGTGTTAACTCCGATAGTTGGTATTCTGGATAATACTTTTGCTAGCATTATCGGATACCCCAACCCATTCGATTCGCACATTACCCTATCTAATGCAGAGCTGGTTAAACGTGTGGTTATTACCAACTCCGTTGGTCAGCAGGTAATGGATATTACGCTGAATGGTAAAAATACCATTAATACCGAATCATTGGTTCAGGGTATTTACCTAATCACCCTACAAGGTGAAAATGGAGAAACTATCGTAAGAAGAATGGTTAAGAGATAATCATCCTCTTTTTGCACTATAAAAGAAGCCCCGAAAGGGGCTTCTTTTATGTTTTTTCTCAGGCTTTCGTTTTCATTACCAAATAGCTGAATCTATTAGACTTATCTGTCAGCAGCCCTAATTTTGGTTATGCAAACAGGTTGTAAAACAGGTACTACAAAAAAGAAAAAATATCGTTCTCTTCAGTAACACAAAAATTATTTTATAACTTGCCCAATTAATTTGATAACCATAAAATACCTAAACATGATTAAACGATTCTTTATCACTTTGTTCTTAGCGGTCGGTTTGTTCGCGACCGGTCTTGGACAAGACTTCTCTATTCCTGTAGGAAACAGAAGTTCAGAAGAGGTGGTTTTACAAAATTCCTTTTCAGGTCTTAATATGCAGTTTACGCTGGGAGAGATCCTTGGAAAAGAAGTACAAAACTCAAAACGCCAGGATTTTACAGAACTCTATTTTGGTAAAGGGTATTCCATTGGAGAACTGGGAACACCTAAGTTGCCTGCTTTTAAAAAGTTAATCCAAATCCCGCATGGAGCATCTGTTAAGCTTAATGTGGTGGGATACTCAGAGGCCGAATTTTCGCTGTCAGATTATGGGATTACCAGCAAGGTATATCCTGTCCAACCTTCCTTAAGAAAGGATGAGGATCTAGAGAATTCCCCTTTTCATTTTAATGAAAAATCGTATCAGATAGATGGGTATAGCGATAGGCCCATAGCACACATTGAGGTGTTGGGAACGCTTAGAGGGGTTAGATTGGCACGTATTGAAGTTTACCCCGTTGACTATAACCCGGTTTCCGAAACCATTAAAGTGTATAATGATGTTGAGGTAGAGGTTGTGTACGAAGGTGTGAACATGGATCTTCAAAAAGAGGTGTTCGAAAAAACGTGGTCACCCTATTTTGATCCCATCTATTCTTTAGTAGCTAATCCCTTAACCAGAAATGCTTTTGATGATCATCCTGACCTAGTAAACTATCCCATAGGGATGCTTATCGTGAGCAACAGGATGTTTGAGGATGCTATTGCTCCATTTGTAGAATGGAAAACTAAAAAAGGTTTCTACGTTGAGGTGGCCTATACGGATGATATCGGAACCACAACGAATGCGATTAAGACATTTGTTCATAACAAATACAATAATCCTACAGACGGAAGTCCTGCCCCGTCTTTTCTTGTGATAATGGGCGATGTGCAGCAAGTTCCGTCAACCGGAACGGGCTCTTCTTCAGGGAAGCAAACAGACCTGTACTACGCCAGCGTGGATGGGGACATGTTCCCGGAGATGTACTACGGACGTTTCTCTGCTCAAACTGTTGCTCAGATGGAGAATATTATTGAGAAGGTTCTTTACTATGAACAGTATCAGTTTGAAGATGCTTCGTACTTAAACAATGCAACTTTTATTGCAGGGGTTGACTCAAACTGGAATCCTAAGCTGGGTCAACCGGCAGTAAAGTATGCCACGGCAAACTATTACAATAGCAGTAATGGTTACAATACAGTTTGGGGTTATGGTGTGTCCAGTGATCCCAATAACCCCAACAACAGCAGTGGATACAGCGGTTGTTATGCCAATGAGCGTATCTCTGTTAGCTTTATTAACTATACCGCACACTGTGGTGAAACTGTTTGGGGCGATCCCCAGCTTACCATTTCCAATGTGAATGCTTTTACCAATACCAATAAGTACCCCTTGGCCATAGGTAACTGCTGTTTAGCTGCAGATTTTGGTTACAATGAGTGTATTGGTGAGGCATGGATTAGGGGTAAGCAAAAAGGTGCAGTTACCTATATCGGCTCTTCACCCAGCTCATATTGGTTCGAAGACTTTTATTGGGCCGTTGGAGCATTTCCGCTCTCAGGGACAAACAATGGTTATGTTCCAACCTTTGAAGAAAGTTCATTGGGGGCATACGATGCACCATTTGTTTCGGACTATATGTCTGCCGGAGGTATTATTGCTGTGGGTAACCTAGCCGTTACTGAGGTTCATCTGCAGGGATATCCATATCACTCGTCTCCACTTTACTATTGGCAAGCCTATAACGTTTTGGGTGACCCCTCACTAATCGCTTATCACACCGAAGGGGAAGTGAATACCGTGTCGCATATGCCCATAGTTCCCATTGGGTTAAATACCTATACCGTTAATGCGTTGCCCGGCTCCTATGTGGCAATCAGCAAGGGCGGTGTTCTGCATGGGGCTGCTTTGGTTGATGAGAGCGGTGAGGTTGAGGTTCAGATTAACCCCATTGTTGATGGTGGAACTGTAGATATTGTGGTTACTCGACCCCAAACCATTCCCTATATGATTCAGGTTCCGGCTTCGGCCCTTGAGGGACCCTATATTGTTCTTGAAGGATATACGATTAACGATGCTTCAGGAAATAATAACGGGCAAGCCGATTATTCTGAAACTATCAAGCTTAATGTAACCCTTAAAAATGTGGGTGCCGATCCTGGACAGTCCGTTAAGGCTAAGCTTACCGGAACCGATCAGTATTTCACCATTAGCCAAGGAGCTCAAGTGAATTTTGGCGCCATTCCCACAGGAGATACAGGGAATACGGTTACTGTGAATAATGCATTTGAGCTGGTTGTAGCCAATAATATTCCTGACCAATACCAAGGTGTATTTACGCTTGAAATTCAAGATGGATCTTCTTCGTGGACCGCTTCTCTAAAGATTAAAGCCAACGCACCTGTTTTTGAATACGGAGAGCTGTCTATTAATGATAGCGCCAGTGGTAACGGCAACAATCTTCTTGATCCTGGTGAAGAGGGTAAAGTGTTAATTACGCTTACCAATAAAGGTCATGCACAAGTGGGTAATTTCAACACCACTCTAACTACCACAAGCAATCTAATTTCTATCGTAAACGGTAGTTTCTCTGTTGCATCTTTGGGTGTTAATGAAACAACAACCTTAGAGTACACTGTTTCAGCCTCTAATGAGGCGACCGACGGGTCTGTTGCTAACCTAAAAGCCAAAACAACAGCAGGAGCATATGTGGTTGAAAATACTTATGAGCTGGTAATTGGATTCGTTCCAGAGTATTGTGTGTCTGGTGCCACCTCTAATCAGTGGAGCGACCTCATCGGATTCACCTTTGGTCCGCTGGAGAACTTCACAGAACCGGGAGGAACGTATGACGACTTCACCAACGATCCGGAGCTGGTACACGAGTTTATGGTGGGCTTCACCTATCCGGTGAGCGTTCAACTAGGTAGCGTGGGAACAAGCTACACCAAGGGTGCCAAGGTGTTCATCGACTGGAACTACGATGGAACATTCACCGAGCCCCAGGAGACCGCTTTCACGGTGCTTCCGCAAAACGCCAACTGGACTGCCGAGGGCACCATCACCATCCCCGCCGATGCCCCACTGGGCCAGAAGTTCGTACGGGTAGTGGTTCGCGAGACGAGCAACATCAACGACATCAAGCCGTGTGGCACATTCAGCTGGGGCGGAACCGAGGACTACCGGATTATCCTGGTACCTGCAGCGGCACCCGTTGCCGAATTCACCGGTACCCCAAGGGTAACCGTTGAGGGCGACGTAGTTCGTTTCACCGATTTGAGCACCAGTGCACCTGCAAGCTGGAACTGGACCATCACTCCGGGTACTGCAGGTTCCGATTGGAAATTTGTTGAGGGAACCAGCGCAACCAGTCAGCATCCCAAGGTGCAGTTTGTAACTGCCAACAGCTATTCCGTGGCTCTTACTGCTACCAATCCCGCCGGCTCTACTACAGAGACCAAAGCGGGTTATATCACTATCAATGAGCTAACCGATGTTCCAACAGCAGGTTTCATGGTGGACAAATCGGAGATCCTTCCCGGAGAGGTTGTTCAGTTCACCGATACATCCAACAACCTGCCCATCTCTTGGAGTTGGGTAATCTCTCCCGGTGTTCAGAACCAGGATTGGAGTTTCGTTGACGGAACCAAGCCCACCAGCCAGCACCCCCGCGTGAAGTTCAACAAGGTGGGGAGCTACACGGTGAAGCTGACAGCAACTAACGTAGTTGGCACATCGGAACCCTTCATCGTGAAAGATGCAGTAATTGTTCTGGCCACGCATGTGATGCAGACAGGAACGTTGACCACCTGCAGCGGGCTGTTCTACGATACGGGTGGAGCCAATGGCAACTACGGAAACAACGAGAACCATACCCTAACGGTTTACCCGCAGGGATCGGGCCGTGCGGTTAGCGTAACGTTCAGCCAGGTAGATATTGAAGCCAATAATGACCAGCTGCTGGTGTATGATGGGCCAAGCGCAACAGGCACACCTTTGGCTACGATTACGGGCAAGGAGAACCCGGGTAAGCTGGTAGCCAGCAATGGCGAAGGCGCGCTCACGTTCGTATTCACCTCCAACGGTTCGGTGAACCGCCCTGGCTGGGCTGCACGCTTTGGCTGTGAGGACAACAACGGGAACTGGACCCCCACAGAGGGTTTGGAGGGCGTACGCGCCTACCCGAACCCGTTTGGCAACAGCCTAACGCTGTATGGTCTTTCGGAGGTTCGCAGCCTCGAGGTGTTCAACCTGCTGGG